>NZ_JBPDXO010000003.1:0-421890 GCF_051295855.1 Methylococcus sp. S1M
TGCACTACGGCTTCGTGATCTTCGGCTGGCTGGCACTGGCCGTCATGGGCACCCTGACCCAGACCTTCTACAGCTTCTCGCACCTGTTCGAACGCGACCTGTGCCCGGACATCCGCTGATGCCGGCGTAGGTCCCCAAGGGCAGCCGCCTCCCGAGGGAGGCGACGATGCCGAAAAACCAGGGAGCCACCGTCCGCGCCCCCGGCTCGGGCGGTGGCTCTTTTCGTTCCAGTTTCACCGCCGCCGCCCTCGGGCGGGATAGGACATCCACCCATCCTCGTTTGCATAACTACTGACTCATTGTTACGATCGCGTTTCGACGCCCTGCGGCGCTCACCGGCAAGGCTCCACGCAAACACGAGACGACGCCTGTCGATGCCGCCCGATAACCGCACGGGGATGGAAAAACAAGAAAAAAAACGAGCCGCCCTGCGATGGGGGAAAACCGCGATCGGCGGGCGCTGGGGCTTGGTGGCTTGGGGCATCTCCGGCGCCAGCGCCATGGCGGTAGCCGTCTGGGGGCTGCAAACCGTGGCCATACCGCTCATCATGCTGAAGACCGCCTCCTGGGGAATCTGGGGATTCGGCGTTTTCAGGGAATCCCGTGCCCATCTGAAACAAGCCGGCCACGATGGCAAATCGGTCCCGCCGCGGGACTGATGCGGCGACGTACGTTCGGTCTGGCGGCAGCCTCGCCCGATCCGCTAGACTAGTCACCCCATTCAGGTCCTCGGCATCATGCAGCAAGCACGGGACATCTTCTCCTATCGAAAATTCTGGGCCAGCCGTTTCGGCATCGCCCCGCAATTGCCGCTGTCCCGCGCCGACATGGAGCAGCTCGGCTGGGACGCCTGCGATATCGTCCTGGTCACCGGCGACGCTTATGTCGATCATCCCAGCTTCGGCATGGCGCTGATCGGCCGCCTGTTGGAAGCCCAAGGCTTCCGGGTCGCCATCCTGGCCCAGCCGGACTGGCATTCGGCCGAGCCGTTCAAGGAATTCGGCCGCCCCAATCTGTTCTTCGGCGTGACCGGCGGCAATATGGATTCCATGGTGAACCGCTACACCTCGGACCGCCGCATCCGCTCCAACGACGCCTACACCCCCGACGGCGCCGCCGACCGCCGCCCGGACCGCTGCGTGCTGGTCTACGCCCAGCGCTGCCGCGAAGCCTACAAAGACGTACCGATCGTGCTGGGCGGGATCGAAGCCAGCCTGCGCCGCACAGCCCATTATGACTACTGGTCGGACAAGGTCCGGCGTTCCGTACTGGTCGACGCCAAGGCGGATCTGCTGGTCTACGGCAATGGAGAACGCCAGGTAGTCGAGATCGCTCACCGCCTCGCCGGGGGGGAACCGGTCTCCGCCCTCACGGACATCCGTGGCACGGCCTACCTCCGCCGGACGCCCGCTGCCGGCTGGCGCGAAATCGATTCCACCCAAATCGACCGGCTCGGTGCCATCAGCGCCGTTCCCGACCCCTATCGGGAATCCCCCGCCGGCTGTGCCCCGCCGGCGCCGGAACCCCGTGCGCTCGTCCACTTCGCCACCTCCGCCCGCGACCGGGGCAATACGGTGATCCGCCTGCCGGCTTTCGAGGCGGTGCACGACGACCCGGTACTGTACGCGCATGCCTCGCGGGTGTTGCACCAGGAAACCAACCCGCACAATGCCCGGGCCCTGGTCCAGCGTCATGGGGCCATCGATGTCTGGCTCAACCCGCCGGCGCTGCCGCTGACCACCCGGGAAATGGACCGGGTCTACGGCCTACCCTACAGCCGCCTGCCCCATCGCAGCTACGGCGACGCCCGCATTCCGGCCTTCGAGATGATCCAGCATTCGGTGACGATCATGCGCGGCTGCTTCGGCGGCTGCACCTTCTGCTCGATCACCGAACACGAAGGACGGATCATCCAGAGCCGCTCGGAAGAATCCATCCTCCGCGAGATCGAAGCCATCCGCGACACCTCACCGGCCTTCACCGGAGTGATCTCTGATCTGGGGGGGCCGACAGCCAACATGTACCGGCTGGCCTGCAAAAGCCGCGCAATAGAAGCGAGCTGCCGCCGGCCCTCCTGCGTCTACCCCGGCATCTGCAAGAATCTCGGCACCGACCACGGCCCACTGATCCGCCTGTACCGCCGCGCCCGCCAACTCCCTGGCATCAAAAAGATCCTGATCGGCTCGGGGCTGCGCTACGACCTGGCGGTGAGGTCGCCGGAATACGTCAAGGAACTGGTGACCCACCATGTCGGCGGCTACCTCAAGATCGCACCCGAGCATACCGAACCGGGGCCGCTTTCCAAGATGATGAAGCCGGGGATAGGCACCTACGACCGCTTCAAGGCGATGTTCGACCAATATTCACGCGAAGCAGGAAAGGAGCAGTACCTGATCCCCTATTTCATCGCAGCCCATCCCGGCACCACCGACGCGGACATGTTGAACCTGGCCCTGTGGCTCAAGAAAAACGGCTTTCGCGCCGACCAGGTGCAGGCCTTCCTACCCTCACCCATGGCGGTGGCCACGGCCATGTACCACAGCCGCAAGAACCCGCTGCATCGCGTCTCGCGCACCAGCGAAACCGTCGAAACACCCCGCAAGCTCACGCAACGCCGGCTGCACAAAGCCTTTCTGCGCTACCACGATCCGGAGAATTGGCCGCTCCTGCGGGAAGCGCTGAAGCGGATGGGCAGGACCGACCTGATCGGCAATGGCAAGCACCATCTGATCCCGGCCTGGCAGCCGCAGAAGCCGGGCACCGCCGAGACCGTGACGCACCACGGCACCAGGCCGTTCCGGACCCGGCACGCCGTCCTGCCCCTGCGAGCCCGAAAGCCGGCGGGCCGCAAACTGAAAAAAGGGCGCTGAGCTCCCAGCCTCCGGATTTCGAGCCAAATGATAAAGAAGAGGTCTTCCGTCATGTGGGGTTTCAATCTGCTTTCGGCCACCCGCACCCTAGAAAAGAGCATGGCCTTCGTGCTCCATCGCTGGCTCATCTATCTCGGCGTCGGGCTGGCCTACATCTTCGGCGCGATCATCGGTGCCGGCACCACCATCGGAATCGGCTCGCTGAGCTCCAACCCGATCGCGTTCGCCGGCACGGGTGCCTGGATCGGCATGGGCGTCGTCGGCTGGATCCTGTACAAGTTCCGCAACGGCTTCCTGACCGGCGTTCAGGCCCGCAACGCCGCGCTGCTCGGCGCCGAGGCACTCAGGGAGCCGGTCCCCAAAGGCAAAGCACAGATCGACTACGCCCGCCGCCGGGTAGCGGAACGTCTCCCTCCTCCGCCGGCGCTGAGCCCGTTGATCGCGGCGATACGGTCGGTAGCCTCCGCGCTTCCCGGCTGGAAGGAACCAGCGCCGCAAACGCTGCCGCAACGCTGGCTGCTCCAGGCAAAAGGCCTGCTTGTCACCACCGAGACACTGACCCTGCTCGGCTATCACTTCGCGCAGCCGGCCAACAGTTTCGCCCGCTCCGCGCGGGACGGCCTGCTCCTCCTGGCCGCGCATCTCCCCACGATCCTGCGTAACCGGCTGTACCTGTCCGGCTTCGGCTGGCTGGGCTGTTTCGCGGCCTTCCCGGTCCTGCTGGCAGCGATCCAGGGCATTCTCGCGGGTCTTCCGCTCGATCCCGGCATCTGGCCCTATGTGTTTGCGTTCCTGTTGGCCTGGACCATCAAGGCCGCTTTTCTGGACGCGATCGCCATGGCCGCCATGCTCGACTTGTTCCTGAAGCTCCCCGCCCCCGAGAATGGCAGCGAGCTCTCGGACGCCCTGGCGAGGGATTTCCCTGCGTTCGCCGGGATTTGCGCCCAGACGGACATCTGAACCGCCGCCGGCTCCACGCGGGGTCGGGCTCGGCGGGGCGGCAGGCATCAGACGGTTCACACGGCCCAGAAAAAAGTTATAATGATAAATTTTTACCTGCCGGGAGCATACCATGCGTATCGAACAAGAAGCGCTGACTTTCGATGACGTCCTGCTGGTTCCTGCATATTCGAACGTACTCCCCCGCGACGTTTCCCTGACCACCCGGCTCACCCGGGCCATTCCCCTGAACATCCCGCTGCTCTCGGCCGCCATGGACACAGTGACCGAAGCCAGGCTCGCGATCACCATCGCCCAAGAAGGCGGCATCGGCATCATCCATAAGAACATGACCACCGAACGCCAGGCGGCGGAAGTCAGGAGCGTCAAGAAATACGAAAGCGGCGTGATCAAGGAACCGATCACCGTGCCGCCGACCGCGACCATCCGCGAAGTCATGGAACTGACCCGGGCCCGCAACATCTCCGGCGTTCCTGTGGTGGACGGCGGCGAACTGGTCGGCATCGTCACCAGCCGCGACCTGCGTTTCGAGACGCGCTACGAAGAACCCGTCACCCGGGCGATGACGCCGAAGGAACGGCTGGTCACGGTGCAGGAGGGCTCCAGCAAGGAAGAAGCCATCCGCCTGCTGCATCAGCACCGCATCGAGAAAGTCCTGATCGTCAACGAGGCCTTCCAGCTCCGCGGCATGATCACCGTGAAGGACATCCAGAAATCCAAGGACTACCCGCAGGCCTGCAAGGACGAATTCGAACGCCTGCGGGTAGGCGCGGCCGTCGGCACCGGCGCCGGCACCGAGGAACGGGTCGAGGCACTGGTCGAAGCAGGCGTCGACGTGATCGTGGTCGACACCGCCCACGGCCACTCGCAGGGCGTGCTGGACCGGGTCCGCTGGGTCAAGACCCACTTCCCGCAGGTCCAGGTGATCGGCGGCAACATCGCCACCGGCGCCGCCGCCCGGGCACTGGCCGAAGCCGGCGCCGATGCGGTCAAAGTCGGCATCGGCCCTGGCTCGATCTGCACCACCCGCATCATCGCCGGCGTCGGCGTACCGCAGATCACCGCCGTCTCCAACGTCGCCCAAGCACTGGCCGGCACCGGCATCCCCGTCATCGCCGACGGCGGCATCCGTTATTCGGGCGACGTCGCCAAGGCGATCGCCGCCGGCGCCCATTGCGTGATGATCGGGGGGCTGTTCGCCGGTACCGAAGAATCGCCCGGCGAAGTCGAACTGTACCAGGGCCGTTCCTACAAGGCCTATCGCGGCATGGGCTCGATGGGCGCCATGGCCCAGCAGCAAGGCTCCAGCGACCGCTATTTCCAGGACAGCACCGAGGCCGAGAAACTGGTGCCGGAAGGCATCGAAGGCCGGGTCCCACACAAGGGCAGCCTCGTCGCCATCCTGCACCAGCTCGTGGGCGGCGTCCGCGCCTCCATGGGCTACACCGGCTGCCGCACCATCGAGGAAATGCGCGAACATGCGCGCTTCGTCCGGGTCACCACCGCCGGCATGCGCGAAAGCCATGTGCACGATGTGACGATCACCAAGGAAGCGCCGAACTACCGCCTCGACTGAACCCGTCCACCACACCCCCCGATGACCGACATCCACGCCCAAAAAATCCTGATCCTGGATTTCGGCTCCCAGTACACCCAGCTCATCGCGCGGCGGGTGAGGGAACTCGGAGTGTACAGCGAAATCCATCCCTACGACTGTGGCGACGATTTCATAACCGAATTCGCCCCGCAGGGCATCATCCTGTCCGGCGGCCCCGAAAGCGTCACCGGCACTGGCACGCCCCGCGCCCCGGCTTCGGTGTTCACCCTCGGCGTGCCGGTGCTCGGCATCTGCTACGGCATGCAGACCATGGCGGCCCAGCTCGGCGGCAAGGTGGAAGCCGTCGAACACCGCGAATTCGGCTATGCCCAGGTCCGCGCCCGTGGCCACTCACAGCTTTTGAATGGGATCGAGGACCACACCACTCCCGAAGGTCATGGACTGCTCGACGTGTGGATGAGCCACGGCGACCAAGTCGTCGGCCTGCCGCCCGGCTTCAAGCTGATCGCCAGCACCGAAAGCGCGCCCATCGCCGGCATGGCAGACGAGGAACGCCGGTTCTACGCCCTGCAGTTCCACCCCGAGGTGACCCATACCCGCCAGGGCAAGCGCATCCTGGAACGCTTCGTGCGCAAGCTGTGCCAGTGCGAGGCCCGCTGGACCACGGGCAACATCGTCGAAGACGCCATCACCAGGGTACGGAATCGGATCGGCGCCGAACGGGTGGTGCTCGGCCTCTCCGGCGGCGTGGACTCGTCCGTGGTCGCCGCCCTGCTCCAGCACGCCATCGGCGAACAACTGACCTGCGTGTTCGTCGACACCGGCCTGCTGCGGCTCAACGAAGGCGACCAGGTCATGGCCACTTTCGCCGAACACATGGGCGTGCGGGTGATCCGGGTCAATGCCGAAGAACGTTTCCTGCAGGCGTTGCAGGGTATCGCCGACCCCGAAGACAAGCGCAAGATCATCGGCCGGCTGTTCGTGGAGATCTTCGACGAAGAAGCCGCGAAGATCGAAGACGCCCGTTGGCTGGCCCAGGGCACCATCTACCCGGACGTGATCGAATCCGCGGGCTCCAAGACCGGCAAGGCGCATGTCATCAAATCCCACCACAACGTGGGCGGCCTGCCGGAGACCATGAAGCTGCAACTGGTCGAGCCGCTGCGCGAACTGTTCAAGGACGAGGTGCGCCAGATCGGCCTCGAACTGGGCCTGCCCTATGAGATGGTGTACCGCCATCCCTTCCCCGGCCCCGGTCTCGGCGTGCGCATCCTCGGCGAGGTCCGGAAGGAATACGCCGACCTGCTGCGCCGCGCCGACGCCATCTTCATCGAAGAGCTCTACCGCCACGACCTGTACGACAAGGTCAGCCAGGCCTTCGCCGTGTTCCTGCCCGTGAAATCGGTCGGCGTCATGGGCGACGGCCGCCGCTACGACTACGTGGTCGCACTGCGCGCCGTGGAAACCATCGATTTCATGACCGCCCGCTGGGCCCACCTCCCTTACGACTTCCTCGACCTGGTCTCGCGCCGCATCATCAACGAAATTCACGGCATCTCCCGGGTCACCTATGACATCTCGGGGAAACCGCCGGCGACGATCGAATGGGAGTGAGCGAACCCGGCTCGGACGAAGCATGGATGCGCCATGCCCTGATGCTGGCCCGCACCGCCGAAACGGCAGGCGAAGTCCCGATCGGGGCCGTGCTGGTCAAGAATGGCGAAATCTTGGGCGAGGGCCATAACCAACCCATTTCCACCCACGACCCCGCCGCGCATGCCGAAATCGTCGCCTTGCGCGCGGCCGGCGCGCGCCTGGGCAACTATCGGCTGGTGGATACCACGTTGTACGTCACGCTCGAACCCTGCGCCATGTGCATGGGTGCGATCCTGCATGCCCGCGTCGGCAGGCTGGTGTTCGGCGCCGCCGATCCCAAGCGCGGCGCGGTGGTGAGCGCGCTCCGGCTGAACGAGGCCGAGTTTATGAACCACCGCGTCGAGCTGTTGGAAGGCGTGCTGGCCGAGGAATGCAGCCAGCTCCTCCGCGACTTCTTCCGGAACCGCCGCTAGCCCCGCCCGGACGGGCCGGAGCGTTTCTTCTCGCTGAGGCGCACCAGCAGATCGTAGTAATGTCGCACCCGGTTGACGTATTGGACCGTCAGCTTCCCCCGGGCCGAAGGGTGGCGGAAACGGCCGCCGGAGCGTCCAGCTCCGACCAACGGCAGGGTCTTCTTGACCTCGGCCCATTTGTTGGGATCGCGCCCCAGCTTCTTCGCGAGCCGGCGTGCAGTCTCGACCCGGCCCGGGCCCAGGTTGTAGGCGGAAAGAGCAAACCAGGTCCGGTCGGGTTCGGCGATCTCTTCCGGCAGGCGCGACCACACCGCCTTCAGATAGCGGGCCCCGCCATGGATGCTCTGCCCTGGGTTGTTGCGATCGACCCCCAGTTCGCGGGCCGTCGCGCCGGTCAGCATCATCATGCCGCGCACGCCTTCGGCCGACACCGCATAACCGTCCCATCGTGATTCCTGGAAAGCCACCGCGGCCAGCAGCCGCCAGTCCAGACCATGGCGCGCCGCCGCCTCGACGAAGGTCCTGCGGTATTTGCCCAACTGGCGGCCGTAAGATTCACGCAGATTCCGATCCAGAGCAGGGTCCGCACCCTCGTTGTGACCGAAATGGCGGTCGAGCAACGGGTCGAGACCTTTCCGCTCGCACATATCGCGCAGGAAATGCTCGGCCATCATCGCCAGATGGTCCCCCTCCGGCTCAGCGAACATCCATGCCAGCGCACGCGGGCCGCGAACGCCGGCGTTTTCGGGGAAGGCCCACTTCAGTGTGTGTACACGGCGTGGCGAGTATTCCGCAAACGCCATCCGCGGATTGAATTTTTGCGCACTGTTTCGAGCCATGCCCTTCAGACCGCCAGCAAGCGCGCCGACCCAGCCTCCCACGGGCGTCACCCCGGCGAATGGCGGAAGCCCGCCAGCCGGCAAGACATCTCCGGCAACGGAACGGGAAGGCATCACCGCGAAATCGGCCTCCCCGTGAAGCAGCCGCTCCGTCACCGGGCGCGCATTGGCTGGGATGAACCGGAGCCTGACGCCGAGGTGACTGGCGAATCCATGAAGCAGGTCACGCTCGAATCCCACCGTCCCCGAAGCGGGGCGGGACGAGGCAAAACGCTTGTCGCGGACCAGCACCCGCAATTCCCCGGCCGCCCTGATCCTGTCGAAGTGGGACAGCTTGCGCTGCTCCGGAAGCGGAGCACCGCAGCCGTAAAGCTGGGACACCAGAAGCACCGCGGCCCCTGCGCCGAGGCAGCGCCGACGGGTACGGCGACTGAACTTGCGAAACAAAAGCCTGACTTGTCCGACTTTCAGAACGCCGTCCGCCATGAACTTCGAATTCATGTCACGCACCGTTCGTATGTCTGTAACGAATCAATTATGATATCATTACCCGTGCGGGAGAGGTACCGAAGCGGTCATAACGGCGCCGACTCGAAATCGGATGGTCGGGGAAACCCGGCACGAGGGTTCGAATCCCTCCCTCTCCGCCATTTACCTGTATCACCCCGTCTGCATGACGCATCAGAACCCGCGAGCCACGAGGCTTGGCGGGTTTTTTGCCGTCTCACCCCTTCTCACCGGATGAGACCGTCGGAAGGACCCGCCGCTCGGCGGCTTTGTCGCACTTCGTACACTCGACGAGCGCCTCACTCCCCCACGCTCAGAACAATAACAATGAGTTGAACACAGCCACCGGCATGGCATCAGTCCTGCTTGGAGGGATTCATTTGCAAGGTTCTGAAGCATGGAGACACAACTCGACTGGTCGGCCTACGACAGCTATGGCGCGGGCGATGCCTATGCGGCCGTGCCTTCCGAAGGCGGCGCCTACGGCAAGGCGGCGGCGGTCTGCATCGGCAACCGGCAGTGCCAGCGCACCGAAAAGGGCGTGATGTGCCCGAGCTTCCGGGTCACACGGGATGCGGCGCACTCCACCCACCACCGGGCCCAAACGCTGAAGGCGGCACTGAATGGCGAATATGGCCCCCAGCCCTTCGTCGGACCGGAGCTGGATGCCGCCATGGACCTGTGCGTGGGCTGCAAGGGCTGCAAACGGGAATGCCCCAACGGGGTTGACATGGCCCTGCTGCGCATCGAAGCGCTGGCGCAGCGCTGGAAACAGCTCGGCGGCGTGCCGCTGCGGGAACGCCTGCTGGCGCACATTCCGCACTGGGCGGGGAAGCTGGCCCGGCTGAACTGGCTGGTGAGGCTCCGCGCACGGATGCCGCTCCTGGCCAGGCTGGGCGAGCGCTGGATCGGCATCGCCGCCAAACGCTCGCTGCCCCTGAGCGCACCGATGGCGTTCCTCGCCACCGCCCCGACCGAACCGGTCGGCAACGCCGACGGACGCGAGGTCGTCCTGCTGGTCGACACCTTCTCCAACCATTTCGAACCGGAAACCGCGCAGGCGGCGCTCGACGTGCTCACCGCCGCCGGCTACCGGGTCCATGTCGCCCGCCCGCTCACCGGAGAACGACCGTTGTGCTGCGGACGCACCTTCCTCTCCCATGGCCTGATCGAGCAGGCGCGGACGGAGGCCGGACGCATGGTGGAAGCCTTGCGACCCCATGCCGAGCGCGGACTGCCCGTCCTCGGCCTGGAACCGTCCTGCCTCTTGATGCTGCGCGACGAATACTACGCGCTGGGACTGGGCGAGGCCGTGGCCGCCGTCGCGAAATCCGCCCTGCTGCTGGAGGAATTCCTGGCCCGCGAACACGACGCCAAGCGGCTCGAACTTCCGCTCCGCCCCTTGCCGCAGGCGCGGGCACTGGTCCATGGGCACTGCCACCAGAAAGCCTTCGGCGCGATGAAGTCGATGCGCAAGGTGCTCAGCCTGGTACCGGAGCTGCAGGCGGAACTCGTCGAATCGAGCTGCTGCGGCATGGCCGGCGCCTTCGGACTGGAAGCCGAACATTACGAAGTGTCCATGCAAATGGCCGAACTCGCCTTACTGCCACGGATACGCGAAACGGACAAAAACACTTTGCTGATCGCCAACGGCGTCAGTTGTCGCCACCAGATCCGCGACGGCGCGGGGCGGGAGGGCCTGCACTTGGCCAGGGTGCTCAAGGCCGCGCTCGCGGGCGGTGGTTCGGGAACCGGCAAAGCGAACGCTCAGCCCGCCTGTCCTGGCTCCTTTTCCGATCGACCCTGATCCTGCTGCCATTCCCCCGGACGGCCCATCCGCCCCTCCGCGCCCGGCCCAGCCTTCTGAAGAAAGGCCGATCGCACCACAAACAATCAATATGTCGCACCATATTGGTGCATTGCACTTTTTATGTGCGCGACATATTGACGCACCTCGCGCCATGCTCTAACGTAAGCCTGCTCGTATTGAATCGACACTTACAAAAAAAACAATCGGCGCTTCGAGCCGGCCGGATCGATCCACTGCGATCCGGCATGCCGACGCAGCCTGGAGTCCCGGCCCTCGCCTTGGCGAAAGGATGCCGGAGACCCTTGCACCCTACCCGAGGATTGATGCCATGACAGGAAGCATCGTTCCGGCTTCGCGCGCGAAGCCGCGAGTTCTTTTGGAACTCATGCTGGCCCCGTTGCGGTTCACCAACGCCCTGGCCCTGGTGATACACGGCCTGGGCCATGCGCTCGCGTTGTTCGCGGTTACCCGCGATCCGTCCGCTTTCTCCGCCACCACGATTCTGGAAGGAATCCCGTTCCGACACCTCGGCAGGAGCCTTCTGCCATTCGGCCCGATTCCCCAGTTGTCCTCGCATTCTCCCCGCATTCCGGCATCCTCGTGCGAGGGCTGGCGCTGCCGGGTGGTCGCGGCGGCCGGCACCGTCGCCAATCTGTTGGCGCTCGCCGCCGCCTCCCGGTGCCTGGAAAGCTTTGACGGGATCGTGGCAGTGCTCGGCTGGACCTGTTTCTGCGTCAGCTCGATCCTTGCAATGCTTTCGGTACCGGATGTCCTGGCCGTGGTCCGCGGTTCTACGCCTTACTGGGCCTGTGGCCCGGCGTTCGCGGTCCGTTGCAACCTGCAAGGGGAAGAGAACGATCCCCTGCTGATTTCTGACCGTCTTCGGGAAATGGCGCGGATACTGGCGCGTGAGGCATCGACCCGCGGCGGCCAATCGGCGGGATTCTCGGTACTGGTGGACAAAGGCGGCGCCCAGTCGGTCATCTTCGACAAAGTCGTCAAAGGCAAGCGGGACGACATCGTGGAAGTGCTGTCCGGGCGCCTGGACGGCCTGCTCGAGAAAGCCGGCCGAGAAGGCTACAGGCGCCCCCCGGACTTCGAAGCCATCCTGCTCCATCTGCGTTACGCCACCGGCGGAGCGACGCATTGGCACAATGCCCAGCCGCACTGGTACGAATACTACGACGCGATGATGCACCACCGGGTGGAAGGCCAGACCCTGGTATCCCAGCCCGGCGAAGTGTTCAACATGATCGCCCACAATGGCGACATGGACGGCGTCTACCTCGAGTTCACCGTGGACGGCGAGAAACGCCGGCATTTCTTCACTCAGCAAGAAGCCCGTGGGGTATTCCTGAGCATGATGCCCAGGACCAGTTCCAGGGGCGACTCGGATTCCCGCAGCGTCGCCGAATGGGTGGATTTCATCTATACCCAAGGACTGAGCTACAAAGCGCTGCGTTACGCCTATTTCACCGCCGCATTGGATTACAACCGTGACATCGCCGGCGGGAACTTCAACCTCGATCTGCTCCTCCGCTGGGCCGAAGCCACCGATCTGGCGTTGTTGAATCTACGCAAGGAACTGGGCCAGCGCGCCCTGGCGGCCCCGGCACGATCCCTGGCGGACCTCTCCGCCGAGTCCAGGCAACGGTTGCGCGAAGTACTGACCCGGGAAGTCGGAACCGCCCTGGAAGCGGACGTCCTCCCCGGCTTTCTCGCCACCTTCGAGGAAGCCTTCTGCCATCACGACCTGACCTGGGTGATGCGCACCGCTTCGCGCGACCTGGTCGGGGAATTCGCGCTGATGGTCTGTTCCACCCTGGAGCCCCGCATGGGCGTGTTTTCCCTGACCCAGGCCTTCTCCCTCGGCCACAACCGCACCCGTGGGGAAATCTTCGGCAGCGCGGAACCCTTGGGCGTCACCTCGGCCCTGCACCAGGGGGAGCCGGACGACGACGCGCTGCAGATCTACCTGGAAGACGGCCAGTACGCCACCATCGAGTATCGTGCGGCGAGTCCTTCGGAATTCATCCGCATCTATGACCGCGCCAAGGTGGGCGACGATTTCCTGCAAGCGCCCCGGCCCTCGCCCAAGGCATTGCAGCCGGGAGCGGAACAGCGGGCGGCGGGCGTCCGGTCCAACTGGTTCGCCGTCAACGACAACGCCAAGATCAGCCGTATTCATCAGCTGCCGGCGCCGGGGAATGCCGTGGAAAAAGACCTGCGGGAGATTCCTTTCGTGCTGAAGCGGGTGCTCGACTCGTTCGAACCCGGCGGCGAGAACCACGCCACGATGAACCATTTCGGCGAACTGCTGTTCCAGAATCTGCTGAATCCGAACCGGGACCCGCGAATGCACGACCTCGTGCTCTACGGGGTGGACTTCAACCAGGACCTGCTCAACGAATTCGCGATCGCCCTGCACTC
This sequence comes from Methylococcus sp. S1M, assembly GCF_051295855.1. Taxonomy (NCBI): domain Bacteria; kingdom Pseudomonadati; phylum Pseudomonadota; class Gammaproteobacteria; order Methylococcales; family Methylococcaceae; genus Methylococcus; species Methylococcus sp. S1M. Next base: position 13,044 of record NZ_JBPDXO010000003.1, read on the forward strand.
CGTCCTGCCGGGCCTCCGCATCCGGGCGGAAAATTCCGGCAACGTCCTGAAAGAGATGAAGCGCACCCAGCGGGAAGGCATCGGCTGCTACGGTCCCTCGACCGTGTTCCTGGGCGTGAGCAATTCCGCCCAGACCCAGTCCACACTGGCCGTGGTGCGTAAGGCGCGCGACCTGGTCGGCGCGGAGCGCTGCTTCGTCCTTTCCCAATCGTTCCTGAACTCCATGACCGAAGCCCTGGGCCAGGGCTATCAGCCCGATGATCCGATTCTGCCCAACACCTTCGTCAACCTCAGCCACCTCTCCCCCGATGGCACCAGCGGCCGGCGTCGGGCCGAAGCGGCGACCATCGTGGTGGTGGCGACTCAGGCGGTGCTCACCGAAATTCTCATCCACCTGGCCCGGAAGGCCATCGAAGCCTATAGCACGCTGAGCCGGGAAGTCCTGACCGGACAAAGCGGCGATTTCGAACTGCGCAGCGACCTGCAGATGTCCGACATCAAGGCTTTCCGGGAATTCCAGGCCGCGGTCTACGGCGTCGACATTCCCAACCGGGTCGGCTGCAACGCGGCCGGTGAACGCATCGACTCGCCGGATACGGAGGCGTTGAACCGCGAAGCCGCGGCGCGGGCGGAAAACCAGGTGGAGTTCGTGCGCTCCTATGCCATTTTCGCGGCCTACATCGTGATCGCCACGGTGTTCGGGGTGCCGGTGTTCGGCCTGCTGTTCTCCCCGTTCGATTTCCTGGCCGGCGTCGGCTTGGCGGCCCACGTGCTGGACGCGGCGCTGTTCCTCACCGCGCTCTGGCTGATCCATCTCGGCGTCCGCCGTTGGCAGGGGCGGCCGGTGTTCGAGCGGATCGGCGCGCGAGCGGAAGTCTATATCGACCGTAAGTACATCGCCCGCATCGTCGAGCGTTACAACGCCACCCTGTTCTCCAACATGCCGGCGTTCCTGACTCCGTTCTTCTACTGGGCCGACACGGTACGTGACGCCTTGCACCGCTATGGCATCCGGGCCCATCGGGGAGTGGTGACCATTCACCGCCTGCCCGACGAACGCATGGGCATCGAGGAAGCCAACAACGCCGCCGAGGAGAACATGGTCTACGCCCAGCTCGGCGGCATCCGTTTCAACGGCGGGCAGCCGCAATCGCGGGACAAGGTGCGCCAGGGCTCCTGCTATGTCAGCGCATCGCGCCCCTACCAGACCGTACTGTCCGACAGCCTGGCGGGCCTGCGGGCGAAATATGACGGCAAACTGTCCCCGGAAGTGTTCCGCCTGGTGAACCGCCGGCTGATCGACCTTTGCGACGGTCTCATCACCGAATTCGTGATCGGTTTCCGGCGTAAGGAAATCGTCAACCGGGCGCTGTGGGACGTGATCCGCTGGATTCCCGGCGCAAGCCTGGTGTACGAAGTGTTCCTGCGCAACGGGCTGGATCTGACCAACCTCGCCGGCGAGGCCGATACCGCCAACCAGGCCCAGATCCAGTCCACCAAGCATCCGGTCTCCCCGCTGGACATCCATACCCGGACCATGGTTCCGAGATCGACTTTCGACGCATTGCGCACGGAAGAGCAGGCCCCCGACGACTCCTTCGCCGTCCTGGTGTTTTCCGAACATCACCTCGCCCTTCATCTGAACCGCCACGCCATGCTGGAGCAGCCGCAGGGACGGGTACAAGAGGTGATCCTGAAACCGGGGCGGGGCAGCGAGCGCGGCCGGCTGATCAGCGAAACGGGCGATGCCGCAGCGGGCGAATTCGTCGGCACCCTTGACCGCATCGACGGCGAACCCTGCCTGGTCATCCGCAACAAAACCGCCGACCTGAGGATGGCCGTCCTCTTGGGCAGCCTGAATCCGGAGCAGCGGCATTACCTGCTTCACCATTATCACCTCGGCTCACCGAGCCATTTGGAAGCAGCGGCCTGACAGACCGCTACACAGACTGGAGGTGACTCGCCATGCTACTGACCGCCGTCGCCGGTTTTCTCGTCGCGATCTCGCTCAACCTTTTCCTTTACCGCCTGATGCAAGGCCGTGGCAACACCATCGTCCGGCTTTACCGGACCGTACTGCTGCTGCTGGCCGGTCTGGGGCTGGTGGCGGAGGCGCTGGGATCCGAACTCAACCCCTACCTGGTCATGCTCTGTTTCACGTTCGGCCTGGCGTTCCTGACGCTGGAAACGCTGGCCGCGGGATTCTGGGGCAAGATCGGTTACGGAAGCCTGACCGTCGCCCATCTGTTCCTCGGCGGCTATCTGTACACCATGACCCAAGTACCCTACGGTGACCGCCCCTTCGCCGCGCTTTCGGCCAACCAGCCCAAACCGCTCTCCGATGCCGATTTCCGGGAGGAATGGATCGCCGGCCTGCCCCTCGGCAGCGCCGCCGGCACTTCCGTGCCGACCGCCCCCACCCCTGCCGGGACACCACCCCGGCCCACGGACAACGTCCGCATCAGCCTGAGCTGGAGCGACGTCGAACCGCTGATGGCGCACGACTCCCACGTCCGCGACGTGTTGATCGCACTGCGGGAGAAGCAGGAGCGCGACCTTTCGGAGATGCTCGCCAGCCTGAACCAGATCGCCGTGAACAGCACTGGCATGCGCCGCCATGCCGTCCACCGCGACAATGTCGAGAACCTCCTGCACGACGGGGCGATTTCCGAGGCGCGCTACCACACGATCCTGGAGACGTGGCGGCTGACCGACCGTGACGAACAGGCCTTCCGCTCGAAACAGGCCGAGGAACTGTTCCACGTGATGCTCCAACTGCTGGAAGACAGAGAAGTCGATGAGACTCACAAGGTCGAACTGATCGATTTCATGGTGGACCGCTTTTCCAGCGATGTCAGACTGGTCAAGCCGCTGATCAATCTCTACGAGGCGCTGGACAGCGAATATCCCCGCCAGAAACGCCTGAATCACGAGTTCCTCAGCCTCTACCTGCAGAAGCGCAATGCCATTCTCAGGGGGTTCGCACGGATCGGCCAGCCGGGGCTGCAGCCCCTGCTCGACTACCGCAAGAAAACCATTTCCGAGATTCGTTACTCGCAGGCCCGGCTCGACCGGTTTCTGGAACAGACGTTCGGACAGCGCGTACGCCCCCTCTACGGCCCGGTCGAACCCATCGCGGTCAAGGACTTCCTGAACCGGGAAAAATATCCGCCGCTGGGAAAACTCTCGGGAGCCGCCTACGAGCAGGACTACCTGCGGCACAGCCTCATCCGCATCGGCCTCGAAAACCGGGTCCCTGCGGCCGGCCAGCCGGTCATGGGTCTCGCCGCGGCGGATTACGCCAAGATCGTCCAGGCTTTCGAGGAGGGGTTGCCCGATGCCGTCGACGCCATGGTCATCGACGAGAATCCTGCCGTGCGCGGCAACCTGGCCTGGTATCTCGCCGAGCGCAAGGACCCTTATACCCTGCCGCTGATCTTCGAACTCATGCAGGACTCCCATCCGGAAGTCAGACGGCTGGCGGCGATCGCGGTAGGCAATTTCAAGATCATCGACATGCAGAGCGCGAACGACCGCAAATTCACCGAGATCGTCCGGATGCTGGTGAATTACCGGACCAATGCCGATACCTTCGCCCGGGTCTTCGCCCTCTATGCGCTGGCAACCGTCGGCGACCGTCAAAAAGCCCTCTACGTCCTCGACCTGATCTTCAATGACGGCGCCACGGTGCACTCCGTCATGGGACAGGCCGCGCCGGCCTGGAAAAGCGAGGAGGAGAAAGCCGCGGTGCAAAGCCTCATCGAAATATTGGGGGAGACTCCCGAGGAGCCCTATGTCAAAACCGAGGCGCTGAAGGTGCTTCTGGCCATGGAATCACAGGAATCCGTCGGCATCCTGCTGCATTACCTCAACCATATCTACGAGTCGACCCATGGCCGCCCCAGTCTGCTGCGTTATGTGGTACCGCACATGACCCTGCCGCAGGAAGCGGAGAACGTCGAGGACGTGGTGGACTATCTCGCCGCGCGCTACCGCGCCAATCCCGAGCATCTGCAACAACCGCTGAAGGCGCTGCGCGCCTATCTCGGATCGGCCTACGGCAACCACCGCAGCGGGGAATTCTTCCAGTTTCTCAAGTTTCTCGCGGCATACGACAGCCGGGAATACGAGGCGTACCTGAAACAGACGCGGGAACACGTGCTGCTCATGCGCATGCTCGAGTACGTGAAATCCACTTACGGTTTCTGGCTGGTGTTCTGGCCGCTCTCGCTGCTGATCCTGATCGTGGTGCAATACGGGCTGGGGCTGTCCCCCCGCTTCGCCCGTGCCGACGGCGGCGGGGCGGCAACCCGCCCCAACCGCCGCGCCAATCCGGCGGCGGACATCCGCAACCGGCGCCAGGCGCCCGCGGCGGCCGTGGTCCCGATCAAGATCGGCTCCGGCAAATCCTGAAGAAGTTTCGTCCAGGAACCGGTTCGAGAGACCACGCCATGCGCATCACCCTGTACGATTCGGCTCGAGTCCTGCTGCTGCGCCTCGCGCTTGCGGCCGGCTTGGGGCTCCTGCTCGACGGCTGCAACAAAATCGGCCCGGACTTCCACCGGCCGGAAATCAAACTCACCGATACCTGGCTGGATGCGCCGAAAAAAGCCGCCAAGGCCGGCGATTTCCGCAACTGGTGGAAACTGTTCAACGATCCGGTGCTGGATCGTCTCATCGAGAAGGCTTACCGGCAGAATCTGGACGTCCAGAAAGCGGCGATCCGCATCTATCAGGCGCGCGCCCAGCTCGGCATCGCCAAAGGTTATCTGTTCCCCCAGAAACAGAACGTGGGAATGGACACATTCTATGAACGCATCAGCGAATACTCGCCCTACTACCAGGGAAGCGATTTCCACACGTTCACCTATTTCCAGACCGGATTCGACGCCATGTGGGAGCTCGACATCTGGGGCCGGTTCCGCCGCGGCATCGATGCCGCGGGTGCGGAACTGGCGGCATCGACCCTGCAATATGACGACATGGTGGTGACGCTGACCGCCGAAGTGGCTGCCGCCTATGTCCAGATACGCACGTTCAATCAGCGCCTGGCGCTCGCCAAGGGCAATGCCGACCTGCAAGAACGCAGCTTCCGCGTCGCCGAATCGCAGTTCCGCAACGGCCTGAGCACCGAACTCGACATGCAGCAGGCCAAGGCGCTGCACCAGGCGACCCTGGCCGAGATCGCCAACCTGGAAGTGGGGCTGCGCCAGTCGAAGAATGCCCTGAGCGTCCTGCTGGGGATGCAGCCCAGCCACCTCGAAAAGGAACTGGGCCCGGACAGCGACATCCCCGCCGCCCGGTCGGAGATCGCCATGGGCATCCCGACCGACATCCTGCGCCGCCGCCCCGACGTACGCGCCCAGGAATACAAGGCCGCCTCCCAATGCGCCCAGATCGGGATCGCCGAGAGCGAACTCCTCCCCCGCCTTTCCCTGGTCGGCACCGTCGGCTTCAATTCCGGCAGCATCGACGGACTCGACGTGGCCAACGCCATCAGCCCTTCCGGGCTGGCGGGCAAATTCGGACCGACCGTCATCTGGCCGATCTTCCAGTACGGACGACTGACCAACAACGTCCGGGTCCAGGACGCCAAGTTCCAGGAACTCCTGACCGACTACCGCAGCACCGTATTGCGCGCCCTGCGCGAGGTGGAAGACGCGATCATCGCCTTCAAAAAAGCCGAGGAAAGGGTGGCCAGCCTGTCGGACGGCGTCCGGGCCTCCCAGCGCGCCGCCGAACTCGCCTTGCGGCAATACCAGAACGGACTCGAGGACTACACCCGGGTCCTCAATTCGGAACTGTTCCTGGTGCAGCAGCAAGACCGGCTGACCGCCAGCCGCGGAGACGTCGCCCGCAGCGTCATCGCCATGTACAAGGCGCTGGGTGGCGGCTGGGAGATTCGGGAAGGCCGGGAACTGCTGCCGCCCGGCGTGAAGAAGGAAATGCGCGAGCGTACCGACTGGAGCGACCTGCTCGAGGAACCCGTCGGCAAGGGAATCGACTAGCCACCAAGCGGGACCGGCGGACGCACCTCGCGCCGGTCTCGCGAAGAGAGGACAGGCGAATGAAACTGGTGACCGCAATCGTACCCTCACGCAAGCTGGATGAAGCCCGCGAGGCCCTCCTGGAAACCGGCGCCACCGGCCTCACCATCAGCCGCATTCTCGGCGAGGCGTGCGAAAGGCACGCGCCCCGCGCCGACGACTGCTCGTTCAAGCTGGAGATACTCGCCACCGAACGCATGGCGGGCGCCGTCGTCGAATCGCTCATCGGCATCCTGGGCCCGAAGGCGGCCGAGGATGCCCGGATACTGGTCTTCGAACCGGAACAGGCCGTCCGCATCCGCACGCAGGAAAGCGGCGATGCGGCCGTGGGCTGAACGCCGAGCGGCGTCTAAGCAAGGAGGCATCGCCAAAGCGGCCGGCACATCATCCGTATCGTATTGCCCAAAAAAAGCCAAAGGCAGTACATTGGCGTCTCATCGCTGACGAGATGCCGCCATGTCACGCCGGAAGGACGAAACCCTTTCCATACGCACCTCCGCCGAGATCAAGCAGCTGTTGCGCATGGCCGCAGAGCGCGAACGGCGATCCCTCGCCTCGATGATCGAGATTCTGGTGTTGGAGTACGCGCGGACACACTGGCTGAAGCCCGGTTGCGCCTGGAGTTGAAGCGGCAGGGTTATGTGTGGAAGCGCACGCGCTACAGCTTGAAAAAAACGCGACCCGGAGCGATTCGGGCAAGCCCGGGTAGAGATCGATGACTTGATTCAACGCGCGCAGGCGGGCGAATCCGAACTGGTCTATGTGGATGAGGCGGGGTTCGCGTCGCAACCGCCGAACCGCCCAGCCTGGAGCAAGGTGGGCGAAACGCATGCGGTGCTAGCGAAGCGGTCACAACGCCCGAATGTCATCGGTGTGCTGCTGTCCTCGGGACGGTTGATGCGGGCGAAGCTGTGGCAGAGCGTGACTGGCCTGTGGTTCTTCGGCTTTCTCATGGCCGTGATCGAGCGCGTCAGGAAACCGATGGTGCTGAAAGAAAAGGGCATGCGATTCTACTTCCTGCCGCCCTACAGCCCTGAATTGAACCGGATCGAAATCCTGTGGAAAAAGATGAAGACGAGTGGCTGCCCTTCCATTCCTTCACGCCGACTGAGTTGGAGCAGGCCATCGACCAGATCGGCACTGGCTTCGGCGCAAAATACCAACTGACTTTCTGCTAGGCACTTAATGGGTCATAATGTCCCTTAAAGTTCCCAAAAATGACAGAGCATGACCCATGCACAACCACTGGAGCTGCTGCGGCAGGCCCGCGACAGGTTCACTCAGCGCGAGATTGCCGAACACGTTGGCAAAACACCCAAGACCGTGAGGCGCTGGGAAAAGGGGGAAGTCCCCTGTCCGGCCATGCTGGAACCGGCACTGCGCGATCTGCTGCAGAAGTCCGCCCATACTCCGGCAAGCGGCTAAGCTCATATTCCCGCATCTCGTCGGACAGTGTCTAACCACTCACCGTAACCGATCGAACTGCCCAAGTACGTCGTGAGTTCTAAGCGCTGGAACAAAGAACAACTCAAGCTGGCTTTCAACCTGTATTGCCAGATTCCTTTCGGCAAACTGCACAGCCGCAACAGCGAAATCATCGAGCTGGCTAGATTGATCGGACGCACGCCTTCGGCGGTGGCAATGAAGCTTGTCAACTTCGCCAGCCTTGACCCGGCGATTACCGCATCCGGGCGGAAGGGTTTGGGTAACGCGTCGGCGCTGGATCGTGAGGTATGGGACGAATTTCATGCTGATTGGGAAAAGCTCGCTTTGGAATGCGCGACGCTCGATCAACAATTGCGCTCGGCGTCGACAATCGAACTAGCAACCGATTCGCTCGACAGCTTCGACTTGAACGACTACAGCGGCGAAACGCGCCGAGCGATTGTCGAGCAGCGCGTGAAACAGCTTTTTTTCAGGCGTGCGGTGCTGGCAAGTTACGGCGGGCGTTGCTGCATGTCCGGCTTGTCCGACGCGCGGCTGCTAGTGGCTAGCCATATCGTGCCGTGGAGCCGCGATAAGGTGAACCGACTCAACCCGAGCAACGGCTTATGTTTATCGGTGCTTCACGACAAGGCGTTCGACCGGGGGCTTATCACGGTTTCTGATGAATTCCGCGTTATGGTTTCCAGCCAGCTTCGAGATTCGCCCGACGGCTCGATGCTGAAATCGATTTTGGTAGCTTTGCGCGACCAACCTATCGAGAAGCCCGAGCGTTTCCTGCCTCGGGCTGATTTTTTGGCAAGGCACCGGGCTGAGGTTTATGTCGGCTGAATCTCGCACCTTGGGGCCCCAGATGTATTCGGTATTCGAGTATCTGTATAGGGATGCAGCCAATTACAAAGCGTGGGGGAGTGTGTTGTTACATGGTTTGCCGAGCCCTTCGGACATAGATTTGCTAGTAGGTTGTTTGGAAGACGGTGCGTATTTTGTTGCCGAGCAAGTTGGCATACCCGTTTTGTACGAAACGCTACACGCTGTGTCGGGTGGCCAGACCGAGGACGACCACGCTTTCCATGAGTTCGTCGCGTGGCAGGTGGTTACGCGGGAGGGCGAGGAAATGCTTACCGCTTGGGGAAGCGTCGAAGACTTGCTGAACGCATTTCGCGTAGCGAAACATAACTGGAATGTGAACCTGTCCCGCCATGCAGGATGCGATATGGGAGCCATGTCCATACCAGCGTGATGGAAAACCGGCTCAAGCCAGATTTCATCTTTCGCCGGCATCAGCCATTACCACAATGCAGCCTTCCCACAGGCAAGGCTGACGATGCTGGCATCGAAATCGACCTGCAAGGACAGGTGGCGGCAAATCCTCAACGAAGCCGCCCGCATTCCTGACAAGCACCTCCTGACACTTGAACCCAGCATCAGCGAGAACCAGACGGACGAGATGAAGGCAGAACGGGTTCAGCTTGTGCTGCCCAAAAGCCTGCACCCCACCTGTACGGCGGCACAGCAGGAATGGCTGATGGATGTGGAAACATTCATTGGGCTGACCCGGCAACGTCAGAACGCGTGATACTGAAAAAATGCGTCGAAGAGAACACCCACACTGAAACCCAGGCCTGTCTGAATTTTTGTGTTCGAGGCTGGGTACTGGGCCAGCTTGGTGATGCGGACCCGCTGGACATATTACGCGACCGGTCGTGTGAATCGCTGGCCGTAGGCGATGGTGAACTGGTTCAAGGCCTCTTTCCACTGCCTGGCTTCTCGGCCCCAGTCAGCCGTGATGTTGCGCAAGGTCAGCCACAGCAGCTTGGTGGCTGCATCATCGCAGGGAAAGTGCCCCCCGCGTCTTGATGATCTTGCGCAGCTGGCTGTGCAGGCTCTCGATGGCGTTGGTCGTGTAGATCACCGTGCGCACCGCCGGGCTGAAGGCAAAGAACGGGATGACACGGTCCCACACCCTGCGCCAGGCAGTTCCACGGTGGGGAACTTCTGCCCCCAGGGGCCGGCATCCAGGGCGTCGAGCTCGGCCTGTGCGGCTTCTGCGCTGGGCGCCGTGCAGATGGGCCTGAACGCTGCGGCCAGCGCCTTGCGATCCTTCCAGCTCGCGTAGTCCAGGCTGTGGCGGATCAGATGCACGCTGCAGGTCTGCAGCGTCGTAGCCGGAAAAACCGCTGCCAGCGCCTCGGGGATGCCCTTGAGCCCGTCAGTCACGGCAATCAGGATGTCGGCCACCCCGCGTGTTTTGAGGTCGTTGAAGACCTTCATCCAGAACTTGGCTCCCTCGGTGTTGTCGGTCCACAGACCCAGGATGTCGCGCGTGCCATCGGGCAGCACGCCGTCTTCGCGGATCTTCACGCGCAGCGCGTCGAAGAACACCACCGGGTACATCGCCTCCAGCGGCCGGCCCTGCCAGGCCGTTACCTCGGCCAGGACCTCATCGGTGATGCAGCTGATGAATTCGGGGCTGACTTCGGTGCCGTACTGCTCGGCCAAAAAAGCCTGGATTTCGCGCACGGTCATGCCCCGTGCGTACATGGCCACGATCTTGCCGTCAAAACCGGTAAAGCGCCGCTCATGCCTGGGGATGAGTATGGGCTCGAAGGAGCCTGCGCGGTCGCGCGGCACGTCAATGCGCAGCGGCCTGTTCTGGGTCAGTACCGTCTGGCAGACTTGCCGCTGCGCTGGTTGGCGCCTGCTCGGGGCGCTCAGCCCCCGGAGGGTAGCCCAGGTAGTGCGTCAGCTCCGCGCCCAGCGCCCGCCCGATCAGCGCTTTCTTCAACGCCATGGTGTTGGTGTTGATCTGCTCGCCCGTCATCGGCGTGGCGCCCCCGCTGAAGTATTCAAGGACTTCGGGGGGAATGGACGGCAGTGCTGCCATATCGGCTTTCGCCGCTTTCTTCTTGCTTGGCATAGATGTGCTCCTCTTTCAGCAGGCTATGCCTCAAACACAAAATTTTTGATAGGCTCATCAGAGGGAATTGAATCCCGTCCTGCTCAATCAGTTTTTGATATCTGATCGTGGGCAAAAGCAAATTGACAGTTTCCAGGCGGGTGGAAACAGGCAAGGGCTGAACTTCGGGCAAATTCGATCATTCGAAATTCCGCTGCCGCCTACTGAAAATGAGCAACAAGCAGTCGCCGACTGCCTCGGCTCCCTCGACGACCTCATCGCCGCCCAGGCCCAGAAGCTCGACGCGCTCAAGGCCCACAAGAAAGGGCCGATGCAGCAGCTATTTCCACCCATTCATAATTCACAATTAACCATGACCGACACCACGCCCCGCTGGCATTACCGCTTCGACAATTATCGCCGTGCTTTTTCGTTGTTGCGCGAGGCCATGGAACAGGAAAGGCCATTGACCCAACTGGAAAAGGAAGGCGTCATTCAGCGCTTCGAATACACCATGGAACTTGCCTGGAAAACCCTGAAGGATTATCTGGAAAGCGAAAACGTGGTGTTCGATCAAATCACGCCCCGCGCGGTCATTCGCCGCGCCTTCGAGGCGGGCGTCATTCGTCAGGGCGAAGCCTGGCAGAACGCCCTGGATGCGCGCAATCGCATGTCGCACACCTACAATTTCGAGACGTTCGAGCGGGTGATTGACGATATCCGCTCCAGTTATCTGGCGGCATTCGATGAGCTGTATGAATTCCTGCTGGCGAAACGGGCGGAAGGCTCATGAGCGACGATTTCGGCTTGTCCGCGGAGGCGTTGGAGATCGTGCGCGGGATATTGAACACGGCGGGAGACCGCATTGAGCGGGTGGCGGTTTTTGGCTCACGCGCGGCGGGACGGTATAAGCCGAATTCCGATCTGGATCTGGTGCTGTACGGGAGCGCCGACGATGCGGTTTGCGACCGTCTGTGGACATTGTTTCAGGAAAGCAGTTTGCCATTCTCCGTGGACATCAAGAGCTACGGTGACATTCAGCATCCGCCGCTGCGCGCGCATATCGACCAGACGGCGCGCACGCTTTTCGTGCGTAAGGATGCCGATCTGACGCTTTTCCGTCCCGATACCCCTGCAGCGCTGCAATCATTGGTTGCCAACGAACATTCGGCCGATAAACGAGAAACGGGCTCATGACCGAACAGGAACAGAAACAACTGGGCAATACCCTGCGGGGCATCGCCGCCCAATTGCGCGGGGCGATGAACGCGGACGACTTCCGCGATTACATGCTTTCCTGCCTGTTCCTGCGCTATCTCTCGGACAACTACGAAGCAGCAGCGAAAAAGGAGCTGGGGAGGGATTACCCGAAGCCGGCGGCGGATGACCGCCGCGCGCCCTTGGTGGTGTGGTATGAAGAGAACCCGGCCGACATCGCCGAGTTCGAAAAGCTGATACGGCGCAGGGAAGATCGAGACGGCCACTCAGCGGCACAACGGGTTTCTCCGGGAACTGGGGCTGCCGTTGCTACCGTCGGTCGAGCGGGCCTGACCGGAAAAAAGGGCATCCGCTGGACTCTCCCGATCCGGGGGCGCGGCTGAATCAGGCGAAATACCCGTTTTTTCCGTTGACCGCCGCCCAATGACCAACGCTGAAGGCCGCGCCGTTCATCCCGGAGCGAACCGCCGCCTCAGAAGTAATAGCCCTTGCCGTTGTGCGAACTCAAGTCCAGTCCTTCGGTCTCCTCGTCGGGGCCGACGCGCAGTCCCGGCCAACGGTTCAGACCTTTGAGTATGAAATAGCTGACGGTTCCGCTCCAAACTCCGGCGGCAGCGATCGCGACGAGCTGAACGCCGATCCGCTGCCCCACCCCCAAGTCACCCGGAAATCCCGAACCGCCCCAAGCCCCGCCGGCGACCAAGGGGGTGAGGAGCACGCCCAGCAGGGCGCCGGCCGCATGCACCGGGAACACATCCATGGCATCGTCGATTTCCAGCCTGCGCCGGATCCAGGGGATCGCGAAGAAACAGGCCAGCCCGCCCGCGCCACCGACGATGACGGCACCCTGCGGCCCGAGGTAACCTGCCGCGGGCGACAGCGCGACCAGGCCGGCGATCATGCCGGTCACCAGTCCGAGCAACGTGGGGCGACCGAAGCGCCACCACTCGGCCACCATCCAGACCATCGCGCCGGCGGAAGCGGCCAAGTGGGTGTTCAACATCGAGAGTGCCGCCGCACCGTTGGTGATCAAGGCGCTGCCGGCACTGAAGCCGTGCCAGCCGATCCACAGCATCCCGGCGCCGGCCGCCGTCAGGGTCAGATTGTGGGGCGGCATGAGCGCATCCGGAAACCCACGCCGCGGCCCCACCAGCCAGGCGGCCGTGAGCGCCGAGACGCCGGCGGTCGCATGGACCACCACCCCGCCGCTGAAGTCCGCCGCACCGAGACGGGCCAGCCAGCCGCCGCCCCACAGCCAGTGGCAGACCGGCGCATAGACCAGCAGCATCCACAGGGTGGTGAACCAAAGCATGGCCGAGAACTTCATCCTCTCGGCGAAGCCACCGACCATGACCGTCGGCGCCAGTACGGCGAAGCCGAGATGGTAGATGCAGTACGCCGCTTCCGAAACGGGCCCGACCGCCGAGTCGGCCGTCAGACCGTGCAGGAACAGCCTGGACGTGCCGCCGAGCCATGGCGACGAGGACTCCCCCCCACCCAGGGCGAGGCTGTAGCCGGCGCCCATCCAGACCAGAGACACCAGGGCGGCGACGGCAAAACACTGGGCCAGGACGGAGAGTACGTTCTTGGTGCGGACCAGCCCGGCGTAAAGCAAGGCCAACCCCGGCACCGTCATGAACCAGGCGAAGCCGGTCGATGTGAGAATCCAAGCGGTATCCGCTGCATCGAGCTCCGCCGCTTCGAGCGGCCGCGCCACCAGCAGACATCCCAACAAGCTGAAACCGAAGAATTTCGGACCTTGCCCCATCACTCCCCCGTCTGTGTATCGTGGCGCGGTCCGCGCCGACCGGAAGCCATCTCCGCCGGATTCTCACCCCTCCGGGAGACCGCATGCACCAAACGGGGGCAATGAAACCACGATTGGACGGGTGTGCCAAGGTTCGAGGAGACTTTCCGCCGGGATGCGATCACTCGCTCATGTCGGGGGACAGGATCACTTCGTCCGGAACGCCGTTTCCATTCCGCTGAAGATCGATCCCTCCCACCCGCGCATAGCCGGCATCTCCTTCGTAGAGAACGACGGCGTCTCTCGGCATTTCGAGCAGCGCCCGTATCAGTTGCTCCACGGTCATAGGTGGAACCGCCGGCTCACAGGTCGTCCGATATGACTTCCAGCGCGATCAGCTGTTCCCGCAGCGCCATGTGCGCCGGGAAGCCCTCCCGGCCCTGGTAGAACGGGTCGCCGTAAAGGGCGCGGGAGGCCGACTCGTCGGAAAGGTAGACCCGGCAGGCGTGGAGCCCTTCCGCGAGGGTTGCGACACAGGCTTCGAACTCGGAGACCGGCTCGGGGTCATAGACGCCTTCCCCCAGGAGATCGTCGGCCCGGTACAGGTCGGTGTCCCAGCCGTGCTTTTCCGCCAGTTCGAATATCGGGCCGTGGCTGGCCCCGGCTTCGGGGGATTGCGGCGTGAGGCCGGCGGCTTCCAGCAACCGGCGGGGGCTGGTCACGGTGAAAATCACGCGGCCTTCCCGTGCCTTGGCGACGCTCACCTTGCGGGAAAAGTCCTCCCGGTCGAAGGCGAACCAGGCGTTCGCCTTGCCCGGGCTTGTTACCTCGACGACATGGATCATGGGAGTTTTCCCGAGTGGAGGTGAATTCAATGAGTCAGGCGGGCGGCTACCACCTCTTCGCCCGACTCCGCCCGAACCGCAAGCTTGATGTCGACGGCGCGGCTCAGCCAGCCCAAGGTCACCGCGCGGAAGGCGGCTTCTTCGGCCTCGTCCCAGATCAGGCACAGCAGGGCTTCTTCGCGGTTGAGCAGTTCGTCCTGCTCCAGTTTGGTCACGGCAAGCTGGCAGGCCAGCGGGTCCGCCTCGTTGCGGGCGAACACCTCGCGCGCCGCCGCGATGCCGTCGGCAATCTCGTCTTCCGACGCGAGGGCAGCGTGCTCGCCCTCGATGGTGATGATGAACGCCATGGGTCTCTCCAATCGAATCTACGAAAATGCAGTGGAATATCCGTATGTATCAGCCTCGGAAAGTAGGCTTCCCTCACCCCTTCCCCTCTCCCAGAGGAAGAGAGGACGGGGACGAGGCTTCAAGCTACAAGGGCACACCGAAAAACCATTCCTCGCTGCCGCCCCAGGCGAGATGCAAGCGGTAGGCGGAACGCCAGCGCGCCGCCTCGGCCTCGTCGGCCGGACGGTGACTCAGTTCCGCGTTCGGCGTGTCGGCGGTGAAATAGGCACGGCCATTGCGCAGAAAGCGGGCGAGATCCTTGCGGTCGTTGGGCCGGACCACCGCCCTGGGCACACCGTCGACCAGGATCGTCGTCACCTGCATGGCTACCTCCGCTATCCGATGGTGATGATCAAGGGCTCCAATCCCGCGACGGTGGCCTCGATCACGTCGCCCTGGAACACCGGACCGGCCAGACCCGACGAGCCGGTGTAGATGAGGTCGCCGGGATACAGCTCCATCCGGGTGGAAAGATAATGCACCGTCTCGGGCACCTTCCACAGCATATCGGCCACGTTGCCGCTCTGCCGGACCTCGCCGTTGACCTTGAGCTCGATCCTGCCGCTGGCGATGTTGCCGGCGTAGAACTCCGGCGTGATCGCCGAGCATGGCGAGGAATGGTCGAACGATTTGGCCTTGTCCCAGGGCAGGCCCTGCGCGATGGCGTGATCGAGCGCATCGCGCAGGGTCATGTCCAGGCCCACGGCATAGCCGAACACATACTCGTGATCGACCCTGTCCGCGGGAATGTTGCGGCCGCCCTTGTGCAGTGCCACCACCATTTCCGCCTCGGGACACAGGGCGCCGGTGCCGGGCGGATACGGCAGCACGGCATTGTTATGGAGGATGGCGCCGGCTGGCTTCAGGAAGAAGCCCGGCTCGGCGGGCTTGACCGCTTCCCGGCCGGATTCAGGGTAATTGTGGGCGAGGCAAAAAATGCGGCGCACCGGAAACGGCTTGCTCGACATGGCGTCGAGGGTGATCACGGGGGCGGGTGGGAAGGCATAGTTCATGGTGGGTTCGATCCTGTTCCATTACACCAGCCGGTCCGGCCAACGGTATCCGGCGTCCGCTTCGAATTCCAGGTAATGAATCCTGAAATGCTCTTCCATCCTTTCGGCTTCGGGAAGGCTGCCTTCCCGCTCCGGGTACAGCGCCAGCAGCGCGCTGCGATGTGCGGCCCAGGCCTTGAGCAGCGCCCGACGGGCCGCCTCCACCGTGGCGCCGGCCCCTCGGAACATGAAGTGATGGGTGTTCATCTCTGCGACGACGAAACGTTCACCCATCGCGCCCCCCTTCAGCCATCCCGAGATCCATGCCGCGGAAGATCGAGCAGCGCTTGAACACCTCCAGGCTGGGCGCGGCCTGCTTGTGCGAGCAATATTTGGCCACCAGTTTGGCCAAGCCTTTGATGTCGCGTCCGGTGGCAGCCGGAAAGACGTCCGCCAGTTGGCCGATCAGGGCCTCGTCCACCGCCAGTGCGAACTGCTCGGTCATGACCCGCCAGATCTTGCAGCGGTCCTCCCGTTCGGGCGGATGGAACTTGATGAGGGCGATGCAACGGGAGACGATGGCCTCGTCGATGTCGTCCACCCGGTTGGTGGTCAGGAACAGCAGGCCGTTGAAATATTCCAGCACCCGCAGGAACACGCCGACCACCGCGTTCATGGTGATGTCGTCGTCGCGGCGCTTGATGTAGACATCCGCCTCGTCGATCAGCATGACGGCGCCCCAGCGCTGCGCCCGGGTCAGCACGTCCTTCAGCGAGGTTTCCATCGCCGCCACGTTGAGACCGAGCTGACCGGAATGCACCCGATACAGCGGACGCCGGATGATCTCGGAATAGACCTCGGCGGTGAGGGTCTTGCCGACGCCCGGGGGACCCGCACAAAGCACGGTGGTGCCGCCGGACTTGCCTGCCACGATGTCATCCATCAGCACGTCCATCTCGGCGGTGAGGATGTCGATCAGGTCGGTCTGCTCCTCCGGCAATACCAGCTTGCGCTTCAAGTCCGGCCGGTATTCGTAGGGAGCGATGTCCTCCACATGCACCCACAGATAATGATGCAGCTCCAGATGGAACATCAGGATGTAGGGATGCACCGGAAGCTGGGTGAACAGCCCTTCCGGCATCGCGTCCTGCAGCTCCTGGACTTCATCCTCGGCGTCGTAGCGGTTGCTTTTGGCCGCTTTGCGCAGATACGGCCCCAGAATGTCGCCCGTGGCATCGAGGGTCAGCGCCCGCTGGGTGAGGATGCCTTCGTCGTTCACCAGCCGAGCGCTGCCACCGCCCGAGGACAGCACCACCACATCCTTGCGCGACCAGTCGGTGTCGCGGTGGGTGGCGGCCGGATCCTCGGCATAGAAACCGACACCCTGCCCCGCAAACTGGTCTCCGTAGCGGGCGCGCCAGTCGAAATAGCGGGCGGTGATGCGATCGTAGTCGTCGATCAGCGCGGGCGTCTCCTTGAGGAATCCCTTGGTGGCGAAGATCTCCCCCACGGTGCGCCCGGCGACATCGCTGGCGGTGATCCGCAGCGCGACCGTGGCGAGACTGCCCTTGGCGTTGGCCTTCAGTTCGATGATGATCTTCCCGGTCTCGTCGTTCGATTCCGGAATGTAATCGAGCCGGGTGACGACGTAAGGCAAGGGCCGGTTGGTGACGTTGGCCGTGAACACCCAGCCGCGAATGGCATCGGTCGCGAGATAGCGGGCGATGGCGGGCACCACCTGCTCCAATTCGTTCGCCTCGAAGCGTACCCCATCGTCGTTGAGCGCTTTTTGCAGTACCGCAATCTGTACCGCCCGCTGCTTCAAGTCCGGACCGGCCTCCTCGTACAGGTTGCGCAGGAAATTGACCTCGGCATTCTCCAACTGGGCGAAGGCGATCTCCGCTTTGTTCCCGAACCGCAGCTGGTCCTGCAGCCCTGCCAGACGCGGGAATTCGGTGACCATGGCTTCCACATAAGGCTTTTCGATCTGAAGTTTCACGGCACTGCCCTCGCCCCAGGGTTCGATGGGTCATTTCAAGCGCGGACGCTCGGACGGTTTGTAATTGCTGAAGTGTCCCTCCCTGGCGGCCTGGGCACGGGCCTTCTGGATCAGTCCGGGCGTCTTCATGTGCGGCGCGATCTGAGCCAACTGCTTCTCCATGTTGGCGCTGCCGCAATGCGGGCAGAGCGGCGTGTCACTGGCCTTGATGAGCAATTCGGTGGTCTGGCCGCAGTCGCGGCAATGGAAATCGTATAACGGCATGGCTCGTCTCCTGATTGAACTCAAGCGGAACCGGCCTGCCGACTCCATTCCGCCGGCGTGTAGACCTTCATGCTGATGGCGTGCAAGGCGCCGGTGGACAAGGGCTCGCTGACGGTGGCCAGGACCCGTTGCTGGCGCTTTACGGGGCTGAGCCCCTCGAAGGCCTCGCCGATGACCACCACGGAGAAATTACAGCCCTCGCCTTCCACCCGGACTTCGCAGCCGGGGATACCCGCTTCGATGAGGGTGCGGACTTCGTCGATTTCCATGGACTCTAGCCTTGCGCCTGACCGGCCGCGGCCGCCTCGAGCAGGGACTTCAGCTCACCGCTCGCCGCGAGTTCGCCGACGATGTCACTGCCGCCGACCAGCTCACCGCCGACGAAGAGCTGAGGAAAAGTCGGCCATTGCGATACGCTCGGCAGCGTCTCCCGGATCGAGGGGGCCGCCAGGACGTTCACATAGGCGAACGGTACGCCGGCCGCCTGCAGGCAGGATACGGCCTTGGCCGAGAAGCCGCACTGCGGCATCTCCGGCACGCCCTTCATGTAGAGAAGGACCGGATGCTTGGCGATCTGGTCGCGGATGGTGTCTTCGATGGTGCTCATGGAGGTGCCTCTGGGACTGGAAGGGAATTTTCGCCCCCACCCTCTCCTTCCGGGACGATGCCGCCCAATCGCCGGTCGCTTCGTCCCCGGCAGGGGATGATGGCTGAGATTTCGCCGGCTTTCCCGAAAGGAGAAGGTGTGGAACGCACTACTTACAGGCCGGACGCGAAGCCCAGCAGTTCGACGGTGATGTCCTCCTCGCCGGTGACTTTGGCCTGACACGCCAGGCGGGACTTGGAACCGACGCCGACGATGGTGTCGAGCCGGGCGTTCTCTTCGGCGCCGATCCTGGAAACGCTCTTGCGCCCCGCCTGCACGAAGATGTGGCAGGAGCCGCACTGGGCGTTGCCTCCACACTTGTGCATGATGGCCTCGCCGGCTTCCATGATGAGTTCGAGCAGGGATGCGCCTTCCCGGGTCTCGACGGTTTTTCCGGAAGGCTGGATGGTCAGGATAGACATGTGACGTCCTCTCAAGTGTGTGTCTTGGTGGGTGTAAAAAATTCCAAAAGCCCGGTCAGGCCGCGCTCCCATCCGCAAAAGCCCGGATCACGGAGGCGCCGACACTGTCGGTCCGGTCCAGTTCGCCCAGCTTGGCCAACAGGCGTTCGCAGTCCTCCCTGTCGCCCCGGCGCAGGCGGATGAAGGCCAGCGCCTTGAGCGAGAACAGGTAGAAATGCTGGGGCGCGTCGTAGCGCTGCCAGTCGACGGTAGCCGGCGTCAATGCCTCGATGTCGTTCGGAAAACCGCCTTGCAGCGCCGCCGCCTCCAGCGCCATCCGCACGACCCGCTCGGCATCGGCCAGGCGTCCCTTGTAGAAATAGAATTTGTACATCGAGAAATAGACCGACAAGGCCTGGGGCGCCGCGGCGTGCGCCTGCCGCAAGTAGGCCTCGGCCTGCTCGGTGTCGGCATAGGCGCTCATCGCCTGCTCCAGGAGGACTCCCACCTGGGCGGGTACCTCGCCGGCATAGAACGAGCGCAGGGGATCGGCGCTGGCGGTCATCGTCCGGCTCCCGTCAGCTCCAGAGCGCGGCCGGGGCGAGCAGCCTTTCGACCGGCCGGCCGTTCTTCAGATGTTCTTCGATGATCTCGGACACGTCTGCCGGACTCACCTTGGAATACATCACGCCCTCCGGATAGACCAGGACGGTCGGCCCGAGATCGCAGGTGCCCAGGCAGCCGGTGCTGGTCAGCGCGAACTGGCCGTAGAGCTGGCCGGCCTCGAACTGCTGCATGAAGGTCTGGAATACCGCCGTGGAACCGAGCTGGCCGCAGGAACCGCGCGGATGGCCGGGCGGACGGGTCTGGGCGCAGACGAAGACGTGTTTACTGGGTTTTGGCATGAAAAGTCCTCTCCTTTGTTGAATCGTCGTCGGTCCCCTCACCGGGGACCCGCGGCACTCGTCCGCACACTTTCCCTTCCCGCAGGGGGAGAAGGGCGAAATCTCAGGCCCGCTGGCCGCGCGTGGCCAGGCTGGCCTTCAAGCTGTCCAGCGAGATGCTCTTGCCATCCTGATCCTGGAACACCTTGAAGACCTTCTCCTGGGCCGCCGTGGACTTCACGAAGTCGTCGTGGGCCTGTTTCAACAGCGCCTTGCAGGTCGCCATGGCGGTGACCTCGTCCATGTCGTCCGGGACGGGGCTGCGGTTCAGGTACTGGTTGAAACGCTTCAGGATGTGCAGCCGATTGACGTGCACGACCGAGGGCTCGTATTCCACGCCGAAGAAATCGAGGAATTCCTCGGCCGCGGAAAAACTTTGTAGGCGCTGCAAAACCGGATTCATGATGATTCCTTACCCTTCAGGTTTGTTACATTGCCGGTCCCGCGTCTCAGCCGAAAAGACCCGGACGCGGCTGGGACGACACCGAGGTTTCGGCGTAGAACAGCTTCAGTTCGGTCTCGCTGGGCGGGCGCTTGGTCTGGCTGGCGTGGATGCGGATGCGCTTGAGCAGCCTGCCGGCGTCCGTTTCGCTTAGCTCGATCCCGAGCTGGCGGAAGCTCCGCTTCACCGCGTGGGTGCCGGAATGCTTGCCCAGCACCAGACGGTGCTCACGGCCCAGATCCTTCGGATCCACGCCCTGGTAGTTGATGAGGTTCTTGAGCAGACCGTCGACATGGATGCCGGCCTCATGGGTGAACACGGCCTCGCCGACGATGCTCTTGTTCGCGGCCACCGGCCGGCCGGAGGCGGCCGCCACCAGTCCGGAAATCTCCGGGAAATGATCGACGGCGATGCCGGTATCGACGCCATAGAGCTGGTGCAGAGCCATCACGGTTTCCTCGATGGCCGCGTTCCCGGCCCGCTCCCCCAGGCCGTTGACCGTGGTGTTCACATGGCTCGCCCCGGCCTGCACCGCCATCAGGGTGTTGGCCGTCGCCAGCCCGAAGTCGTTGTGGGCGTGCATCTCGATTTCCAGATCGGTGGCCACGGCCAGCCGGCGGATGCGCTCGAAGGTGGACATCGGCTCCAGCAGGCCCAGGGTGTCGGCGAAGCGGACCCGCCGGGCGCCGGCCCGCTGCGCCGCCTCGGCGACCTGCAGCATGAAGTCGGGATCGGCGCGGGAGGCATCCTCACACCCGACACAGACCTCCAGACCGGTGTCCAGCCCCCGCTTCACGAAACGGTCGATGCTGGCCAACACCCATTCGCGGGTCCGGTTCACCTTGTGGCGGAGATGGATGTCCGATACCGGGATCGACAGGTTCATCCGATCGGCGCCGCAATCGGTGGCCGCCGCCAGATCCCGCTCGCACATCCGGCCCCAGACCATCAGCCGGGCCGATAGTCCCAGGCCGGCGATGGCCCGGATCACCTCCTGCTCCTCGGCGCCCATGACGGGAATGCCCACTTCCATTTCCGGCACGCCGGCCCGAGCCAGCGCACGAGCTATGGAAAGCTTTTCCTCGGCGGTGAAAGCGACGCCGGCGGTCTGCTCGCCGTCGCGAAGGGTGGTGTCGTTGATGGTGACCCGCTGTGTAACCATGGCTGGCCTCACTTGAGTTCTTTGGCCAGATTACGGCTGTAGCGTGGCAGTTCGATGACCAGGTCGGCCTTGCTCACCACTGCCTGGCAAGCCAGGCGGGAATGCGGCTCCAGTCCCCAGGCGCGGTCCAGCATGTCGTCCTCGGCGTCGTCCGCCGGGTTCAGCGATTCGTAGCCTTCCCGCACGATGACGTGGCAGGTGGAACAGGCGCAGGCCATCTCGCAGGCATGCTCGATCCCGATCCCGCCGTGGAGCAGCGCATCGCAGATGCTCTGGCCGTAGCTCGCCTTGATGACGGCGCCTTCCGGACACAGCTCGGCATGGGGCAACACCTTGATCTGCGGCATGCTCAGACTCCCAAACTCTCCAGCTTCTGGCCGGTAAGGGCGGCCTTGATGCTGTGGTCCATCCGTCGCCCGGCGAATTCCGTGCTTGCCTCGTTCAGCGCGTCGGCGGCATTCTTGATCGCCTGCCAGTCCGAGCCCTCCATTGCGCCTTTGAGAACCTGCAAGCCTTTCACCAGCACCTCGAGCTCTTGCTCGCTCAGGAGTCCACCGTCCTCGGTCAAGGCCGACTCGGTGGCCTCGATCAGGCGCGCGGCTTCGACCTTCTGCTCCTGCAGCCGCCGCGCTTCCAGATCGTCGCGGGCATGCAGATAGGAGTCCTCGATCATCCGCGCCACTTCGGCGTCGCTGAGCCCGTAGGACGGCTTGACCTCGATCCTCGCCTCGACCCCGCTGGTCTGCTCGGCTGCGGTCACGTTGAGGAGGCCGTCGGCATCGACCTGGTAAGTCACCCGGATGCGCGCCGCGCCCGCCGCCATCGGCGGGATGCCGCGCAACTCGAAGCGCGCCAGCGAACGGCATTCGCTCACCAGTTCACGCTCGCCCTGTACCACATGGATGCTCATGGCGGTCTGGCCGTCCTTCCAGGTGGTGAACTCCTGGGCCCGCGCCACCGGTATGGTGGTATTGCGCGGCACGATCTTTTCGCACAGGCCGCCCAAGGTTTCGATGCCCAGCGACAGCGGAATCACGTCTAGCAGCAGCCAGTCGCCGCCCGCGCGGTTGCCGGCCAGCAGGTTGGCCTGCATGGCGGCGCCGAGCGCCACCACCTTGTCTGGATCGAGATCGGTGAGCGGCGTTTGCTGGAAGAATTCGGCCACCGCCTCCCGGATGCAGGGCATGCGGGTGGCGCCGCCGACCAGGACCACGCCCTTGATGTCGTCGATGGCCAGTCCGGCGTCGCGCAGAGCCTTGCGCACCGGGGTGAGCGTTTTCTTCACCAAACCGGCGGTCAGCTCCGCAAAGGTGTCGCGGCTCAAGGTCGCCACGATCCGGGAGCCGTCCGACAGCACGGTGTCGACGGTCGTCTCCGTCTGTTCGGAGAGCCGTTCCTTGGCGGCACGGGAGGCGGTAAGGAGAAGACTCGCGTCACTGCTGGAGAGGCCGTTCAGCCCGCTCTGGGCGAGCAGCCAGTCGTAGACCGCGCGGTCGAAATCATCGCCCCCCAGGGCCGGATCGCCATTGGTGGCGAGCACTTCGAATACGCCGCGGGTGAGCTTGAGCACCGAGATGTCGAAGGTGCCGCCCCCTAAGTCGTAGACCGCGTACACGCCCTCGGCGGCGTTGTCCAGCCCGTAAGCCACCGCCGCCGCGGTCGGCTCGTTGAGCAGCCGGAATACCTCCAGCCCGGCGAGCTTCGCGGCGTCCTTGGTCGCCTGGCGCTGGGCCTCGTCGAAATAGGCCGGCACCGTGATGACCGCCCCCGCCAGCTCACCGCCCAGCTCCGCGACCGCCCGGTCGCGCAGGACCTTGAGAATCTCGGCCGAGACCTGGACCGGGCTGATGCGCCCGGCGCGGGTGTCGAACTGCACCATGCCCTCGCCTTCGACGAAACGATAGGGCGCGCCGTGATGGCTGGCGAGGTCGCCCAGTCCGCGGCCCATGTAGCGCTTGACCGACACGAAGGTGTTCTCGGGATCTTCGGCCTGCCGGGCCTTGGCCTCGTAGCCGACCTCGATCGCGCCGGCACCGAGGTACCGCACCACCGAAGGTAACAGAACCCGCCCTTGGTCGTCGCCCAACACTACCGTCTGTTCGCCCCGGACGGTGGCCACCAGCGAATGGGTCGTACCCAGGTCGATCCCCACCGCGAGCCGCCGCTGCGGCTTCACGCCGGCGCCGGGTTCGGAAATCTGTAGCAGCATCAGTCCTCCAGCAGGGCGTGCGCCTGATCGAGATCACGTTTGAGTTTTTCCAGGAAGGCGAGCTGGCGCACCAGCACCGCGGCATCCGGATGCGATTGCTGGACGTCGAGCATGGCGCCGAGCGATTCGATCAGATGATCCATTTCCTTCTTCAGCCGGAAACCGAGCCGGTCCAGCGCCGCTTCGCTGCGGCCGGCGATGGCGTCCTGCATTTCCTCCCGCCATTCGATCTGCTCCAGCAGGAACTCCGCCGGCATCGCCGTATTGTCTTCTTCCCGCGTATCCACGCCGTGGATGCGAAGCAGATAGCGCGCCCGCTCCAACGGGCGCTTCAAGGTCTGGTAGGCCTCGTTGGCGAAAGTCGCCCATTGCAGAGACAGGCGCTTTTCCACGTCGCTCAGATGGGCCGCCTTGTCCGGATGGACGCGGGCTTGCAGCTCCAGGTAATGGCTGTCCAGGACGCTCTGGTCCAGCCGGAACATTTCGGGCAACTGGAAAAACTCGAAATAGTTACGGGGCGCCATTTCGCTCATGGCCATCGCTCCTAGACGTTGAAACTCTCGCCGCAACCGCATTCGTTCTTGACGTTGGGATTGTTGAACTTGAAGCCTTCGTTCAGGCCTTCCCGCACGAAATCCAGTTCGGTGCCTTCCAGATAGACCAGGCTCTTCGGATCGACCAGCACGGTGACACCGTGGCTTTCGAAACGTTGATCCTCCGGTGCCGGCTCGTCGACGAATTCCAGGGCATAGGCCAGACCGGAACAGCCCGACGTCTTGACGGCGACCCTCAAGCCGACGCCGGTACCCCGCGCCGCCAGATGCTTCTGGACCTGTGCCGCCGCTTTTTGTGTCAGTGTCACCGCCATCTCGTCCTCCTTCTGGCACACGGGTGTCAGTGAGACGAACAGCTTGCGCCGCCGTCGACCGAGAATGAACTGCCGCAACTGCAGGACGACGTGGCGTTCGGGTTCTTGATGACGAAACGGGAACCCTCCAGCCCCTCCTGGTAATCGATCTCGGCGCCCTGCAGATACTGCAGACTGGTCGGATCGACCAAGAGGACGACACCATCCTTCTCCACTGTCGTGTCGTCCTCGTTCACGGCCTCCTCGAAAGCAAAGCCGTACTGCATCCCCGAGCAGCCTCCGCCCGATACATAGACCCGGAGCTTGAGCGCCGGATTACCTTCCTCGGCGATCAATTCGCTCACCTTGGCCGCGGCGTTGCCGGTAAATATCAATGCAGGCTCGGAAGGCGTCAGATCGACGATGCTGGTCATGGCTGTCATAACGTCGTCCTCGCCTTCAGGCGGCCGATTTGCGAATTTCGTAGCCATCATCGGCCACGCCCAGTTTGGCCTTGTAGTCCGAGACGGCGGCCTTGATGGCGTCTTCGGCCAGCACGGAGCAGTGGATCTTCACCGGTGGCAGCGCCAATGCCTCGGCGATGTCGGAGTTCTTGATGGCCAGGGCCTCGTCGACGGTCTTGCCCTTGACCCACTCGGTCACCAGCGAGCTGGAGGCGATCGCCGAACCGCAGCCATAGGTCTTGAATTTGGCATCCTCGATCACGCCTTCCTCATTGATCTTGATCTGCAGCTTCATCACGTCGCCGCAGGCCGGAGCGCCGACGACGCCGGTGCCCACGCCGTCTTCGTCCTTGTCGAAGGAGCCGACGTTGCGGGGATTTTCGTAGTGGTCGATGACTTTATCGCTGTATGCCATGGTTGTTCTCCCGATTGGATGGTGAAGAAGGTGGGGCGTGTCTAATGCGCGGCGGCCCACTGAACGGTGTTGAGGTCGATCCCGTCCTTGTACATCTCCCACAGGGGTGAGATCTCGCGCAGGCGAGCGACCTTGTCCTTGATCAGGGAGATGGCGAAATCCACGTCCTCCGCCGTGGTATAGCGGCCCAGAGTGAAGCGGATCGAGCTGTGGGCCAGCTCATCACTGCGGCCCAAAGCACGCAGCACATAGGAAGGCTCGAGGCTGGCCGAGGTACAGGCCGAACCACTGGACACCGCCAGGTCCTTGATGGCCATCATCAAGGACTCACCCTCCACGTAGTTGAAGCTGATGTTCAGGTTGTGCGGCACCCGCTGTTCCAGATCGCCGTTGATGAACACCTCTTCCATGTCCGCGAGACCGGCCAGCAGCCTGTCACGCAGCCGACGGATGCGTTCGTTCTCCGCCGCCATCTCCTCGCGGGCGATGCGGAAGGCTTCCCCCATGCCGACGATCTGGTGCGTGGCGAGGGTGCCGGAGCGCAGACCCCGCTCATGGCCACCGCCGTGCATCTGTGCCTTGAGCCGGATGCGCGGCTTGCGGCGCACGTAGAGGGCGCCGATGCCCTTGGGACCATAAGTCTTGTGGGCGGAGAAAGACATGAGATCGACCGGCAGCTGCTCCAGATCGATCTCGACCTTGCCAGTGGCCTGGGCGGCATCGACGTGGAAGATCACGCCGTGTTCCCGGCAGATCCGCCCGATCGCCGCGATGTCCTGAATCACCCCTATCTCGTTGTTGACCTGCATTACCGAAGCCAGCACGGTGTCGGGCCGGATCGCCGCCCTGAAGGCGTCCAGATCCAGGAGACCGTTGGCCATCGGCTCGAGATAGGTAACCTCGAAACCGGACGACTCCAGCTCACGCATGGTATCGAGCACCGCCTTGTGTTCGGTCTTCACGGTGATCAGATGACGGCCTTTGGTCTGGTAGAACTCGGCCGCACCCTTGATGGCGAGGTTGTCCGACTCGGTCGCGCCGGAGGTCCAGACGATTTCCCGGGGATCGGCGTTGACCAGCTTCGCCACTTCCTCCCGCGCGTTCTCCACCGCCTGTTCGGCGGTCCAGCCGAAGGTATGGGAGCGGCTGGCAGGGTTGCCGAAGTTTTCCGTCAGGAATGGAATCATCTTCTCGGCAACACGTGGGTCGACCGGCGTCGTAGCCGAGTAATCGAGATAGACCGGTAGCTTCATTGGCTGTTCTCCGAGTTCGCCAGAGGGACGGGCGGTTTGCCTTGACCTCTATCTAGCAAACGCCGGGCCACTCCCGGACAAACACATAGCCTTTTGATTTTGCGGTGTTTTGGTCGAATACGGAGACTCCGGGGTTTGTCTCGTTTTCGACAAGGGCGGACCGGGCAAACCGGCGGGGCATCCTTCGCGGAAGGACCGGCCCGGCAAACAGGACCGGTATGGTACGGATTGGGAAGGGCTGGAGGGTCAAGACGACCCGACGAGCGCCCCGTTGTCAGGTTTGCGACAAACCGACGGAATGCACCGAACTGGTGAACGCTACATTACCGAGCGCGCTGCTTCCGCCTGGCCTCATTCAAAGGGGCAGATTTCGGCCTGCGAGTGGTTGGCATAGGTGTTCCATCTCGGGTAATAGTTTTCGTCCGCCTCGTTACCCCACACCGACCACCGATCCCGCGCACCTCGTGCGAACAGTTCCAGATACGGTCCCGGACTGCACGCCTCGATGATGCCGTACATCTCATCGGGCTTTCGCGAGTGTTCGCGCTTCCGGGTAGCCAAGAAATTCACCTGGCGACGGCCCGCCGCCAGAGTACGCGCATTTTTCCCGCGCACGCCGAACAGCACCAGCTCCGTGACGTTCCGGAAATAAAATCCGACGCCTCGGCCATCCGGACCACCGTCTTTGCGGATCTTGTGCCAGACGAGATTGGTCTTGTAGGTGAATCCCCAGGCCTCCATGACCTTCAGACCCTCCAGCAGCAGGGCATTCGGCACCCACAGATACAGGTGCGCTGTGTCGGCCGTTAGCCGCTCCACCGGTAATCCCGCGATTGCCTCGAGGCTCATCGTGCCGTAACGGTTCAGGCGCTTGTGCTCCGGCGCCATTTTGCCCGTGCGGTTCTGAAACTGCCACGGCGGATCGGCGAGGATCGTCCTGAAACGTTTGTCGCCGAGGCGCTCGAGCAAATCGGCGGCGGGATCAAGCGTGTTCTCTGTCATATTCTTCCCAGTCCGTTATAAGCTTGGGTGTAATGCCAACGGCCAAGACCGGGCAACCGCCGTGCCGTCCGGCATTCAGCCGGTACGGCAGCTTGCCCATCCATGTCGTGCTGGCGCCGTATTTGGACTTGATGAGTTTGGGCCGGCCTTTGCCGTCGAGCCTGGGATTTCCGTCGCGATCCAACTCCGGACCCAATTTTTCGAAAACCGTATTGAGCGAAGCGCTGCGCGTCAGAAGAACCGCCGCGTCGATCGAATCGCACTCATGGAACGCGCGGAAAGCATGGAGATCACGATCGAACGTCCGGTCCTTGCTGTTCCATTCCAGATCGAACGCGACACGATTCCGTCGAGTGCGTCTCCCTCATCTCCCTCGCCATCGTCCTCCAATCCGAGGACTTTTCCGCCCGATCCTGCCACCTTGGTAATGAGAAGATCGCCCTTGATCCGCGTTTCCATCCAGCCTTTGGCGCGCAGCAGCCCGGAAACCCGCTTCGGTATGTCCGACTCATTACCACCCGGCTTGCGAATGTCGGCCAGGCTCAGCCGAAAGGCGCTCAGCGCATCGATGATTTCGTGAAACTCCTCCGGACAACCCGTCGCCAGCACTTGCGCCGCATTGCGATAATTATGGATCTCATGGAGCGTCCGGATATCTTCAGGAATGAAGGAGTCAATGGGATTCGCGCTCATCGGGAGATATCGTTCGACGTCGTAGATTCAACCCAGCCTGCGGGGGTGACATCTTACACCCGAATACGACACCACCCTAGGAAAATGAAAGGCCAGGTCGCCCTGGCCTTTCTTCCATTGCCGGCCCGCTAGGCCGAAACGCGCTGCCTCTCTACGCTGCGGTACACCCTATGAGGCTCGGCTTCGCCACGGATCACCTTCGCGTCGATCACGACCTTCTCGACATCCTCGGCAGAAGGTAATTCGTACATGGTATCGAGCAGTGCATGTTCGATGATGGTCCGCAGGCCGCGCGCGCCAGTCTTGCGCTCCATGGCGCGCCGGGCGATGGCTCCGAGGGCCTCCGGCAGGATTTCCAGCTCGCAGCCTTCCATTTCGAACAGCCGGGCGTACTGCTTGACGAGGGCGTTTTTCGGCTCGGTCAGGATGCTGACCAGTGCCGCTTCGTCGAGTTCCTCGAGCGTCGCCACGACTGGCAGGCGGCCGATGAACTCCGGTATCAGACCGTAGCGGATCAGATCCTCGGCCTCGACGCCCGCCAGGATCTCCCCGACATTGGTGTTTTCCTCCTTGCTTTTTACCTCGGCGGAAAAGCCGATGCCGCTCCTTTCCGAACGGGAGCGTATGGTCTTGTCGAGGCCGGCAAAGGCGCCGCCGCAGATGAACAGGATGTTGGCGGTGTTGACCTGCAGGAACTCCTGCTGTGGATGCTTGCGCCCACCCTGCGGCGGCACCGAAGCGACGGTGCCCTCCATCAATTTGAGCAGGGCTTGCTGCACGCCTTCCCCGGACACGTCGCGGGTGATGGATGGGCTGTCGGCCTTGCGGGAAATCTTGTCGATCTCGTCGATGTAGACGATCCCCTGCTCGGCCTTTTCCACGTCGTAATCGCAGGCCAACAGGAGCTTCTGGATGATGTTCTCGACGTCCTCGCCGACGTACCCGGCTTCGGTGAGGGTGGTGGCGTCGGCGATGGTGAAGGGAACGTCCAGCACCCGCGCCAGGGTCTCGGCCAGCAGAGTCTTCCCGGAACCGGTCGGACCGATCAGGAGGACGTTGCTCTTGGCCAGCTCCACATCGTTCCTGAAGGTTCTGGCCTTGAGGCGCTTGTAATGGTTGTACACGGCGACCGAGAGGATGCGCTTGGCCTTCTCCTGGCCGATGACGTATTGGTCCAGAATCGCCTTCATTTCCTTCGGCTTGGGAAGGCCCTCCACGCACCCCGCCTCGCTGCCCTGCAACTCCTCGCGGATGATGTCATTGCACAGCTCTACGCATTCGTCGCAGACGAACACGGCGGGGCCTGCGATGAGTTTCCTTACCTCGTGCTGACTCTTGCCGCAGAACGAGCAATACAGCAGCTTGCCGGACTCTCTGTTTTTCCTGTCTTCGTTCATGGCGCTTGACTCCCCGGGTTGGGAACGGTGTTTGGCTGTCACTCACCCATTGACTGGTGGGCCGTGCGCCGGATCGCGGCCGCTCAGGCCGCGCCGGATGCGCGACTCACGAGTACTTTATCGATCAGGCCGTATTCGACCGCGTCGTTTCCGCCCATGAAGTTGTCGCGATCGGTGTCGATCTGGATCTTCTCGATGGGCTGGCCGGTGTGATGGGCGAGAATCTTGTTGAGGCGGTCGCGCACCGCCAGAATCTCCCGGGCATGAATGTCGATGTCCGAGGCCTGCCCCTGGAATCCCCCCAGCGGCTGGTGAATCATGATCCGCGAATGCGGCAGGCAGTAGCGCTTGCCGGCCGCGCCTCCGGCCAGCAGCAGCGCCCCCATGCTGGCGGCCTGGCCGACACAGAGGGTGCTGACGTCCGGCTTGATGAACTGCATGGTGTCGTAAATCGCCAGTCCCGCCGTCACCAGCCCGCCGGGGGAGTTGATGTAGAGATGTATGTCCTTGTCGGGATTCTCCGATTCCAGGAACAGCAACTGCGCGATCACCAGATTGGCCATGTAGTCCTCGACCTGGCCCACCAGAAAAATCACGCGCTCTTTCAGCAGCCGCGAATAAATGTCGAAGGCACGCTCGCCGCGCGCCGACTGCTCGATCACCACCGGAACCAGTCCGCCGGCGGCCCTCGTCGCGTAATCCATGCCGTACCCGCCCTTCACGAAGTTCATCGGATTCGTCCTCGTCCTGTGGGAGATTCAGTGCAGCCGGCGCGGGATTGCGAGGCTGAACGCGGCGATGGGCGCCTCGAACGGCATCCCGTCGTCGGCGATCAGCTGATAGCTGCCGTGCATACTGCCGACCGGGGTGGCGATGGTCGCGGCGCTGGTGTACTCGAAGGCCTCGCCGGGGCGGAGATAAGGATGCTCGCCGACGACGCCCTCCCCGACCACCTCCACCGTCTTGCCGTTGGCATCGGTGATGATCCAGCGCCGTCCCAGGAGCTTGGCGGGAACGGTGCCGGTGTTCTCCATGGTCACGGTGTAGGCGAAGGTGTACTGATGAGCATCGGGCCGGGAGTGCTCCCGCAGATAGACGGCCTTGACTTCGACTTTCAGTTCATAGGGTTTACGTCGCATGGCATTGTCCTTTCGTTCAGGATCAACGTGAAAATCACGGGACCTCGCCGCCTCAGCAGCCGGCGTCGGAAAGCGGCGGCTCATCGTCCTGGTCGGCGAACACCAGCAATGGACCGTCGGCACTGCCGAGGCGGATGCCCCCCTGCGCCTTTTGTTCGAGCACGACCACGGCGAGCATGGTGACCGGATACTCTCGGCCATCCTTCGCCGCCGAGACCACGAGACCGACGCTTTCGTCGAACCCCGGCCGATGGAGCCGGGTGCCCGGTGCGGGAACCTCCGGACAGTCGGCATGAGCCAGGAAGACCTTGCGCTTGAGTTGGCCCCGGTAATGCAACCGGGCGATCACCTCCTGTCCGGGGTAACAGCCTTTTTTGTAGCTCAGACCACCGAGCGCTTCGAGGTCCAGCATCTGAGGGATGAACTCGCCGGCCGTCTCGGTGGTGATGTAAGGAATACCGGCCAGTATATCCAGCAAGGCCCAAGCACCCGCTCCCGCGGGCCGGGCCGACGGCGCAGCCTTGTTCCAAAGCGCGCTCACGGCCGGGGGAGTACCGACGGCCAGCCAGCGCGGCCTGGGTTCGCCACCCAGGGCGAGCAATGTGCAGTCGCCGACCGACATGGTACCGCCGCGTGGCTCCGGCAAGGCCGAGCCCAGCGTGTCGGCGATCCCGGCGCCAGACAGGCCGATCCGGGCCAGCGTACCGCTGGCATCGGTGATGGTCGCCTTGGTGCGCAGGAGGAACATCTTCAGCCGTGTGATCACGCCGGGCAGCAGCGCCTCCGGCAGCAACAGGTAATAGGCGCCCCCCCGCTTGAACAGCCAGAACGTCGCCTGGATCCTTCCCTTGCCGTCGCACCAGCTGGTGAACTGGCCCTGGGTCTCCGACACCAGGCGCACGTCGCCGGTCAGCATGCTGCCCAGGAACTTGCCGGCCTCCTCGCCCTTGACTTCGATCAGCCCGAAATGGGACAGATCCACGACGAGGTCGCCCCCCAGCGCCAGTTCCGCGCCTTCACCGCCGGGCGCGCCACGGCGGTCCAGAAAATCCACCCATTCGGCGGGCGCATTCAAGGCGGCGCACCCCGGCATCTGTCCCTTCAACGCTTCACCGGCTGCCATGCATCATCCTCCTCCGGTCCGAAACAGTTCGCATATTCGTCGCACTCCGCACAGGTCGGCGACCGGCAGACATGGGCACCTTCGCGCTCGCAGAGCTGCTTGTAGAAGAATTTTTTCCAGCGCATGCCGCCGTCGTTGCGAGCGTACAGCGCGGGGAAATGGCGCGCCAGGAGATCCGAGAGCGTCTTCCGGTCTGCCAAACCCATATCCTGCCACAGGTGGTCGTCGCCCATGCAGCAGGCGGCGATGGCATGCGCAAGCCAGCGGGATTCCACGGCGTCGCCGCGACAATGTTCGAGCAGCAGGCCCAGGAGGGAGTCGAACTCATCGGCCGGCGCCCGCCCCGCTCCGCCCGCCGGCTTGACGTAAACGCCGCGCGCGCCGGGAAAATAGCGGTCGAGCAGCGTGCAGAATTCGGCGGGATCGAGGCCGAAGCAGCCGCGGCCTGCCAGCCTGGATGAACTGCGCGCCAATTCTATGGCCGATGCGAACGCGAGAGTCAACGGCTCGCTCGGATTCTCGGCATAAGCCAGCAAGGGGTCATGGCTGAAAACGCCGTTTCTGGCCAGCATGCTCCTCCCTCCCCGGCACCAATGAAAAACACGCCTCACAAACCCTGGATCAAGCCGCCAAGGGTACGTGAGTGTAGCACTGCTTGGGGCAGATCTTGGCGCAGGACTCGCAGCCTATGCAGTTGTCGGCATTGGCGATCGACATCACCTTCTTGTCGTACTCGTCGTCGTCATCGTCCTCGCCGGCGCTTATGGCGACCGCTTCGCCATCTTCGTTGATGCCGACCATTTCCAGCACCTCACGCCCGCAGACCTTGTAGCAGCGCCCGCAGCCGATGCACTTGTCCTGGTTTATCTCGCCGACGAACTTCGGCACCCAGACTTTCCCACTGGGGAGGGTCACGGAAAATTCACTCATGATTTGACTCCTAACTGGCCGTGCTCTTACGGAATTCATCGAGCTGGCGGTATGCCTCATAGGTCTTTTCGGCGACTTCCATGATCCTGTTCCAGCCGGTGGGCAAGTCCTCCGCCAGATCGTGCAGGTCCATTTTGAGCGCCGTGGCCTGGGCGTTGAGTTTCTTCAGTTTGGCCTTCAGTTCTTCTGCTCCTTCACTCATCGACGAACCTCCGATCAACTGTAATTCGCCACATCGGGATAGCGGCGGATCATTTCGACACCGGCATTCACCAGCTTTTCGCCCTCCTCGGCCAGCTTCTCCATGGAAGGGAAGCCAAAGCGGTGCACGTCCCGCAGCTGCTTGTTGACCACGATCAGCCGACCGGCGATCAGGACCATGCGGCCGAAACCTTCATGGGACATCTTCATCATCGGGGTGACCATCACCTTGGTGGCACGCTCGATCGAAAGGCCCACGGCGTTGTAAAACAGCTCCAGCCGCCACAAGGTTTCCGGATCGGGATCGCCGATGATGGGAATCGACGCGCGCTTCTCTTTGTCCAAGATGTACGGATCGAGCAACTGCTCGTCGCTCTTGCCCTCCCAGGTTCCGTACGAATCCTGGGCTCGCCACTGTTTGACCAGCTCCTTGATGAACGCCGATTCCATCGGCGAGGCGGGGACTTCCGCCATGACTTTGGCTGCTTCAGCCATGTTGCACCTCTTCGTCGTCTTCAAAATCGAATGAACGTTCCCGACCCTTGTTTTCCTTCGCCAGCACCTTGCGCAGCCAGGGCGGCGGGTTGCCGCGGAGGACATCCCGCAGTTTGTCCAGCAGCTCGGCGATCGGTTCCGGCTGGGGCACCTTGATCGGATGGATGCCCTGAGCCACGACCCGCGCC
This sequence comes from Methylococcus sp. S1M, assembly GCF_051295855.1. Taxonomy (NCBI): domain Bacteria; kingdom Pseudomonadati; phylum Pseudomonadota; class Gammaproteobacteria; order Methylococcales; family Methylococcaceae; genus Methylococcus; species Methylococcus sp. S1M. The sequence goes on from NZ_JBPDXO010000003.1 coordinate 46,836, forward strand.
GCCCCGGAGCCGCCGATGGCGGCCACGTAGAGGATGGCGCAGTCCCTGATGGCCTCGAGCTTGGGCGCCAGCTTGTCCTCGTTGCCGTCTTCCTGCAGGTCGCCTTCGAACTGGATCGCCTCGACGAAGTCCGCGCCTTCGGCGGAAAGCTCGTAGACGGCGATGTTCTTGGCCCAGCCGAAGTGGGCATCGACACGCTTGAGGTCCTGGGTAGCGAATGCGACTTTCATGCTTCCTCCGCGATTAAACGATTCGTCCGATACGTCTGGGGCTTTAATGAGCCGCAAGCGTCTTCTCGCCAACATGTCCCGTTTCCTCAGGATAAGCCCAGGTTTCAGGGGTGGGCTCGTGGCCGCTGGCAATGAACAAGTTACCGATCTCGAAAATTAGATCGCGGGTCCCCCGGTAGCCGACGATGGTCTGGTGCGCCGCCCCCAGGCGGTCGAACATCGGGATGCCGATGCGGTAGAACGGGATCGCCAGCCGCTCCGCCGCCTGCCGGCCGTGGGAATGCGTGACCAGCAGATCGCACCCGGCGGCACGCGCCTCCAGATCTTCCAGGTCGCCGAGCAGCACCTCGTCGGTCGCGATGCGCTCCAGCAACGGCGATTCGGTGGTGGTCACCGCCGCCGCGACCTCGGCGCCCATTTCATGGAACCAGCCACTCAGCGTCCACAACAGGTCCGGTTCGGCGCCGATGGCGATGCGCTTGCCGCCGAAATGGAAATGCCCGTCCAGCATGGCATCGACCAGCTGACTGCGCTGGCGCTTGATCTTGTTCGGCACCGGCCGGCCGCTCAGACCCGCCAGCAGAGCGATGAATCCGTCATTGGCTTCGAGCCCGGTGAGGCGGTCGAACAGGGTGTACGGAACGCCGGTCTTTTTCTCCAGCGCCCCGGCGGCAGGCCGCATCTGCTCGCCCACCGCGATGGTATGGCGCGAGCGTCCCATGCCGGCGATCTCTTCCAGCGAGATGCCGCCGATGGTGGTGGGAGTGAAATCGTCGGGCACATGCCCATCCAGCGATCCCGACAGATCGGGCAGGATCACCGGCTCCAGCCCGAAGGCCTCGATCAGGTCGCGCAGTTCGTCCAGATCACCCGGCGTCACATGGGCGCCCGGCAACAGGTTTACCTTTGCCGGATCGCGCACGGTATCGGCCGGTACCGGTTCGACCAGTTGCTCGACCATCCGGGTCACGGTCTTGGCCCAGCCGTCCTGGAACGCATCCTTGAAATCCGGCGTGGAGACGTACACCAGTTTGATGTGATCCAGCTCGGGGTGCTTTTCTCGGATCAGCTTGAGGTATCCGTCGACGTCATCGCCCTTGGTTTCGGTCACCCCGGTGGAGGAGATGCCGATGATGGCAGGCCTCTGCCGGTTGGCGATGGTGAGGATGGCCTGCTCCACGTTTTCCAGGCCGCCGAGCACCGTGGCGACCTCGCTCATGGCCGTAGTCTGCAGCGGGATGGCTTCCTTGAAATGGCGCACGAACAGCACCAGGCCGAACGAGGTGCAGCCCTGCGAGCCATGGAACAGGGGCATGCAGTTCTTCAGTCCCATGAAGGCCAGCGCGCTACCGATCGGCTGGCTCATTTTCAGCGGGTTGACCGTGCAGGATTTCTGCGAATGGGTGACCTTGGCCATGGCCGCCTCACGCTGCCCGTTTTGCCGGTTCAGCCGAGGGAGCCGGTCGCCAGTCTTCGATGCCGTCGAGGATGCCGGCGATCGTTCCGGTGCAACCGGTGCAGCCGCTGCCCGCGTGGGTACGCTCGGTGACCGCTTCGACGCTTTCCAGCCCGTACGCGAGGATGGCGTCCTCGATGGCGCCGCGGTCCACCGCCTTGCACTTGCAGATGCGGGCGGCGCGGCGCTGCGCCTTGGCCAGCTCCGGATCGGCGGCCAACGCGGCGGCTTCGGCGGCGAGAGCCGCGTCGGCCCGCTCTTCCCAGGTGGTTTCCTCCCACGGTGCGCGCTTCCTCACCTGTTCCCAAACCGGATTGAACAGCGCCTTGTCGATTTCCTTGACCAGTTCCACCATGCCCACATAGCCCATGTAGGCGTGATGACGCTCCTGGTTGATGTCCAGCCAGGGCATCTTGGCCTTCAGAGCCACGAACTGGGAGCGGCCGCCGGACAGCATGATGTCGGCCTTGGCCTCCTTGAGCATCTTGTACATTTCGCGCGGCGTCATGTCGTCGATCATGTGGGCGTCCTCGCCCATGATTTCCTTGATGCGCTCCTTGTCTTCCTTGGTCGATTTCTTCACGCTGGTGCCGACCACCTCCATGCCGCTTTCCTGCAACGCGGCCACCACGGACCAGGATTTCACGCCGCCGGTGATGAGCAGCACCTTCTTGCCGGTCAGGCGCTTCTTGTACGGTTCGATCGCGGCCCAGGCCCGGGCTTCCTCACGGGCTATCAGGGCTTCGGTGCGCTCCATCAGCTCCGCCGGCGCGCCCCGCTCGATCAGCAGCCGCGCAATCTCGCGCAAGGCGTCGCTGGTGTCGCCGATGCCGTAGAAAGAACCCTCGAAGAAGGGGATGCCATAGCGCTCCTCCATCTTGCGGGCGATGTTGATCATCGATTTGGAGCAGACCATCATCGCCGCCCGGGCCCGGTGCGAACAGGCCACGTCGCGGTATTTGGCATCGCCGGAGATGCAGCACAGGATGCGGATGCCGAGCTCGTCCAGCAGCGGCTTCACCTGCCATAGCTCGCCGGACAGGTTGTATTCGCCGATGATGTTGATGTCGTAAGGCGTGGTGTAGGAAGGCTCCTCGGTACCGATGACATGGTCGAGGATGGCTTCGCCCGCCAGCTTGTTGCCCAGGTTTTTGGGGCCGACGAAGCCGGGCGAGTTGACCGGGATCACCGGCTTGTTGAATTTCTTCGAGGCGGCCTTGCAGACCGCGTCGATGTCGTCGCCTATCATCGCCGGCACGCAGGTCTGGTAGACGAATACCGCGGGCGGGTCGTATTTCTCGACGATCTCCTTGATCGACTTGTACAGCCGCTTCTCGCCGCCGAACACCACGTCGGTCTCGTTGATGTCGGTGGTGAAACCGGTGCGCCAGAGATTGGAGCCGGATGACTTGGAGCCGCGGTTGTCCCAGGAATTGCCTTCGCAAGCGATGGGGCCGTGGACCAGATGGGCCACGTCGGTGATCGGCTGCAGGGCGATCTTGGCGCCGTCGAAGGCGCAGCCGCCGGCGGCCCCGCCGGGCTGGAGTTGCTTGGTGCAGCCCTTCTTGCGTTCCTTCTCGGACTTGCCCTGGTTCTTGCCGCAACCCGGCTCGTTGAAGACGTCCTGAATCTTGCTCGATAAGCTGCTCATACCCCACCTCCGCGACTGCACGTACCTCAGTCATGCAGAGGATGTGCCATCCGTGCATCCAATTGATTTCGTGCCGATTTCCGAACCCCGGTCACGACGCTGGCTGTTGCCTTGTCAACAAACCGAACGAGCGATGTAAGAAAACGCACAAGTCGAGTAACCGCGGTTCGATTGAAGCGACCGAGCAAAAAAACGGGGAAATGCCTAAAACATGGGGGCCCGCCGAAGACACCCCTGGGATGCGAGGGAGCCCCCCGACCGCGCAGGGGGAATGCGGGCTGTGATCTCCCTGCGAAGACGAGGAAGACGTTTGTGACGAGGCGATCCGGTTTATCTCGGAGCGACGGTGTGGTCCGAAGTGGTCCGCAAATTCCGGGTCAGACGGAGGATACGCCGGCGGACAAACCACCGGCGTTGCCGACGAATAACGTCACTGTACTCAGACGACGCCGGGCTCACCGCTGAACCGGACCAGGATGTCTTCGTCGCGGACGATGTACTGGCAGGCCAGGCGATAGCGCGGCGGCCTGTCGTTGACGACCGCTTCCTCGATCTCCGCCTTGGAGAGTTTGCCCGCCGCCACCAGGGTGGCACGCTCCTTCTCAGTGAGGTCCTGCGCCATGAAGGGCTTGTCCGACAGCGACACCACCTCCATCACGCAGGAGCCGCAGTTGCCGTCCTCGCACTCGAAGGGCAGGGGAATCTTATTCTTCTGCGCCACCTTGAGGAGGGTGTGGGTATCGCCGGCCACTGCGTAGACGGTGACGTCCTTCGGCAAGAGCGGGGAGGAAAAAGTCACGTTAGCCATGTTGTTGTCCTTGATCGACCAGTTGGAAGGAAATCCGGGCGGGCGGGACGAATCCCGCGCCCACAAGGCATTGTATCGAAAATAACCACACTTTTTGTGAAGTATTTACCGTGACTGCTGCCATGGCACTGTCCAGCCGGACAGAGGGCAGAGCGATGGCTTGCGAACGGACCTTTTCCGGCCTGCCGCGCGGGTGAAGGGGGCACTCGCGCGGACAGGAGGAAAAGACCTACGTGCCGCGACTCAGCGAATGATGTCGAAGCTGTAGTCGGTTTTGGCGGGAATGTTGGTGTTGGCATCGATCGCCTCGAACATGCGATCGAGAATCCAGACCAGAACATTCAGGCCGCCTTGATAGCCCCACACCGGATAACGGTGCTTGTGGTGGCGATCGAAGATCGGGAAGCCGATGCGGATCAACGGCGTGCCGGTGTCGCGCTCCAGATATTTGCCGTAGGTGTTGCCGATCAGGAAATCGACCGGCTCGGTGAACAGCAGCGAGCGCATGTGCCACAGGTCACGGCCGGGGTAGACCTTGCAGTTCTTGCCGAACGGCGACGAATCGAACAGTGCCTGCATCTTGGTTTCCCAGGCCTTGCCACCGTTGGTGGCAAGGACATGGGTCGGCTCCGCGCCCAGTTCCAACAGGAACTCCGCCAAGCCGTAGCACAGATCGGGATCGCCGTAGATGGCGAACTTCTGACCATGGATATGGGCGGTGGAATCGGCGATGGCATCCACTAGACGGCCGCGTTCCTTCTCCAGCTCCACCGGAATCGGTTTGCCGGTCAGGCGCGAGATTTCCATCAGGAACCTGTCGGTCCCCTTCACGCCGATCGGGTGATTCAGAGCGACGACTTCCTGGCCATGCTCGGCGATGAACGGAAGCGTCTTCTCCGTGCAGAACTCCTGCATGGATATCGTGGCCTTGGCGTGCAGCGCGTTGGCCGCCTGCTCCAGGGTGGTGCCGCCGTCGTACATGCGGAACTCGCCGTCGGTGGGGGTGTCCCACACGTCGCTGTTGTCGCCGATGATGGTGTAGTCGATGCCGAACAGATTGAAGATACGCTTGATTTCCCGCAGATTGCCTACCGTGTAGCCATCGAAACCACCGAGGAAATTGATGGATTCATTGGGCTGGCGCACCAGCGGCTCGACGGTGCCGGACTTGCCGTCCCAGAAGTGCTGCAGGATGCCTTTCATGACGTTGTCGTAGCCGGTGATGTGGCTGCCGACGAAGGCCGGCGTATGGGCGAACGGAACGTCGAAATCGGCCGGAATGCTGCCCTTTTCCTTCGAGGTCTTGATGAAAGCGTTCAGGTCGTCGCCGATCACTTCCGCCATGCAGGTGGTGGAAACCGCGATCATCTTCGGCTTGTACATGTTGTAGGTGTTGGCCAGGCCGTCGATCATGTTGTTCAGACCGCCGAACACCGCCGCGTCCTCGGTCATGGACGAAGACACGCAGGAGGTCGGCTCCTTGAAGTGCCGGCTGAAATGCGAACGGTAATACGCCACACATCCCTGGGAGCCGTGGACAAAGGGGATGGTGCCTTCGAAACCGACGGCCGCGAAGACCGCGCCCAGCGGCTGACAGGCCTTGGCGGGGTTGACCACGAGCGCTTCGCGGGCGAAGTTCTTTTCCTTGTATTCCTCGGTCTTGGCCCATTCACGCACTTCCTCGACCTGCTGGTCGGGCGGCATGAACTCGAATTCTTTACGCTTGCTCTCGAACAGATTGATGTATTCCGGTTCGCGGAACAGGTTGAAGTGGTCTAGGACTTTTTCTGCATTCTGACTCATGTTCAGACTCCAAATCTCGGTTGTAGGATGCACCAGGAGAGGCGCACCGCTTTGCTATGTGTAGTGCGCCAGGCGCACCCTACTGACCTTCTCTTCCGGCTATGGCTTAAGCCGCGCTCTTCCACGGGGCCTTGGTCATCCCCCAGACCGGGTTGTTGATGGCCATGTCCATGTCCCTGGCGAAAATGGCGAAGCCGTCATAACCGTGGTACGGACCGGAATAGTCCCAGGAGTGCATCTGCCGGAACGGCACGCCCATCTTCTGGAAGACGTACTTTTCCTTGATGCCGGAGCCGACCAGGTCGGGCTGGATGGCTTCGACGAACTTCTCGAACTCATAGCCCGTCACGTCGTCATAGATCAGCGTGCCGTCCTTGACGTAGTGCGTGGTGCGCTGGTAGTCGTCGTTGTGGCCGAACTCGTAGCCGGTACCGACGATCTCCATCCCCAAGTCCTCGTAGGCGCCGATCACGTGACGCGGACGCAGGCCACCGACGAACAGCATGACCTTCTTGCCTTCCAGACGCGGACGGTACTTCGCGATCACCGCATCCATCAGCGGCTGGTACTTGGCGATGACGCGCTCCGCACCTTCCTTGATCTTGTCGTCGAAGAAGCTGGCGATCTTGCGCAGCGACTCGGCGATCTTGGTGGGACCGAAGAAGTTGTACTCGACCCAGGGCACGCCGTACTTCTCTTCCAGGTGGCGGGAGATGTAGTTCATCGAACGGTAGCAGTGCAGCACGTTCAGCTTGGCCTTCGGCGTGTTTTCCAGCTCGGCCAGGGTGCCGTCACCGGACCACTGGGCGATCACGCGCAGCCCCATTTCTTCCAGCAGGATGCGGGAAGACCAGGCATCGCCGCCGATGTTGTAGTCGCCGATGATGGCGACGTCGTACGGCGTGGACTGGAACTCGGGGTGCTTGTCGCCGGCCTTGTCGAACACCCAGTCGCGCACCGCGTCGTTGGCGATGTGATGGCCCAGAGACTGAGACACGCCGCGGAAACCTTCGCAACGGACGGGAACGATGGTCTTGCCGCTGTATTCCTTGGATTTCTTCTTGGAAACCGCTTCGATGTCGTCGCCGATGAGGCCGATCGGGCATTCCGACTGAACGGTGATGCCGTGGTTCAGCGGGAACAGTTCCTCGATTTCGTCGATGATCTTCTCCAGCTTCTTGTCGCCACCGAAGACGATGTCCTTCTCCTGGAAGTCGGAGGTGAACTGCATGGTGACGAAGGTGTCGATGCCGGTGGTGCCGATGTAGTAGTTGCGGCGCGACGCCCAGGAATACTGGCCGCAGCCGACCGGACCGTGGCTGATGTGGATCATGTCCTTGATCGGGCCCCAGACCACGCCCTTGGAACCGGCGTAGGCGCAGCCGCGGATGGTCATGACACCGGGGATCGACTTGATGTTGGATTTGACCCCGCAGTCGGGCTTGCCTTCTTCGAAGGTGCCAAGGTGCTTGGCGCGGCGCTTGGCCGTCTTGTCGGGATAAACCTCAAGCACCTCTTTGATGAGGTCCTTGTTTCTCTGTTTGACTTGCTCAACTGTGAGGCTCATTGCTAAAGCTCCTGATTGAGTTGTGAAAAACGACCGGCAGATGGCCCAGAAGCGGCGCGCGGCCGGAACGACCACACGCCGCCGTGCCGCCGATCTCCTTACGCCGCCAGCTCGGCCGCGGTCTTGCCGACCTGCGACTCGTCGACCTGGGCCATCACGCCATGCTCCATCAGCAGGTCTTCCAGCTCGTCCATGGTGATCGGGGTCGGGATGATGCCGTTGCCGGAGTTGGCGTGGATCTTCTGCGCCAGGTTGCGATAGTGACCGGCCTGCACCGAATCCGGGGCGTATTCGATCACGGTCATGCGGCGCAGCTCGGCGTGCTGCACGATGTTGTCGCGCGGCACGAAGTAGATCAGCTGGGTGCCCAGCTTCTTGGCCAGCGATTCGGCCAGTTCCAGCTCCTTGTCGGTCTTGCGCTCGTTGCAGATCAGGCCGCCCAGACGCACGCCGCCGGAGTTGGCGTATTTCAGAATGCCCTTGGAGATGTTGTTGGCCGCATACATGGCCATCATTTCGCCGGACATGACGATGTAGATCTCCTGCGCCTTGTTCTCGCGGATGGGCATGGCGAAGCCGCCGCACACCACGTCGCCGAGCACGTCGTAGGAGACGTAGTCGATGCCGTCATAGGCGCCTTCTTCTTCCAGGAAGTTGATCGAGGTGATCACGCCGCGGCCGGCGCAACCCACGCCCGGTTCCGGACCGCCGGATTCCACGCAACGGATGTCGCGGAAGCCGACCTTCATCACGTCTTCCAGCTCCAGGTCCTCGACGCTGCCGGCGTCGGCGGCCAGGGACAGGATGGTGTCCTGGGCCTTGGCGTGCAGGATCAGACGGGTGGAGTCGGCCTTGGGGTCGCAGCCGACGATCAGGATCTTCTGGCCCATTTCGGCCAGAGCGGCCAGGGTGTTCTGGGAGGTGGTGGACTTGCCGATGCCGCCTTTGCCGTAGAACGCAATTTGTCTCAGACTTGACATGGTGTTTCTCCGAATTAATCAGGATGATCGATGCTTCATGGCCAGCAGCGTTCTGCCGATGTTGGAACCTCCGACCCGCCGCACGAGGAAGGCGCTTTCTTTTTCTTCTTCTTGTCGCCGCCACTTTCACGGCAGTGAACGCTGCACGCTTGGCTCCCAAGCAACCGGTGTGCCACCCTTCTTTACGCCCCGCTAACGACATGAAATTCCTGTAAACGTCCCCCCATGGACGGACACCCGGAGGAGTTTCGGGGATGTTCACAACGCAACAAAACCTCACTGTTTGTAGGGAACGGCACAAGCTTCCTTCTCTCAGATCGCCCGTCATCCGGCCCAAGCCCTTGAAATGCCCACCCTGCCGGAAACCGGCCGGAGAACGGCACATGGATTGCAAGATTCGGGATGAAGGTCTCCATGGTTGGGGCGCCGACGGTTCGAGTGGCGCCCCCGGAGGCCAAGGGAAGGCGCAGCCGGTTCGACCGGACGGAAAAACCCAAACGATCAGGAGAAGCCCATGCAGATAGGCGTCGATACCGAAAGAGCGGTGGACGACAGGCGGGTCTTCGTCGTCGACGACGACGAAATCACCCGTGCCGCCCTGCAGTTCATGCTGCACGACGAAATCGAAACCCACGAACTGGGCAGCCTCGAGGCCGCCTATGCCAAGGCGCTGGACTGGAAACCGGCGGTACTGCTGCTAGGGCTGGGCGTGGTCAGGAGCCGGGGCATCGACGTCCTGGCAGAAATCCGCGCGCGCCTGGAAGACATCCGGATCATCGTGGTGGCCGACGCCGCCACCGATCCCCTGGCGCAGGAATGTCTCAAACAGGGAGCGAACTCCTTGCTGACGAAACCCCTCACGATCGAAAAAGCTCGCCAGAAGGTGGACATGCAACTGGGCCGCAAGGTCAGGCTCGCCGTCCCGGTCGTCGTCACCTGAGTGCATCGGCCGAAAACCGGGCGGTTCAGCCCGTCCCACGCCTCGTTTCAACGCAATACCGTCTATTTCACCGAAAACCAACTTTTAAGGAGCGTCATGACCAACATTAGCGAAACTCCCCTCGCGTCCCTGGAAAACGAAAAACGGCTGTTGAGCCCAGTCTTCAAAGGTGCCACTGCCCAGCCGGGGGTCTTCGGCTTCCGCGGAATGATCGCCCTGAAGTTCGCCCAGCAAGTGAGCGACGAGGCTCGCCCGCCCGAAATCAAGTTCGATCAAGTGATGACCGTGGCGAAAGCCGGCGAACCCACCCTTCCCTTCCTGGCTGGCGTGGCGCTGTCGCTGGAGCATCTCGATCTGCTCATGGACGTCCTGGGAGACAAGCTATCGCCTGCCGGCAAGTATTTTTTCTTCGCCGGCAACCTGGACATTTCCAGGCGCTACCAGATCACGCATCGCGGCGCCACCTTCTGGGTGCTGCCGCTGGATGAGGCGACCGTGTACAACGAACTGCTGGAACTGTTCCGCATCGAAAAGAACGACCTCAAGAAGCTCGACACCGCCGGCAAGCTGGTCGCCGTCGCGGAGGCCGCGGCAAACTTCGACGAGAAGTTCGACGTGATCAGTTTCGAGGAGGGCCTGAAGATCATGGGCCCGATCCGAATCCCGGACAACCGCCCGGTCTGAACCTTCGACAAGGGACGCCGCCGACGGCGTCCCGCTCAACCGGCAGGATCAGCCATGTTCACCAAGGTCTGTGACGAAAGCGAACCAAGAGAAGGCAAATACGAGGTCGTGGCGGTCAACCGCACCCTGATGCTGGTGGTATGGCCAAGCGGCGGGCGGCCCCGCGCCTTCCAGGGGATGTGCCCCCATGCCCGGGAGCCGCTGGCGGATGCCCGTTTCGACGGCAGGACCTTGACCTGTGCGCACCACGATTGGGAGTTCGACAGCGATGGTGGCTGCATCAAGGGCAAGCGCTGCACGCTGGCCGAATATCCGCTGAAAATCGAAAACGGTGAAGTCCTGATCGATACCGACGGCGTTTCCGCCAATTATTTGAGCTAGATGAAAGCTGGCACGAGTTTCACGCATAGACCACACTGACTAAGGAGTAACCATGACCTACCAGGTGATCAAATCGGCTCTGAAATTGTGTCAAGGCACGCGCAAAAGCAGCGGCGAGCCCTGCAATGGCACCCTGTATACCTGCAAGACCTGCGGCGCCACCGGCTGCAAGCAATCGCGCGACGATCTGTGTTCGGACCAGGCCTTCAACGTACTGGAACACTGCCTCAAATGCGGCGCGATCGGCCAAGCCGAGGCCATCGCCCCCGGCGATTACCGACCCCATCAGGCATGGGCGAGCTGACACCGCCATGGCTCGGGTCCACTTCTACGAAAAACCCGGCTGTGCCAACAACGCGCGCCAGAAGCAGATGCTCCGCGAGGCCGGGCACGAATTGATCGTCCACGACCTCCTGGCGACGCCTTGGCGCGCCGGCGAACTGCGGCTGTTTTTCGGCGACCGCCCCGTGGCCGAGTGGTTCAACCGAGCGGCCCCTCGCGTCAAGGCAGGGGAAATCGTCCCGGAATCCCTGGACGCGGAGGAGGCGATCGCCTCGATGCTGGCGGACCCCCTGCTGATCCGTCGTCCGCTCATACGGGTCGGGGAACGGCGGGAGGTCGGCTTCGATCCGGAAACGATCCGGGCCTGGATCGGGCTCGGCAGCAGCCGGCAAACGGCCGACGCCGATCCGGAAAGCTGCCGCCGGCCTCATCCCTGCCCGGCTCTCGAGGATTCCATCGGCCGATGAACGACGGCGATTCGCGGCGCATATTCGCTTATCACGAACGCACCAAACACCGGCTCGAACGCTACGCGGCAGGACCCGAGACCCTGGACTGGAGCGCGCAGCCCGATCCATTCCGGACTTTCGAAGGCACCGACCGAATCCGGCTTCCCCTGCTGGCGGATCGTCTCGATACCTCGTATCCGGATCTGCACCGGCCCGGCGCCGTCCCGCCCCGCGCTTTGACGCTGGATTCGGTCGGCCTGCTGCTCGAACTGTCCCTGGCCTTGTCGGCCTGGAAGGAATACGGCCCGGACCGCTGGTCGCTGCGCTGCAATCCTTCCAGCGGCAACCTCCACCCCACCGAAGGCTACGTAGTCTGCCAGAACCTCGACGGGCTGGACGACGGCATCTACCATTACCTCAGCCGCGACCATGCGCTCGAATGCCGGGCCCGGGCGACGCCCGACACCGCTGACGGTCCCTCCCGGCTGTTGATCGGCCTCAGCTCCATCCATTGGCGGGAGGCATGGAAATACGGCGAACGGGCTTTTCGTTACTGCCAGCTCGACACCGGTCACGCCATCGGCGCCCTGCGCTACGCCGCCGCCGCCCTGGGATGGGGCCTGCGCCGGGTGGAGATGGCGGATGCCGGCGTCACCGCCCGCCTGCTGGGGCTCGACCGCGCGGCCGAGTTTGCCGGCGCCGAAGGCGAAGAAGCCGAACTCCTGCTCGAGGTCGTCATCGAACCCGCCCCGCCGCTGCCTCCACCTGTGTTCGGCAATCTGAAGTGGGCCGGCAAGGCGAACGTCCTCGACCCGCACCCCATGTACCACTGGCCCGTCATCGACGAGGTGGCCGATGCCAGCCGGGGTTCTGTTCAAGCAACTCCCTCCCCGCCCGAGACGGATTATCCGCCTCGCGCCGATCTGCCGGCCGTTGCCGCCACCGCAGTGATCCGTCAGCGCCGCAGCGCCCAGCGCTTCGACCGGCGGTTCGAACTGGTGAGGAACGATTTCTATGCCCTGCTGGACGCGCTGCTGGCCCGACCTTGCGCTCCCTGGGACGTCTGGAACCTGACACCGGCCCTGCACCCGGTCCTGTTCGTCCACCGGGTCACGGGACTGGCTCCGGGGCTGTACGCCCTGCCGCGCAGCCGGGACGCGGAAACGAAGCTGCGCGCGGCCTTGCGGCCGGATTTCGCCTGGACCCGACCCTCGGACTGTCCGAGGCACCTGCCGCTGTTCCTGCTGGCGGAAGGCGGTTGCGGCCCCTTGGCCCGCACCGTCTGCTGCCACCAGGCCATCGCCGCCGACAGCGCCTTCGCCCTGGGGATGCTGGCGGAGTTTGAAGGGATCCTGAACGCCGCGCCCTGGCGTTATCGCCAGCTTCACTGGGAAGCGGGACTCCTGGGCCAGGCGCTCTATCTGGAAGCCGAAGCCCGTGGTCTGCGCGGCACGGGCATCGGCTGCTACTTCGACGACGCCTTCCACGAACTGCTGGGGCTGTCCGGGAAGGCGTTCCAGTCGCTGTATCACTTTACCGTAGGCCGCCCGTTGGATGATCCGCGGATCACGACCGAGACGCCCTACCCTCGAAACCGGGCCTGATCGCCGCGGTGCGGGTTCCGTGACCCAGTCCGGAGTGACGGGAGAACGCTAGACGGTGTCCCCGCTATGGATGAAGAACCGGGGCTTCACCCGGCGCATGGTTTCGTAGATCTTCATCCCGCCGAAAGCGGGGTTGATGCCCCAGCCCTGACCGGCAGTGTCGCCGGCCCATACGAAACGGATGTCGTCACGCCTGCCGATGGTGTCGAAATGCCCCGTCACAGGCTCACTCCGGCTGCGGGCATTGGTCAGATCCTCGAACCAGACCTTTACATGGACGTCCCTGCCCGCCGGCAAGCCGGTCAGCTCCTGGCGGGCGGTATAGTCGGTGCCTTCCAGGGCATAGGGACCGCGGACGGTTTTCGAACCGGCGAAATCAGCGCTGAAAGCGTATTCCACCATCATGCGCGCGGGACGGTCCGCCCGGCTCCAAATCACCGCCCTGCCGGGAGCCGGATCCCCGATCTGAATGCCCTGTTCCATCTGCGGGACCGAATTCTCGGCATTGACGGAAGCACAGCCGGCCAAGGCCAGAACCAAGGCGGGAACGAGCGTCTGAACGGAATTTTTTCGGCACCCGGATCGGAAGGCGGTATGCGGGTGGGACGCTGCGGCAGTGATCATGGGACTCCTCGCAGGGGGTTGATCGAAGCGAGGAACCATAAGCCCGAATTAAGTCAGAGCCATGGCCGGCCAATGACGATTCGGTGAGGGACTGGCCAAGGTGGACTGCCTCCCCGGCCAAACAGCCCCGGACGGAGCGGCCCGTCCGGGGCCTTGCCCGTCAATGGGCCTGAACGCCGCTGTGCACGTTGACCCCGGTCTTGGGCTGGACCCAGGCGAATTCCGCCTCCGGCCTGGAGGCCGAAATCCCCTGTTCCTTCATCAGCCGGTCTGCCAGCATCGCCAGGCACTCCTCCAGGCTCTGGTACGGATCGTTGCCGGGATCCTCGAAACGGTCCAGCGAGATTTCCGGCCCCTCCTCGTCGTCTTCCAGCATGTGGATCAGAAACAGCTCTTCCTTGCCCGGACGCCCGTGAATCGTGGCCCTGAATCTTTCTCCGCGATACCAAAACTCACCAACCATGTTTTTCTCCTCGCTCCTCGACGTGTATCAATTGCTCCGGACAACCGAACCGGATGCCCTCGGCGCAATTCTACTACAAATAGTATGGTTATTAACCGGCAGTCCGGCTATCATGGGCAGACGGCAACAACTTTTTGCGGAGCTGACCCAGAAATGGCGGGCCATGACGGCGGCGATTCCGGACCTTTGTCCTTCTTCAAGGCACAGCACCGGGCCTTTGCCGAAACGCTGAAAACACGGCAAGGCAGCGGCGGTCTCGTCGACGGCCTGCTGCTCCAGGCCTGGGACAGCTTCGACCGCAACGTCGACATCCAGGCGGAAGGGCAGCCGCCGCTGGCCTGCCACAAGGGCTGCGCGACCTGCTGCACGCTGCGGGTCACCGCCACGGCGCCCGAAGTGCTGATGATCGACCGCTACGTCCGCTGGAGTGACGGCAGATTCAAGTCCATCGGCATCGACCTCCCCGCCCGCATCGCCGACGCCGACGCCCAGACGCGCGGACTGGACGAGGCGCAGCGGGTCGCGCTGCGGCTGCGTTGTCCCTACATCCAGAACGGGATCTGCCTGATCTACCAGGTCCGCCCCCTGGCCTGCCGCGGGCACGCCTCCTACGATGTGCACGCCTGCGTCGAAGCCGCCGCCGGCCGCGCCGGCGAGATTCCCTATTCGGAACCCCACCGGGTGGTGCGCAGCCTGGTCCAGAATGCCTTGCAGTCCTCGCTGCGCGACGCCGGGCTGGCATTCCGCCTCTATGAGCTCAATCACGCCGTCTGCATCGCCCTGCGCAACGAGGATTGCTGCCGGGAGTGGTTGTCCGGGACGGATGTTTTCGCCCCCGCCGCCGTCACCGAAGTGGCCGCCGACGAAATGGCCCGCGTATACGACGCGATCCGGGCAAGCTGAACACGCCTTCGGCGGGCCCGAAGCGGATTCCCTTGGGCTCAAGCCGCCTGTCGCGCGGCTGCCGCGCCCGCCAGTCGTCGCACGAAGTCCTCGAGCGGCAGATCGATCCGCCGGATGCGCTGCTCCGCCAGGAAACGCTCTTCGTTGCGGGTCGGCTCGTCCGGCAGCACCGCCCAGTGCAGATCCGACGAGCGCTTCATGATTTGCCGTGCGTAGGTCCGCTCCAGCTGGGTACGGAAGCGGCAGCCCAGGAACAGGAAGTGGCGACCGCTACGGATCTGCTTTACGGGTTCCGGGATCGGCGTCTGAATGTCGATTTCCGTCAACACTTCGACGTAGTCCGAGTCGGACAGGATGAAGTTTGCAGCCGGGGCGATACCGCCCAGTGGCTTGTAGAGCAGGAGATTCCAGTTCGCAGCGTCCGCCTCTGCGGCAGGACTTCCATCGGCGTGGAAATAATGCACCCACTCGCCGAAATGCTCGGCGCGGCTCACCCCCTGGACCTGTCCGAAATCGGACCGCCCGGCCAGCGCCGCCGCCATGCTGGCGTCGTACCAGGCATCGACGATCAACGGCAACGGCTGCCCCGCCAGATACCGGTGCAGACTGTTGGGCGCCGGCGCCGCGGCGAAAGCCTCCTTGAGCAGGCCGACCAGGGTCTTGCGATGCTTGAAGTTTTCGATGTATTGACCCGCCGCGGTGAGGTTCCTGCGGATCTTGTGGGGCACGGTCACCTTGGCGGTGATCAGTTCCACCAGGGTTTCCGGAGCGCTGGGTACGGCGCTGCCGCCGTCCAGATCCAGCACGCCAGGACCCAGGTACGGAATGACCTGGCCGCCGGCCAGCCCGGCCTGAATCTCGGTGGGTATCGTTGCCGTCATGAGGTTCACCCCGCGGATGAAAGGGCGGCTTTGAGCGCATCCACTTGCGGACGCGGCAGCCGGAACATGCCGCGTCCGCCGGCCAGTGCCTGGTAGCAGTTGGACGTGTTCTGGCTTAGGTAGTTGAACCAGGTCTGCGCCTCGACGCCCGGCGGGCGCTCGCCGATTTCCATGACCGTGCCATTGGGCGCGAAGCGGACATGGATCAAGGATTCGATTTTTTCTGTGGTCGTCATGGGAGTTATCCTCTCTTCTGGAACATCAGTTCGATGGTGATCTCACGGGAGCCCAGGACCGCCTGGCAGGACAGCCTGGACAGGGTCTCCGTACCTCGCATGTTTTCGAGCTTTTCCCGCTCGTCGGGACGGATCTTGGACAAGCCGCGTCCGCCGTATCGCACCAGCACGTGACATTCCCCGCATCGGGCATGGCCGCCACAGCGGGGAACGATCGCATCGCCCGTCAGCAGCACCGCGTCCAGCAGACGGCTGCCACTGCTGATTTCGACCGTCTTGCCGGAGGGCAGGACGGTCACGCAGACCTTTGCATTCCGCCGAATTCCGGTACGTAGATAACCGGACATCGTCTCTTCGCTCACAGATAGATCGCGGCACCGGCGCCCACGTTGACGGATGAATCCTTGGCGGTCTGGACGATGAAGCCGATCTGGTCTTCCGTGAGATGGCAGTGGAACGGCAGGGCGATGGCCCGGTCCGCCAGCTTTTCCGTCACGAAGAACTGGCCCTTGCGGTAACCCAGGTCGAGGTAATGGCGCTGGGTATGCAGGGGCGAACAGAAAGCCACGGATTCCACCTCCGCCGTCGCCAGGTCCTGGATGACCACGTCACGGCTGGAACGGGTGAAGCGCGTCCCCAGATGCACCAGGTAGACCATCCAGTGCAGTTCGTCGACCTCCGGCGCCTGATAAGCCGGCTTGATGCCCTCGAAGGACTGCATGAAGGCATCGTAATAGGCTTCGACGTCCTTACGCCGCTCGAGTATCCCGTCCAGCCGCTCCAGTTGGGCCAGGCCGAGGGCCGCGTTGATGTCGCTCATTTCCGCCCGGTACGGCGGCGAATCGCCCAACACCACCGAGTTACGCTCGTCCAGGCGGCGGTTGCGGTGGCCGCGCAGGCGGAGCGCCAGATTCCCGTCGTCGGTCACCACCATGCCACCCTCACCGGTGGTGAGGGCACTGGGCTGGGTGAAGTCGAAGATCGAGCAGTCACCGAAGCTTCCGACCAGCCTGCCCTGATAACGCGAGCCGATGGCCTCGCTGGAATCCTCGATCAGAATCAGGCCGCATTCGTCGGCCAGCGCCCGGAGCTGCGCCCACAGCGCCGGGTGGCCGTTGACGTTGCTGGCCAGGATGGCCTTGGTCTGGGGCGTGACGGCGGCAGCCGCCTTGTCCGGCACGAGGGTGCAGGTCCAGTAGTCGATGTCCACGAACACCGGCTTCGCGCCGGCCAGCGTAATGGCATGGGCGGTTTCGCGGAAGCCGAAAGGAGGGGCTATGACTTCGTCGCCCGGCCCGATGCCGTAAGCCCGAAGCGCCAGCAGCAGCCCCATCGTGGCACTGCTCACCGCCACCGCATGTTTCCGACCCAGATATTCGGCGAAGGCGGCTTCGAAATCTTCAACCACCGAGCCGGCGGAAAGCCTCGGCGATTTCAGCACTTCCTCGACCGCCTCCAGTTCGGCGAGGCTCATGTCCGGATCGGAAAACAGTATGCTCGGCTGGACGCTCATGGCGCGGCCCCCTTGGGTTTCTCGGCCAGGATCAGGCCGGTGGCGCGGCTCAGGTCGGCGGTCACGCGGGCACAATGATCGGCGGCATCGAGCAGATACAGGTTGAACCGGGTCGTTTCGAGCACCGGCGTCTCCGTATCGATGTCGCCGGCGTCGCAACGGGTGACGGACAGACCGGGAAAGGCCCGGCGCAAGGCGGAAACCTGCTCCGCCGCCGTAGCCGCTGTGCCAAGCTGGCTCCGAATCCGCTCGAGCGCTTCCGTCGTGAGCGCCATGGTCAGTCGTCGCTCCCGGCGAGCTTCCTGGCATCGACCGTGATCGGCAACGTCGTGCCTTCGGCCATCTCCGGAAGTACGAGCTGCCAGCCGTTGGCCAGCGTCACCGTGCCCCCCCACATTTCCGGTTTCTCCTGGGACACGATCGGCTCCTCCAGGTCTTTCTTGGGAACATAGGCGGACAGTTCGCCAGCGGCGTTTCTACGGATCATTACCTTCATGAAGACTCCGGGTCAGAGGTTGAAAAAATCGGTCGGTCGTTTCGGAATCGGCCGGGGTTCACGCCGCCTCGGCCAGCAGGCTGCGCACGATCCCCGGCAACAGGCCGCACACGGCATCCACCTCGGCCACGGTGGTGTAGCGGCTCAATGAAAAACGGAGGGTGGCCAATGCTCCCTCCTTCCCCAGCCCCATCGCCGTCAACACGTGGGAAGGCTCCGTACCACCCGCGCTGCAGGCCGCTCCGGCAGAGGCGCAGACCCCGGCGCGGTCCAGCTTGTCCAGCACCAGCTCGGCTTCGACATTCCCCAGATTGAAGCTGGACGTCCCGGCCACCCGAGGCGCACCGGCGCCGTTCACCGAAGCCCCCGGCAACGCAGCGAGCAGCCGGCTTTCCAGGCGGTCGCGCAGCCGGGCGACGGCGTCGATCCCGCTCGCCAAATGTTCCGCCGCCAGTTCCGCCGCCACGCCCAGCCCCACGATGCCCACCACATTCTCGGTGCTGCCGCGGCGCCCGCGCTCTTGGTGACCCAACAGCAGCGGCGGCAGTTTGCGGCCCTTGCGCACGAACAGCGCGCCGATGCCTTTGGGGCCATGCAGCTTGTGTCCGGACAGGGACAGGAAATCCAGCGGCACCAGTCTCAAATCGATGGGCAGCTTGCCTACGGCCTGGACCGCATCACAATGGAACAGTACCCCCCGGCTCGCGGCCAGCGCCGCCGCTTCCGCGACGGGAAACAGCACGCCGGTTTCGTTGTTGGCCCACATCAGGCTCAACAAGCCGGTATCGGGAGTGAGCGCGGCATCCAGCATGGCGAGGTCAAGCCGCCCCTGCCGGTCGACCGGCAGACGGATCACCTCGAGCCCCTGCGCTTCCAGATGCTCCAGCAGAAGCAAGGTCGCCGGATGCTCTACGGCGCTGGTCACCACCCGGCGCTTGTCCGCCGCCAAGGCCAGCGCACCGCGGATGGCCTGCTGGATGGATTCGGTACCACCGCTGGTGAAAACGATTTCCGCCGGAGAGGCGCCCAGCAGCGCGGCGAGCCTGGCCCGTGCGGCGATGACCTCCATCTTGGCGGCCTCGCCCAGACGATGCTTGCTGGAGGGGTTGCCATAATGCATCTGGAGGCAGGCCATCATCGCCGCCACGCACTCCGGAGCCGGCCGTGTCGTGGCGTTGTTGTCCAGGTAGATCGAGGTCTCGCTCATTGCCAGAACCGCCTGTTCGGGTCTTCGTTCAACAGCGCCAGGATTTGCTGCAGCGAGCGATACTCGCCGTGCATGATCCAGTGTCCGATCGCGTGATCCTTGTGGTACAGCCACCAGCAGCCACGGCTCGGCTTGAACTCCAGCCGGGCGATGTCGATGACTCCACCGTTGGGATCGATGTTGCGCGAACAGCAGGAACTCTGGATCAGATAGCCATCCTCGGTCGGATGCACCTCGGGGGTGACATAGCGGTAGCGCTTGCGGGCCTGGATGGCACGTTCGATGCGTTTCAGATCCAGCTCGTTGGGTTGGGTATTCGCTATCGCCTGAATGCTGCCCATGACGCCGCCTCCGTACCCCATGACCCGGCCCTTCGCCGTCACCCGCTAGAGCAGGCCCGCCACCTGGACCGATTTCCGTTCCGAGCGCAGCTCCTCCTCGAAGCAGCCGATGACGTAGCCTCCGGGAAATTCGACCAGATACACCGGAATGTTGGCTTCCTCGTGATGGCCGATCTGGACGATCTCGCCCTCGGTGCCGGCCGCGACCAGCAGCGCCTCCGGTTCATGATCGGGGTAAGTACCGTCGTTGAAGATGTCGACTTCGGTGGAGACCTTCTGTCCCCACTGATAGATCGGAGCGCGTTGGTCGATCATGCGGTTTCCCCCCTCGGTTCGGCGTCCTGCTTCGAGGGCGGCGGATTGTCGACCGACTCCAGCTCCCGACCCTTCATACCGACCGCATAACCCCGGTCCGGGAAGTCCACGGCGTAGATGTAGAACTGCTGGAGAAAGGTGTTGATGCTCTTGACGTAGCCGACCTCACCCTTCTTGACCAGCACTTCGCCGATTTCCGCGCCGGTGAAAGTGCCGTCGTTGCGCACTACCTTCTTGGATCTGACCTTTTCCCCGAAGTTGAACTTCGGCGGATCGTTCAGTTCCATGCTATCGCTGTCGCGACTGATGTCACCCATGGCTATCCTCTCGATACATCGTCAACATGCCTCCGGCCAAACGCCTTCGCCCCGCGGTCGATTGAGCCGCTGCGCCACCAACTCCCGCACCGCCGGTTCCGGATCGGCGCGCAGGGGCTCCAGATCGGCGAGCTCCAGCCGGCCGGCGACCTCGTAACGCAAGCGCCAGTCCGGGTCCTTGACGAACTGCCGCAGCTGCTTGTTGTCCATGCGCCTGACCGCCGCCAGCCGGACCGGCATCTCCGTATCCGCCGCCAGCGTCGGCAGCCATTCCGGCGCAATCCGCTGCGCCACCACTTTGCGAACCTCCGGATCGGGGTCGTGGATCATCTTCACCAGCAGACCGGGCGGCAGGCGCCGCGCCACGATCTGCCGCACGAAATAATCCGTATCTCCGATCATCGTGGCCAAATCGCGCGGCTCCAGCCGCTCGGCCACTCTGACCCGGACGTCCCGGTGCGGATCGTGCCGGAGGATTTCGAACGGTTTCGAGCGCACGGGCAGGCGCTGGGCCACGCTCTGCCGGACGGTCTCGTCCGGATCCGCCACCAGCCGCGGCAGGTAGAACAGCTCCACGTGCTTGGCCGCCACTGCCCGGGTCTCGAAATACGGATGCTCCAGGTAGGATTTGGCCAGATCCGGATTCCACCTGAAGAACCGGTCGATACGGCGGGCGTAGCGATCGTGCACGCAGGCGTGGCCGAGATGACAGCGGCCTTCGGTCAGCCCTTCCCGCTGCTCGCAGCGGCTGCAATCCAGCAGATTGCCCTGCCAGTCGCGCGCCTCCTCGATCTCACTCCTCGTCGTCCCCATTGGCCTGCCTCTCCAGGACGCCCATCAACACCCTGCCGCCGAGCTTGTCCGTCGGATCCAGCTCCAGCAGTTTCTCGACCGCGGCCCGGCCTTCTTCCAGGTTGCCCAGGCGCATCTGCAAATACGCATAGCCTTTGAGCGTGAACAGGAAAAACCGCGGCAGGACGGCCTCGAAGCTGGAGAAATCCGCATCCTCCGGTCTGGCCTCCCGCCAATCGGGGGACATGCCGTTGTCGAGCGCCGCCTTCACCAGGCATTCCTTGGCGGTTTCCAAGGCTTCGGCCAGCCGGTTCTTGTAAAAATAGAACCGGTACTTGCCGATGTAGACCGCCGCATGCCCCGGTGCGTGTTCCCAGGCGGCCCGGAGATGCCCCAACGCCACCTCGTCCCGGTGATAGTTCTGGCCGGCCAGACGCAGATGCCGCTCCGCTTCGGCAGGCAGACCCTCGCCCAGGCACTCGGCCCCCGAATCGCCCAAGATCGGCGCTGCTTCCAGGACTGCGCTGCGGGCCATGACCATTGCCGCCGGGTCTCAGACGCTCTTGATGGGAATGCCGGAGATTCCCGCGGAACCCTCGCCCGGAACCGGTGCAGATACGCCGCTGCCGCAGCTTCCGCAGCCCGTCGCCTTTGGGTCGATGAATACCAGACCGCTCTGCAGCGGAGTGTCCTTGAAGTCCATGGTCACACCCTGCAGCAGCAAGCGGCTCTCCGCGGGCAGGAACAGCTTCAGCCCCTGGACGGTGACGACGGCGTCGCCCGGCAAGGGCGCGGCTTCGATGCTGAACTCCGATGCCAGGCCGGAACAGCCCCCGGGACTCACGACCAGCCTGAAACCGGCGTCGGGTCCGGCGCCGCCGAAACGCACCATGCGCTGAATGAACTTCTCCGCACTCGGAGTGATGGTCAGATCCATGAATGTTCCCCTTAAGCCGCTTCGTATCGCGGATAGTTTTCGTCAATGATGCAGGTGAGGTCGATGGGACACACCGCCACACACTGCGGTTCGTCGTAATGACCGATGCATTCCGTGCATTTGGCCGGGTCGATCACGAACAGCCCGTTGCTCGTTTCCGAAATCGCCTGGTTCGGACACTCCGGTTCACAGGCGCAACAACCCGTGCAGTTTTCTTCGACTATCTTGTAAGCCATGTTTCAAACTCCTGGGAGCACCCGCATCCCCACCTCCCCAAGGGAGGAGGGAGCTTTGAGCTCCTCGCCCCTGGGGAGAGCGGTTGGGGTGAGGGAAGCCGCCTGTCTCAACCGTCGTCTCAAGCCGCGATCAAAGCGCCCTGGCGGATCACCGCATCGCCCTTGGCCACGTGCTCGATTTCGCCGGACGCGACCTTGTCGAGATACTCCTTGAAGTAGGCGATCGCCGACTGTTCGATGAACTGACCGGCATACTGGTCCACGGGATCGATACCCGCCGCCTTGAGGTCGCTCTTCGGACAGCCGCCGATCTTGGCCACGAACACTGCGTGGCAGTCGTTGATGGCCCGGATCACCGTGCCCAGCGCATCTTCCTCGCCGTAACCGCCCTGGCAGTACAGATCCACACGACGATGTCCGACGAACTTGGCGCCCGCAGTGGACAGCTCATAGATCTGGAATTCGCTGGCATGGCCGAAGTGTTCGTTGACCTTGCCGCCGCCCTTGGTCGCCACGGCGATCAGCATCTTGATGTCGGAATGCGCACCGGCCAGGGTTTGCAGTTCTTCCTGCTTGGCTGCCACCACCGCTTGGCGTTCCTTTTCCACGGCCTCCTGATAGGCCTTGCGGGCGTCGAGATCGTAATTGACCTCCATCGCCATGATCTTGTCGGTGGTGAACTCCGCGCTACGGTCCTCGCCCAACAGACCCACCGCATCGGCGCGGCACTGACGGCAGTGGCGCATCATGTTCATTTCGCCTTCGCACTTATCCTGCAAGGCCTTGAGCTCCTGCGCCGTCGGGCCGCGCTGACCGGTCAGACCGAATACGGTGCCGTGCTCCGGCGCCGAGATCAGCGGCATGATGTTGTGCAGAAACGCCCCCCGCGACTTCACCGCCTTGTTGACCTCCACCAGATGCTCGTCATTGATGCCGGGGATCATGACCGAGTTGATCTTCGACAGGATGCCGCGCTCGGTCAGCATCTCCAGGCCCTGCAACTGGCGATCGCTGAGGATCTTGGCGGCCTCGACGCCGGTGTAGCGTTTTTTCTTGTAGTAGATCCACGGATAGATCTTGGCGCCCACCTCCGGATCGATCATGTTGATGGTGATGGTCACGTGATCGATGTTGTACTGGGACAGCCGCTCCACGTGATCGGGCAGCGCCAGACCGTTGGTGGACACGCAGAGCTTGATGTCGGGCGCATGCTTGGCGACCAGTTCGAAGGTCTTGAAGGTCTTTTCCGGGTTGGCCAGCGGATCGCCGGGACCGGCGATACCGAGCACTGTCATCTGCGGAATGGTGGAGGCCACCGCCAGCACCTTCTTCGCCGCCTGCTCCGGCGTCAGCTTTTCGCTCACCACCCCCGGCCGGCTCTCGTTGGCGCAGTCGTACTTGCGGTTACAGTAGTTGCACTGGATGTTGCAGGCCGGTGCCACCGCCACGTGCATGCGAGCGTAGTGGTGATGGGCTTCCTCGCTGTAGCAGGGGTGGTTCTTCACCTTCTCCCAAATCTCCGGCGGCAGGTCGTTTGCGCCCGCGCCGGAACCGCAGCTGGCTTTTCCGGAACCGCCGGAAGTGCCGCAGCCTTTGTGCTCGGCGACCTTCTGCATGATCTCGTCGACATTCACCGCGGCGTTTAGGCCCGCGGACTCCGCCCCCGTATGGTTCTGCACTGTTTGCATTGCTAGACTCCTAGATTCGTTTGCCCGTCGCTGCTTCGTCCCGCCACGCCCCTTGAATTCGTTCGCTACCCACCGTCTGGAAAAGCCCGGTGCGGAACACTGGTAGACACTCACGATCAGACCCAAGCAATCGGCGTACCACGAAACATATACCCTGCAAAAACAACCCCTTGATTTAATTACCACACGATTTGGGCGTGTTTCGTGGAGCACAAATCCGCCGTGGCGGGCCGACCTTGTCCGGAACGCGACAAACGGGACACCCTGGCGGTCGAAGAGGCAGGCGGCGATCGGGAGCGGGCGGTTCCCCGGCTTGACGACACATCACCGGCCAATGTCGGTAAAATCTCACGCCACCGGCTTGAACCGGCGGCCACGGACCAAGCGCCTCCACCCGCACACGACCCGGACTTCAACAAACTTCGGGAGACACCATGAACAACCGCGTCGAAATCCTGTATTGCACCCAGTGCCGCTGGCTATTGCGCGCGACCTGGATGACACAGGAACTGTTGACGACCTTCGACCAGGAAATCGGCGAACTGACCTTGAAACCCGGGACGGGGGGCCTCTTCGAGGTATGGGTTAACGGTAAGCGGATCTGGTCGCGCAAGGAGCAAGGAGGCTTTCCGGAAATCTCCGAACTGAAACGCCTGGTGCGGGATGAAGTCGCCCCCGGCAGGGACCTGGGTCATGCCGACCAAAAAGGGAAGACCGGCGCATCACCGGCGCCGGCCGAACCGTAGGCGGGGAAAAAGCGGCCCGGTCTTGCCGCTACTGTGAGGACTGAAGCAGCCGCCGCGCCTCCTTGCGCATGGCACTGCGCTGGAACAGGAGTTTCCAGCGCTCGCCGCCGCACTGGCGCCATAGCACCACGGAACGGATGCCCGCCAGGAGCAGAGCGCGGATACGGTTGGCATTGGTGCTGTTGGTGAGATGGGACGGCTGGCCGTTGACCATGACGCGAGGCCGTAACTGGCTCACCGTGCGCTGGTAGAGGTCGGCCAGGTTGGCATAAACGGTATCGTTCAGTTCACCGAAATACTCCGCCTGTTCCTTGACCTGCTCGATGCCGGTACGCAGGGTTTCGAGCAGGCGGGGGGCACTGACGAGTTTGCGCTCCAGGAGGATCAGGGTGGCGCCGTAGCGCGCCAGTTCCGCATCGGGGGGCTCGAAGCCCGCGAGCTGGCGGTCCAGGATCTGCAGCCCGGTCTTGATCTTGTCCACCCCGCCGTAGACGGAGGGCACATCGTCTGCGTCGATCGCGAACACACTGCGGACCACGGCCTCCATGTCGCCGGCATCCGCGCTACCGCGCTGGGCGATCTGCCTGACGAGGTGTGTGGCCTGGGCCAGGCCGGCCAGAGCGATCACCTGGTTGTCGAGCGTCTTGATCATGTTCCGGCTTCCTGATTCCGTTCCTCGGAGGGCGTCTTGCGCCGGTTGTATTTCACGGCGTTGCCCCGTGCCAGGTACACAGGGTACTTGTCCGCATTGCGCTGCATCTTGTCCTGGATGGCGATCTCCAGGTCGATCCCCAGTTTGTCTGCCAACCGGATCAGATAGATCGCCACGTCCGCCAACTCTTCGGCAACCGCCTGCCTGAGGTCGGCATCGCTCTGCACGTCCAGGGACTGCTCGGGGGACAGCCACTGGAAGTGCTCCATCAACTCTGCACTTTCCACCGCCAAGGCCATGACCAGATTCTTCGGCGTATGGAATCGATCCCAATGCCGCTCTGCGGCGAAGTCACGCAACCGTTGCTGTATCTCGGGCAAATTCATGACCGGCTTTCTCCTTGATTCAGTGCCTTTGCTTGATTGGACTCAACTCGTCAAAATAACCTCGACCGTCCCCGTCCACGACAACCTCCGTCATGGCATCATGGGGACCGAATTTCGTGAATAAAGGCACGGGAGCTTACCGACTATGGACCGACTGATTGCCGACCTGCAGAAGACCATCCAGGCGCTCGAAACCCTCAGCACCACCAAGCCGGCACTCGCGGAACAAAGCGACGAGCTGCTGGATCAGCTTTTCCAGCAAAAGATCGACCTGGTGGCCGCCTCGCTCAACGCCGATGCCCCCACCTACCAGCAGGCATTACAAGCGATTTCGACGGCGGCCGGCAAGGTGGAAAAGCTGGCCAAAAACCCGACGGATGCCACGGACACCTTCAAGTCCGTGGAAAACGCCATCGCCCGGCTGGCGCGTCTGCTCGATCAGGTCGTACACACGCCGTGACCGGGCATCGCCCTGCCTGCCCGCCGATCCCCGCCGATGTGTACACACGGCTGGAGCGGCGGATCGGCCGCTGTCATCTGAACCAGCGGCTGGGCATCGAGCACGATTTCGAGGCCCGCATCTTCGGACAGGGTCGTACTTTTTTCCATATCGAGAACTGGAACCGCCTGCACACCCTGCTGGGGCGCCTGCTCAAACTGAGCCTCCTGTACCGGCCCGGCCAGCGCGCCGCCCGCCGCATCGAGATCCGCCGCAACGAGTTCACACTCCCACACCTGCCGGAAGCTTTCGAGGGTTATACCCTGCTCCACATCAGCGACCTGCACCTGGACATGGCCGGCGACCTGCCGGACGCCCTGATCCGCGCCATCGGCCAGGCCGGGCATTACGACGCCTGCGTGCTGACCGGTGATTTCCGCGCCCGCACCTTCGGGCCCTACCGGGGCGCCATCGACGGGTTGGCGCAGGTGCGCACCCATATCGACAAGCCGGTGTTCGCCATCCTCGGGAACCACGACACCATCCGCATGACACCGGAGATCGAAGACTTGGGGATCGGCGTACTCCTCAACGAAGCCCGCGAGATCCGCCAGGACGGCGCATCCATCTTCCTCGCCGGCGTCGACGACCCGCATTACTACCGGGCGGACAACATCGAAAAAGCCGCCGATCCGATCCCGCAAGGCGCCGTCTCCATCCTGCTGTCCCACTCGCCCGAGCTGTACCGCCATGCTGCCTACGCCGATTTCGACATCATGCTCTGCGGCCACACCCATGGCGGCCAGATCTGCCTGCCCGGCGGCATTGCGCTGACGCTGAACGCCCGCTGTCCCCGTGCCTTCGGTCGCGGCTACTGGCGCTATCACCGGATGCAAGGCTACACCTCGGCCGGCTCCGGCGTTTCCATCCTGGACATCCGCCTGAACTGCCCTCCTGAAATCACCCTCCACCGGCTTTCGCGTCACCGGCTCAGTAAGGGCGGTTGCGAATGCGGAGGCGGTAAAGGATGACGGACAAGGCGAGTTCGAGGACGATGAACACGATGACGAACCAGACCATATAGCGCCATTCCAGACCGAAGCGCTCCCGCACCGCCAAAAGCGGCAACAGCGACTCCGGCACCTGGTCCAGACCCAGCGCCATGCCGCTGGGACCGATCCCGAGCCGCCGCTTGAGGAAACTGGACAACAGGTCTCCGGCCAGCGATGCCGCGCCGACCAGAGCCCCAACCTCCCAGGGCAGCCCCAGCAACGGGGCTGCCACCGCCGCTGCGCCTATGCCGCAGACCACCCCCCGCCAGGTCTTGCTCGGACCGAACCACGGCCGCCCGTCCGGGAACCGGCGACCGCCATCCACCGGCCAGCCGAAGCGCTCGCCCAGCAGCTTCCGCAGCAGGATGGGCATGCCGTTCGCCACCATCAGCAGGATGAGCAGACGAGCGGTCAGTCCCGTGGATTCGGCGCCCATGTCGTTGCTTCCGTAAATTCGCTACGATGCCGATCATAATCCGAACCGGCCTGCACGTATCCCCATGAAAGACTACGATTCCCCCCATTGGGAGCATTTCGAGCACATGGCCGACATCGGCGTGCGCGGCTTCGGCGCCACGCCGGAACAAGCCTTCGCGCAGGCGGCACTGGCTCTGTCGGCGGTGATCTGTGACCCGGCTTCGGTCCGGAAAATGGAAAAAGTCGAAGTGGAATGCGAGGCTGCCGACCTGGAACTGGCACTGGTGGACTGGCTCAACGCCCTCATCTACGAAATGGCGGTGCGACACATGGTGTTCGGGCGGTTCCAGGTCGACATCGCCGGCGGCCGACTCAAAGGCATCGCCTGGGGTGAGCCGCTGGACCCGCTGCGCCATCGGCCCGCGGTGGAAATCAAAGGCGCCACCTACACCGAACTCGAGGTCGAACGCGAAGCGGGCGGCCGGTGGCGAGCACAGTGCGTGGTGGATGTGTAACCGGGAGGATCGTCATGAACATCGACCGTCTCGAACGACTCGACGCCTGCACCTGGCGCCTGAATCCGGAAAGCGGAATGCGCGTACCCGTCGTTTTGTACGGCGACGAAGCGCTGATCCGCGCCATGGACGACAAGGTGCTGGAACAGGCTGCCAACGTCGCCGGACTGCCCGGCATCGTCCAGGCCAGCTACGCGATGCCCGACGCTCACTGGGGCTATGGCTTTCCCATCGGCGGCGTGGCGGCTTTCGATGCCGGCGCAGGCGGCGTGGTTTCGGCCGGCGGCGTCGGCTTCGACGTTTCCTGCGGCGTGCGCACCCTGCTCACCGGCCTGAAACGCCCCGCCATCGAACCGGTGAAAACCTTGCTGGCCGATACCCTCTACGCCGACATTCCGGTGGGGCTCGGCAGCCACGGCAAGATCCGACTGGACGCCCAGGGTCTCGATGCGATGCTGAAAGGCGGCGCACAATGGGCGGTCGAACAGGGCTGGGGCGAGGCGCGTGACCTGACCCGCATCGAGGAGCACGGCCGCATGGAAGGCGCCCGGCCTGAAAACGTCTCGGCCCGCGCCAAGGAACGCCAGCGGGCGGAGATGGGCACCCTCGGCTCGGGCAATCACTACCTGGAAGTCCAGGAGGTAACCGAGATTTTCGACGCGGGATCGGCTCAAACTTTCGGCATCTCGGAGGGCGACGTGGTCGTCAGCATCCATTGCGGCTCGCGCGGCCTGGGTCACCAGATCGGCACCGAATACCTGCGCCTGATGCAGGGTGCGGCCAAGCGATACGGCATCGCCCTGCCCGACCGGGAACTGGCCTGCGCGCCCATCGAATCGGAAGTCGGCCAGGATTACCTCGGTGCCATGCGCGCCGCCATCAACTGCGCCCTCGCCAACCGCCAGATACTCACCCACCTCACCCGGCAGGTTTTCGCCCGCGTGCTGCCCGCGGCCCGGCTGGAACTGCTGTACGACGTCTCCCACAACACCTGCAAGTTCGAGGAACACCTCGTGGAAGGAAAGCGCCGCCGGCTCCATGTCCACCGCAAGGGCGCGACCCGCGCTTACGGGCCCGGCCATCCGGACCTGCCGCCGGCATTCGCCGAAACCGGCCAACCCGTCCTCATCGGCGGTTCCATGGGCACGGCATCTTACATCCTGGCTGGCACGTCAGGGAGCGAGACGCTCTCCTTCGCCTCAGCCTGCCACGGCGCCGGACGCAGCATGAGCCGCCACCAGGCGACCCGGACCTGGCAGGGGCGGGAAGTGATCGACCAGCTCGCCGAGCGCGGCATCCTCATCCGTAGCCCCTCCTACCGGGGCGTCGCCGAAGAAGCCCCCGGCGCCTACAAGGACGTCCATGCCGTGGTGCAGGCCTCCGACAGAGCCGGGCTAGCACGGCTGGTCGCCCGGCTGGAACCGATCATATGCATCAAAGGATGAGGGAATGAGCGGCTCACGCATCGTCAACACCTTCCCTCGCTCGTCGTCCCGTCAAAAAAAAGCCCCAGCGGCGAATGACGCTGCCGGGGTCCCAAGAGGGGCATTCCTTTCCCAGACACACCACAAAGAGAAACGCCGTTCCGGCCAGGAAACGAGGCCGGAACTCGCCGAACACCGGGACTGACGGCGAGAGATTCACTCGACGACCTTGCCGACTGGTCCCGATGTCGAAAACAGGTTAACGCAAAAGAGAAACGTTCTCAACTATATCAATGTTTAACCAAAGGAAACATATATTGGAAATTTTTGCGCATTGTTGATTTACTGCGCACGGTATAGACTCTCAACCAGTCATCCTCAAACTGGTCCGGAGTAGAGAGGTCCGTCGCATGAATACCGTTCAGGCAATCCCATTGTTCTCGCAAGCATTTCAGGACGTCTCGAGCTACATCGCCAGTATCCGCGCACCGTACACGCTCCAGGACATCCAAGGCTTCAACACGGCGTACAAACGGGCCTATCCTTCTCTCAGCCGGGAGGAAAAACGCAGAATCGAGGCCTTTGTGGACACCATGATCGAGCGCGTCGCCCAAAAGGAGCTGGCTAGCAAGATTTTCGGCGTCGTCTGAGATCCGCTACGGTACGCTCGCCCCGGCGCAGGACTCCGAGCCGGGCTCTCACTCTGGGCCGGGGCGCCGCCTTCGCCGCCCGACGATCGAAGCCAAGTATCGATTCTTGCGAAGTCGTTTTCCCGATCGATTTCCCTGCGCGGCGTGGTCAACCCCGATCCGGAATCGACGCCGCGCCAACCCACCGTTTTCAGTGCCTCCGAACACTCCCGGCGATATCATTGGCGTGGCGAGCCATTGCCCACGCCACGGCTGACCAGGCTACCGCATCGGCATCGCTTCACCACCGGTCCCCGGTGGAATGCGCTCGAAAAAAGCGTCTCACCTGCGAAGAATATGACTTGAGGAGACGGTAATGACAATTTTCAACGATCTTCCATGGGGCCCTTTCCGGAAAGGGGGGCGCGCACTTCTGCTACTGCTGGGTTCGGCCGCTGTTATGACCGCCTGCGGCGAGCGATCGAATGACGGCGTCGCCCTCCCTGAGTCAATACAAAAATACGAAAAGACGGTAACACTCGCCGGAACGGTCACCGGCCACGGCGGCGCCATCACCCATGGCAAAGTCCTTGCCACCGACGAAAAAGGCCGTGTGATTTCCAGCAGCACACTGGAAAACACCAACCGCTATGCCATCGTGATCCCCGCCGGCACTTCCTTACCCATCCTGCTGCAGGTGCTTCCCGATATGGGCTCCGAAAACGCAACCCCACTCACGCTGGCCATCGCCGATGCATCGCTGACCAGCTACAACATCAATCCTCTGACGACGGCCATAGCCGAGAAAGCCAAATCCCTGGGCGGCTATACGCGCAAGAACCTGATGGCCGCAGCCGTGCTCAGCACCTCCGTGCCGGACGAGGACAAGACTTCTTCGGGCTTTCGCGGCGATCCGACCAGGAATTACGGCGGCTGGCACTGACGAGGCCGGCGCCGCATCTTTCCCGGAAAGTGCCGCGCATCGCTGAGGAGTCGCCACCGGCTCAGAAGGGGTGAACCGTCGAGAACACCCCAAGCCGCCGCCGCTTTGATCTTCCGAAAGGAAGGCGCTTCCCTGCACCTCCAAATTAAGGCGGGATCGGGGATTTTACTGCTGCTTTGCCTTGGCGATCTGCTCTTCGATTTCCTTGGAGGTTTCCGTATATGCCTTTTCCGGAATCGCCTCCTTGTGGGTGTTCTTGAAGACGAACACGAGAGCAATCACCAAAACTATCAAGCCGCCAATATAGAACCAAAAGTTATCTTTTTCTCGTTCCATTCCGACCTCCTCGAGCTCATTTTCAGGATGGCAGGGTCCGCATGAACTGCGGTCCAACGTCATCCTACTGCCGCAAGAGTGACATCATCATGACGAACGCGACAAGGATGCATGACGGACCGATGCGGCAGCCTCGTGAACTCCCATGGACATGGAAGACAGCCGGATTTTCGCGACCCGATGCCAGGAAAGCGCATCTGTCACCGCCTGTGAGGGCATCAACGGCCAAACGGACCCCCGAACCCCTTTTGAGCGCCTCACTCCCGGCATCGGCACCTTCCCTATCGCTGGCAAAGCACCCGCCCCCACAGCCGAGCGGCTTGAAGCGATAGATGCCTCCAGGAGCCGCCAGAGCAGCACCGCGAGGGCGCCTCGGACACTTCCCCGCGCACCGATCAATGAGAATACATTGCATTTCTCATCCGGAAGGCGTTTAATCCTGCTCGTGGGCCGGAGTGGTTCCCGGTTCATATGAAATCCCAAGTTTCATGTCCCAGAAACCAGGAGTGGCGGCTGGTGGCTACCCCTTCTTGTCACCGGTCGCCTCTCTCTTTGCGGCAATACAAATTTTCATTTTGAAAGCGGCCGGCTGATCCATGGAAGGCGACTGGTTGCCGGCGGAGGTCTCGATGATAATGGACTGGCGCGAGAAGCTTCACCGCTTCTTCAGAAGCCGGACGCTCGAACAAACCTCCCCGGACGCCGCAACGGCCGAGCATCAACGAGCATGCCAGACCTATTTGACCGATGTCGTGGTCCCGAGCCTCGAGGCCTTTTCCAACGAACTGCGGGCCTTGGGGCGTACGGTATCCATCAGTCTCCAGAAACACCGCGCGCGCATCGTCGTCAAACACCTGACCCGCACGGAATTCGA
Organism: Methylococcus sp. S1M; assembly: GCF_051295855.1. NCBI lineage: Bacteria > Pseudomonadati > Pseudomonadota > Gammaproteobacteria > Methylococcales > Methylococcaceae > Methylococcus > Methylococcus sp. S1M. The sequence continues at coordinate 79,033 of NZ_JBPDXO010000003.1, forward strand.
GTGGGCCGTCGAATCCAGATGCGGCCCTCATGGCTGGGCGGTCTACCCGGTGGAGACCGTTCACCGCGGCAAGGGCAAGCAAATCGTCGAAGGAAGATTCGACACCCCTCATTGCGAAGCCGTTCATCTGCTGGACATCCTCACGGCGAGCTATATCTGGAGAATCCGGCAACCCAACCGCTGAAACCCGGATTCAGCGCACCGGCCTGCAGACCCATTCCCTGAACCCGTGTCTATGGCCGGTGCGGGGCGGAAGCCGTCGGGAACTGGAGTGACGCCCCCGAATCCCGTCGGGCGCCGAGCATCGGCCCGTCTTCCAGACGAGCGCCGGTTTCTGCTGCGGAGGCTTCTTCAGGGAGAGCGGCCCGCGGTCGGGAGATCCTCCTGAACGGCGCGAAACACCGCGACGAGCGGGCAGGTTCGGCCGAAATCGGGAATCCGCCGCCGGGACTTGCAAGGCAGGTCCCCATAGGCTCAAGAATCCGATGGAGGCAGACCTGATTGCGCCGGCTCTGCCACTGACCGCGGGATGGTAGGTACTGACCGACCTCGGGAAGTTCGTCCTCAGGCGTCCCATCGAACGGTTCACCCCGCCGACCTCTCCGTATCCGCCCTCATCGAGGTCCATCATCTCGAGCGAATGGAAACGACGCAGCAGGGAGGTCTTACCTTCACAGTGGCGGATGGATAGTTGCCGTTTGTCCCGGCCCAGTGCCCCACCGGCTATTGGCCGGCCGGAAGTGGCGCCCCGGATACGATTCGAACGTACGACCTTCCCCTTAGGAGGGGGACGCTCTATCCTACTGAGCTACCGGGGCGTTGAGATGGCGCGAGGCCTCCGTCTCATCGAAGGCTACCCGTGCATTTTAGCCTTTACAAACAGGGTTTTCCAATCGAGACCCAAGGATGCAGGGCCGCTCGCAGCCCTCTGCCGACCATCTTCACAAGCAATCGACACCGTGCCTAGCCGTTGGAGGACTTGCATGCACAAATGCGTTCGTCTCGTCTTGATCTGCTCCGCGGTGCTGGCGGGCTGTTCCGCCAACCCCCTGCTTCCCGAAGCCCGCGCCGTCAGAATCGTCACCAGCGAACCGGCCGGTTGCGAATATCTGGGCGAGGTCACGGGAAATCAGGGCAACTTCTTCACCGGCGACTTCACCAGCAATGCGAACCTGGAGACCGGCGCGCGCAACGGGATGAAAAACGAGGCGGCCAGGCTGGGAGCGAATACGGTGCTGCTCCTGACCAGCCGGGCGGGGGAAACCGGCAGCATGCGTATTTCCAATGGTTCCGGCAGCGGCCATGTGGCCGAGACGAACGTGACCTACTCGGGGATCGCCTACAAGTGTCCGGGCCGGTGATCCGGCCGGTTCAACGGCGCAGCATCCGTTGAAACCGGGGTAGGATGCCGGAAACGGTCGCAGCGAAAGTGGCCCCATCCGCCCCCCGCCCGATGCCGAACCGTGGAATGGTGAACCGGTCACCCGGCTCCTTCCATACGCCGGGACGGGTGAGGACGGCGCCTTCGAAACCCAACCTCCGGCAGAGCGGGAGGTGCTCCGGCCTCCATCCGCCGTTGGGAAAGCAGAAGTAGCCGCCATAGCCCGGCAAGGTTTGGAGTATTTCCAGCGACCGCTGCAGAGTCCGCTCCGCCTCGGCCTGGCTCAGGCGGGGGAGAATCTCGTGGCGATGGGTATGGGAGCCGAAGCGGACCAGGCCGCTCGCCGCCATCTCGCGGATTTCCTCCTCACTCAAAGGCCGATAGGCCTCGACCGCTTCTTCCGGAAGCGCGCCCGCCGAGGGAGACTCTCGCAGCAGTGCGTCCACCGCATCATCAATGGCGTCGGGATGTACATTGGCCTTGAAGTCTTCCTTGATGCGCCTGAGTGCGGCGGGCTCCAGCCGTCCACCCAATGCAAGCTGCAGACGGTCGAACCAGAACAGGCGACGGCTGCCGATCGCCCCGGTGACGAGAAAGACGGTAGCCGCGAATCCGAATTCCCGCAAGACGGGGAAAGCGACGCGGAAATTATTGGCGTAACCGTCGTCGAAGGTCAGAGCAACCCTGGGCCGTCCGCCATCGTCCTCCTCCCAGGCATGCTCCAGAGGAACGACGCGGTAATGGCGGCACAGGTGCTGCATTTGGCTTCTGAATTCGGAGGCCCGGACCTGCAGCCAGTCGCCTTCTGCCAGCACGATGTCGTCCTCCATGACGCCGTGATACATCAGCACAGTCACACCTTTGCGGTGGGCCCGCCGTGCGATGGCATTGATACCGGCGAGGGCAAGCCCCGAGGCCAGAATACGCTTGAGCATAGTCTTCTCTCTCCGCGATGATTTCAACTCCCATCTCTCCCGGCCCGCTGGAGTTCCAAAGCCACCCGGTACAGGTCCTCCCGGCGCGCCCCGGTGATTCGGGCAGCCAGCCCGGTGGCGCTCTTGACCGAACACTCTTCCAGCAACAGCTTCAACACCCGCACAGCCTCCGCCGACGGCCCGGTTTGGGTCGGTTCGGGCTTGGCACCCTCGATCACCACCACGAATTCGCCCTTGCTGTTTTCCGGCGCCTGGTCCATGAGCGCCGGCATGTCCGCGGCAGGGGCTCCCAGGAAACTCTCGTGCAGCTTGGTCAGCTCGCGTGCCACCACGACCCGGCGGTCCCCGGGAAAAACCGTCGCGACATCGGCGATGCAGTCGCGGATACGGTGACTGGCTTCATAGAACACCAGGGTGCGCTCATCGGCCACCAACGATTCGAACCGGCGCCGCCTGGCCGCGCCGGTGCGTGGCGCAAACCCCTCGAATGCGAATCGCGCCGTGGACAACCCCGAGGCGGACAGGGCAGCGACGAGGGCGCAAGCGCCGGGCACCGGTGTTACGATGATCCCGGCGGCACGGGCCCGGTTCACCAGCGGAAATCCCGGATCGTTGATCAGCGGCGTGCCGGCGTCGCTGATCAAGGCGACGCGCTGGCCGTTTTTGAGCCTATCCATCAAGCGATCGGATGCCTGCTGCTCGTTGTGCTCGTGCAGGGCGAACAACGGCCGCTCGATGCCATAGCGGTCCAGCAAAGGCCGGCTGTGCCGGGTGTCCTCCGCGGCGATCAGATCGACCGTCTTGAGGATTTCCACGGCCCGAAAGCTGATGTCGCCCAGATTGCCGATCGGCGTGGCAACTAGGTATAGTACTCCGTTCATCCGCTCAGACGCCTGCATTTTCTAAATGGAATCAAAGGGTTCGACATGCGCATAGTCACTCGAGTCGCCGCCCTGGCGATCACCGCCGCCCTGGCCGGCTGCACCAGCCTGAAACCCGCGGCGAATGATCCGGCCGCCAGACTGTCGGCGGAAGCGCAAACCCGGCTGCGGGCAGGGGATTTCTCCGGCGCCGGCCAGCTCTATGAGAAGGCGGGCGGGATTTCGAACGTGCCGGACTACTTCCGTCTGCGCGCTGCCGATGCCTACCTGCGCGCGGGCGATTCGGCGACCTCGCGGCGGGTGCTGGGATCGGTCGACCCGCGGCGGCTGGATGCGGACGACCACATTCTCTACGGGTTACTCAGCGCCCGCATCGACCTCAATGCCGGGCGTGCCCGGGAAGCCATGGCCAAGCTGGACAGTCTGGACTACTCACAGATGACCCTGGCCCAGAAAGGGCATTATCACACGCTGCGCGCGTCGGCCTACAACCAGCTGGGAAACATGGTGGAAAGCGCCCGGGAGCGCATCGCCGCCGGCCCCCTGCTGAGCTCGCCGGAGGCGGTGCAGAAGAACAACGAAGCGATCTTCGACGCCCTCAGCCGGGTTCCCGATCCGGTGCTGGAACAACAGTCCGAGGCCGCGACCGGGGTGTTCGAAGGCTGGGTGGCGCTGGCCAGGGCGGTCCGCCAGACCACGCCGGATCAGCGCGCCCAGGCCATCGCAGAGTGGAACGCACGCTATCCGACCCATCCGGCCCGGGGTGCATTCGCCGACTCTTTGATGCGGCGGAGCGATCGGGCGGCGGCCGAACCACCGACCACTGCCATGCCGGCCGCGGAAACCAGCGCCACCGTCCAGATCACTCCGCTGGCCGAACCCGGCGGCAGCCGATCCGCCCCGGTCGTCGCCGTGCTGCTGCCGCTCTCCGGCACCTACGCCGCACCCGCCCAAGCGATCCGGACCGGCATCGATGCCGCCCACGACGCTGACACTGCCCAGAACAAACCCGCCTTGCGCTTCTACGACACCCAGGCCGGGGACGTGCCGGCCCTGTACCGGAAAGCGCTGGCCGAAGGTGCAACCCAGGTCATCGGCCCATTGCTGAAAGAAGACGTCGCCGCCCTCGCCAACAGCGGCGACATGGCGACGCCGGTACTGGCGCTGAACGAGAATCCGGGGGTCAGCGCCGACCGCTTGTTCCAGTTCGGCCTCACGCCCGAGCAGGAAGTCGAACAGGTGGCGGCGAGCGCCCGCCTGGACAACCGCCACACGGCGCTCATGATCGCGCCGTCGTCGGCTTACGGCCAGCGGGTGGCGAACCACTTCAGCGATTACTGGCGCCAAACCGGCGGACGCATCGCAGCGGCGAAGACCTATACGGCCGGCGGCAACGATTATTCGACGCTTCTGGAAGACGTCGCTCTGCTGGTGGGACAAGACGGCCAGACCACGCCGGTCCCTTACGAAAACGTGGCGGACTTCATTTTCCTGGCGGCTGATGAGCACGACGGGCGCATCATCAAGCCCTACCTCGAATCGCTGGGCGTGGACCTGCCGGTGTACGCGATGTCCTCGCTGTATTCGGGAGAACCCGACCCCGGACTGGGCCGGGAGCTGAACGGCGTGGTGTTCTGCGACATTCCCTGGCTGCTGGATGAAACCGCCGGCGACGCCTTGTCCGAGCGCGCACTGGAAGCCAAGGTCGCGCAGACCCCGCAGGACTACCGCCGGCTGATCGCCATGGGAATCGACGCCTACCGGCTCGCCGGCCGTCTCGACGAGCTGCATTCCGGCGGACGCTTCGAAGGCGCAACCGGTATACTCACCGTAGGCGAGGGCAACCGCATCCACCGCCAGTTGAGCTGCGCACGGTTCGAGGGCAACTCGCCGCGCCTCATCGGGCGTGCGCCTTCGCTGTAATGGCAGTCAGCGGCAGCCACCGACCGCTGACCGGTCCCCAGGCCGAAAGCTGGACGGCGGAATACCTCACAGCCCGCGGCCTGCGTCTGATCGAGCGGAACTACCGCTGCCGCCTGGGGGAAATCGACCTCGTGATGGCTGAAGGCGCAACCCTGGTGTTCGTCGAAGTACGCTACCGCAGCGGCAAGCGTTACGGCGGAGCGCTGGCAAGCGTCGACCGCCACAAATGCCGGCGGCTCCTGGCCACAGCGCAGCACTATATGGTCGAGCACCGCGTGACGGGCGCCGTCCGACTGGACGTGGTGGCGGTGTCGCCGGGCGCCGCCGGCCCGCAAGCAGAATGGATCAGGAACGCCATCGAAGCGCAATGAACCCACACGAACGCATCGAGCGCCATTTCAGCGCCCATATCGAAGCCGCGCAGGAGGCATTGACCATGCTCGGGGACGCGATCGAAATCGCCGCGGCAAAGCTGGCCCATTGCCTGCTGTCCGACGGCAAGATCCTGTGCTGTGGCAACGGCGGCTCGGCCGCCCAGGCCCAGCATTTCTCCTCGGAGATGCTCAACCGTTTCGAACGGGAACGGCCGGGACTGCCGGCCGTGGCGCTGACCACGGACACCTCCACCCTCACCTCCATCGCCAACGACTACCACTTCGACGAGGTGTTCGCCAAACAAGTGCGGGCACTGGGCCATGCCGGCGACATCCTGGTCATCTACAGCACCAGCGGCATCTCGCCCAGCGTGCTCTCCGCCGCGGTGGCCGCCCAAGACCGCGACATGAGCATCATCGCCCTGAACGGCCGTGACGGCGGCACCCTGGCACCGCTGCTGCGCGACACCGACGTGGAAATCCGCGTGACCGCACCCAGCACCGCCCGCATCCAGGAAATCCACCTGCTGATCACCCATTGCCTGTGCGATCTGGTGGACCATCAGCTGTTCGGCGAATAGTGGGGGGAGAATGCCGATGGCCGTCTCCGAAGAATTCTTGCGCGAACTGGAAAAGCTGTTCCCACCTGGCAGCCGGCATACCGATCCGGCCGAGTGCTGGGCCTACGGCTATGACAACAGCAAACGACAGGCGCTGCCCGATGCGGTGGTGTTTCCCCGATCGCACGAGGATGTCGTGGCCCTAGTCAGATTATGCAACCGCCACCGCATCCCCCTCACTGCCCGTGGCCGCGGCACCGGCACCACCGGGGCCACCGTGCCCGTCGCAGGCGGCGTGGTCGCTTCGCTGGAACGGATGAGCCGGATCATCGAGATCTCGCCCGACAACCGCTTCGCCGTGGTCGAGCCCGGTGTCACCAACCAGGCACTGCAGGATGCAGTGAGGCCGGACGGCTTCTTCTGGCCGCCCGATCCGACTTCCGCCGAGTTTTGCAGCATCGGCGGCAATCTCGCCTACAACTCGGCCGGCCCCCGCGCGGTGAAATACGGCACGCCGCGGGAGAACACCCTGGGACTGCGGGCCGTGACAGGGGCCGGCGAGGAGCTGCGCTGCGGCGTCTACACCACCAAGGGCGTGGTGGGCTACGACCTGACCCGCCTCATCATCGGTTCCGAAGGAACCCTGGCCATCATCACCGAAGCGACCCTCAAACTCACTCCCCTGCCTTCCGCCAAACGTACCCTGCGGGCGATCTACGTGGACGTCGCTTCCGCCGCCCGCGCCATCGCCCGGATCATGGCCCAGCCGGTGATTCCCTGCGCACTGGAATTCATCGACGGCAACGCCATCGCCCTGGTGCGCCGCTACGCTGCCGTCGACCTGCCGGAAGACGCCGCCGCCCTGTTGATGATCGAAGTGGACGGTTCGCCCGAGAGCCTGGACGCCGCCGTCGAATCGCTGCGTGCAGCGGCCACCCTGGAGGGCCTGGTCGAGTTCCGCGCGGCCCGCACCGCCAGCGAGGTCGAAGCCCTGTGGAGCATCCGCAAGGCGCTGTCGCCCTCGCTGCGCAAGGTCGCGCCGAAGAAGCTCAACGAGGACGTGGTGGTGCCGGTGACCGAACTGCCGGCCCTGATCGCCGGCCTCGACGAGCTTTCGAGGAGGCACGCCATTCCCATCGTCAACTTCGGTCATGCCGGCAACGGCAACATCCACGTCAATCTGCTGTTCGACCCGGACCGGGCGGACGAGAACGAACGCGCCCACGCCTGTCTGCACGAGATGTTCACGCTGGTGCTGAAACTGCGCGGCACCCTGTCGGGCGAGCACGGGGTCGGAATCGAGAAGCGAGACTATGTCGGCGAGGAACTGGACCGGACCTCGCTGGCATTGATGCATGCCATCAAACGCCAGTTCGATCCGAACGGCATCCTCAATCCCGGCAAGTCCATTCCGGCGGAAGACCCGTCGCCACCGGCATGACGGTGAAGCTGGCCGACAAGCTCAGTGCCTTCTGGCGCACCCTCCGGACGGCTACCGGGGACGATGCCTACGAGCGTTATCTCGAACACTGGCGCCGCCACCATGACGGCGAAGGCCAGCCGCTGAGCCGCAAGGCCTTCTTCCGAGCCGAGCAGCAACGCCGCTGGAGCGGCGTCCAGCGTTGCTGCTGAACCGGGTCAAAGCTTGTTCTTGATCCGTTCGTACGCGTTCCTGATCTCCTCGCCCAATACCTGGACGCCGGCCCAGACGTCTTCCGAAGCATCCTTGGCCTCGTCCGCCGCACGGGCCACCCGGGCCTTCAGCTCCTCGAGCTGTTCTTCGGCCTTTTCCCACTCGTCGCGGATGTTCATGCGCGCCAGATCCAATTGCACGACGATCTCGTCGCGCTGCTGCAGCAGTCCATCGCGGAACTTTTCCATCTCTTCTTTCAGGTTCATCGTGCCTTCTCCTGATCCAGTCAGCCCTCCGGCATCGCCACAAACGGCGCCGGGCCGGTGACAACATAACAGCTTATCGGCAGACGCCGCCAGTCTCCGCCCAAAAGGCCGCAGCGGCCGTGAAAAAGCAACGCTGCATTTCACGCCCCGCTGGCGCTGGCCGGTTGCGCCGGCACAGGGTCCGCATATCTAATGGGCACAGTTTTCTGTCTTCAAAAAAGGACACACCTGATGATCCATCAACACACCACACTCGAACGGCTGCCCGAGGCTTACAAGATTCTTTTCACCGGCTTTCTGCTGGTCATCGGCATCGGTCTGCTGATGGCAGGGGAGCAGATCATGCTGACCCACGGCAAGGCGGACGGCAAACCGGGTCTTTCCATCAACGACATCATTTATAGCTACTACGGCAACCGCACGGGTTCCAAGCTGGAAACCATGCTCAAAGGCCAGATGAAGCCCATGGCACCGGACGAGGTAAGGTTCGAGCTGATCGAATGGGCGGAAGACGGCGCGCCGATGACCGAATGGGCGTCCAAGATCAAGCCGCGCCTGGACCAATACTGCGTAAGCTGCCACAACGCGGATTCTGGCCTGCCGGACTTCACCAAGCCGGAAAACGTGCAGAAGGTCGCCGAGATCGACCATGGAGCCTCCATCACTTCACTGACCCGCGTCTCGCACATCCATTTGTTTGGCATCGCCTTCATCTTCATGTTCGTGGGCTGGATTTTCGGCCTGGCCGAATTCCCGCGGAAATGGAAGCTGATCCTCATCGCCACGCCCTTCGCCTTCCTCATCGTCGACGTCCTGTCGTGGTGGCTGACCAAGTTCTTCTCCATCTTCGCCTGGCTGACCATGATCGGCGGCATCGGCTACAGTCTGGCCTCGACGGTGATGATTCTCACCTCGCTGGCGCAGATGTGGCTGCCTCGGACCCAGTGGCTGAAGTACTGGACCTCGGAACAGCCGGCATCCGCCGATGGATCCTGAGCGGGGCCTCGCCCCGTCCGGAAAGCCGGATCTCCGAGGCGCCGGCGCATCCTGGCCGATCGTGCTCGAGGTGGCGTCTCGGCCCCCGAAGGGACATGGCATCAAACCACCTTGGCACGCCAGCGGCCGTTGTGGCAGGATACAGCGGCTTCGTTCTGCGGCTTTCTGGCCGAGCCCGGGGCCATCCGCCTGCCGTTCCAGGCAATGCCAAGGAAACGCCCCGGACTCCGGCACTTTGATTTGAGCTGTAAGCATCATTCGTGAACATGAACTCCAACCGCTTGGCGTATACGGTGGCGGCCATCCCTCGCTCCCGAACGGCGGGCCGGCCATGATCGTGCCGACGCCACCGGGTCTGCCCGCCGTCCGCGCACCCAAACTTGCACCGTTGGGGGTAGCCGGTCGACCACCCCTGCCGCGAATGAACCGCGTCCCATGACCCACCCGACTCAAAGACCCGAAACCGAACCCCATCCTCCCAGTCCCGGGCCGGATTGAGTCGCGCCGCGGAGCAATGGCCATGACGTCGGTTTGGTTTGTGAGATTCAAGCCGGAAGACATCCCTCTTGAAACCTGCATTTGACTGACAAAAAGACCGTTTTCAGCAGGCTTCCCGCATGAACCAGATCGTCCTCATTGCGCTGCGCAGACCGTACACTTTTGTGGTTCTTTCGATCCTGATCGTTTTGTTCGGGATCCTGTCGGTGCTCAAAACGGCGACCGACGTCTTTCCGCCCATCAAGATACCCGTCGTTTCCGTGGTCTGGTCGTATGCCGGACTGCTGCCTCAGGACGTGTCGGGACGCATCACCTATTATTACGAGCGCGCCTTGACTTCGACGGTAGAAGGCATTGCGCGCATCGAAAGCAATTCGTACTACGGCATCAGCATCATCAATATCTATCTTCAGCCCGACACCAATCTCGCCGGTGCCGAGGCCGAGATCACCGCGATTTCGCAGACGGTGGTCAAACAGTTGCCGCCGGACATCTCACCCCCGCTGATCATGCGCCTGGAAGCGTCCTCGGTGCCGGTGGCCATGCTGCAGGTGACTTCCGATACGCTGTCGCCGTCGGAACTCTACAATCTCGCTTACGCACGCATCCGGACGCTGCTGGTCACCATCCCGGGAGCGATCCTGCCGCAACCCTACGGCGGCAAACCCCAGCAGCTGCTGGTCTCGCTCGACAAGCAGAAACTGCTCGCCCACAACATCACCGCCACCGACGTCCACAATGCTTTCGGCGATCAGAGCATCGTGCTGCCCGCGGGCGACATGAAGATCAAGCAGACCGACTGGATGGTGCAGACCAACGCCACGCCGATGCAGATCGAGGATTTCAACAACATCCCGATCAAGCGGGTCGACGCGACCAACTCCACGATCTATCTGCGCGACGTCGCCGATGTACAGATCGCCGGCCCGCCCCAGATCAACGCCGTGCTGGTCGAGGGCAAGCAGGCCGTCATGATCGTGGTGATGAAGAGCGGCAATGCATCGACCCTGGACGTGGTCGACGGCATCAAAAAGATGATTCCGCGCATCGAGCAAATCGTTCCCGAGGGCGTGAAAATCAAACTGCTGAACGATGCCTCGATCTTCGTGAAGGACTCGATCAAGGACGTTCTGCACGAAATGGGAACCGCCGCCTTGCTCACCGGGCTGGTCGTACTGCTGTTTCTCGGTTCCTGGCGACCGACGGTCATCATCGCGACCTCCATACCGCTGGCCATCCTGACCTCCCTCATCTGTCTGCACCTCCTGGGGGAGTCGATCAACATCATGACCCTGGGTGGACTGGCGCTGGCGGTCGGTATTCTGGTCGACGATGCGACCGTGATGATCGAGAACATCGACACCCACCTGGAAATGGGGAAGCCGCTCGAAACCGCCATCATCGATGCAGCCAATCAGATCGTCGTCCCGACCTTGGTGGCTACCCTTTGCATCGTCACGGTCTGGTTTCCGCTGTTCGAGCTGAGCGGCGTATCCGGGTATCTGTTCGCGCCGATGGCCGAGGCGGTGATCTTCGCCATGCTCGCCTCCTTCATCCTGTCGCGCACCCTGGTGCCGACCATGGCGAAATACGTGCTGGTAGCTCACGGCGCGCCGCATTCCGCTCATCACGCAGCACAGCCGCCAGGCTTCCTGAGCCGCTTCCAGCAAGGTTTCGAACGCGGTTTCGACCGTTTCCGCGAAAACTACAAGGCGCGACTCGAGCAGGCGATAGCCCATCGTGGCGCTTTCATCCGAACCTTCCTGGCGTTCGCGGTCGGCTCTCTCGTCCTTTATTACTTCAACGGACGCGACTTCTTCCCCGAGATCAAGTCGGGAACCATCCAGATGCACATGCGGGCGCCGCTCGGCACGCGCATCGAGGTGGCCGGACGCATCGCCTCGCTGGTCTCGAACGACATCGCGAATCTCTTGCCCGGTCAGGTCGAAGGCGTCGTCAGCAACTGCGGTCTGCCGATCGGTCCGCACAATCTGGCTTTCATTCCGACCCCGACCATCGGCTCGCAGGATTGCGATCTGACGATCAGCCTGAAAAATGAAGCCTCACCCGTCTGGGATTACCGGCGCATACTCCGCAAAGGCTTGCGAGAGCGCTATCCGGGAACCGAATTCACTTTCCAGCCGGCGGATCTGACCGCGAAAATCCTCAACTTCGGTTCGCCATCGCCGATCGACGTCCGCATCAACGGCACGGAGATGGAAGCCAACTACGAATACGCGCGCCGGTTGGCAAGCGAGTTGCGCAAGATCAGCGGCGCCAGCGACGTGACGATCCAGCAGACCATGCGCACACCGACGCTGAACGTGAACGGTAATCGCAGCCTCGGACTCGGCATCGATTTGACCTTGAAAGACATCACCGACAATCTGCTGATGTCGACCTCCGGCAGCCAGCAGGTCGACCAGGTATTTTGGCTCGACCACAAGACCGGCCTGTCCTACCAGGTCAATATCTATCTGCCGCAGCCGCAGCTCGCCAGCATCAATGATCTCCTGACCATTCCGGTCGACAAAGGCGACATGAATCCCTCCGGGAAGGGCATGCAACTCCTTGGCAACGTCGCCTCCCTTTCCGTGAGCGGTACGCCGGGAGTCGTCACCCACATGGACATCATGCCGGTGTTCGACATCTATGTGTCCGCCGAAGGACGTGACCTCGGCGGCGTGCTGGCGGACGTCGAGAAAGCCGTCGAGAGCATGGAGAAAGAGTTGCCCCGCGGCACGCAGGTGGACATCAAGGGACAGGCCGAAACCATGGCCAGCGCTTATTTCGAACTGCTGGCCGGCCTCGTTGCTGCGATCGTGCTGGTGTATCTGCTGCTCGTCATCAACTTCCAGTCCTGGCTCGATCCCTTCATCATCATTACCGCCTTGCCGGGTGCACTGGCGGGCATCGCCTGGTCGCTGTTCATCACCCACACCAATATTTCGGTACCGGCACTGACGGGCGCCATCATGTCGATGGGGACGGCGACCGCCAATTCGATCCTGGTCGTTTCCTATGCCCGCGAACGGTTCGAAATGCATGGCGACGCACTGAAAGCAGCCGTCGAGGCGGGCTATGCGCGCATACGACCGGTGCTGATGACCGCCTCGGCCATGATCATCGGCATGCTGCCGATGTCGCTGAGCAATTCCCAGAACGCACCGCTGGGCCGCGCCGTCATGGGCGGCCTGATGCTCGCCACCTTCGCGACGCTGCTTTTCGTACCGTGCGTCTACGCCATGATTTACAGCAAGCGAACCGCCAGCCGGAAGGAGAAAAGCTGATGCCCAAGATCCTGCGCGAACCGCGCATAGCTCTAGCGATTCTGCTTTGCGTCGTGTATGTCGGCTATCAGTTCTATCAGCGCAAACGCGACGCCGATGCCCTGCGCGAAGAAACGCTCCGAGAGGCCGTGCCGACCGTCGCCATCACCCACGCCCGGCCGATCGCGCCGACCGCGACCATTTCGCTTCCCGGCAATATCGACGCCTGGTATCAGGCGCCGATCTACGCCCAGATCCCCGGCTATGTGAAGATGTGGTACAAGGATTACGGGGCTCGCGTAAAGCAGGGCGAGGTGCTCGCGGAAATCAGCCAGCCGACGCTCGATGCCGAGTTTTCTCAGGCCAAGGCGGATCTGGAATCGCAACGCGCCAAATACAATCTCGCGCTGGTGTCCCTGAAACGCTGGCTGGCGCTGCGTGAATCGCACGCGGTGTCGGAACAGTCAATCTCGGTGCAGGAAGCCAATGAACGCTCCGAAGCGGCCCAGGTCAAGGCCGCGGAAAACAACGTCAATAACTTCCTGGCGAAGATGCGCTTCAAAACCATCGTCGCCCCTTATGATGGCGTGGTGACGCAGCGTAATGTCAACGTCGGTGACTACATCAACAAGGACGGCTATATCAGCAGCACCAACGGCAATACGGTCAGCAATCTGTTTTCCGTGGCCGACATACACAAGATGCGTCTCTTCATTTCCGTGCCGAGCACTCTGGCGGAAATACTCAAACCCGGCCTCACCGCCGACGTGGTCGTACCGCAATACACCAACCGCCATTTCACCGCCAATTTCCTGACCGCCGCCAACGGCATCGATCCGAACACCCGCACCATCGTGACCGAATTCACGATCGACAATGAAGACGGTGCCTTGTGGCCTGGATCGTACGCCACGGTCACCCTCACGGTGCCGAACGATACCCATATTCTCAGCATTCCTGCCAGCGCGCTGGTATTTCAGGAAGCCAACACGCAGGTCGCCGTGGTGACAGATGACGACCGCATTCACTTCAAACCGATCCAGGTGAGCAAGATTCTCGACGGAACGGTGGAGTTCACCGAAGGCGTCACTCCGAATGAACGCATCGTGAACAACCCCAGCGCCGCCCTGCTCGAAGGCGACAAGGTGCGCATCGTCAAACCGGCGCCGGGCTACGATCTTTCCGGCGAGGACGGACCGCCGGGGCTCCAGGAAGCCGCATCTCCGACTGCGGGCCAATGATGGACATGGGCTCGCGGATGAAGCCGGCGGCATCACGTATTTTCCGCACACGCATGCGGCGCAGTAGTCTCATACCGCTGATACTCCATTTGTCGGCGTGCGTCGACGGCCCCGCCGTGGATCTGGCCCCCCCTTATGAACCCGCCCAGTTCGTCGTCCCCGACTCGTGGCATGGATCGAGTCCCTTCGTCGAAGCGAAACCGTCGGACGGCGAGCTGCGCCCGGACTGGTGGAAACTTTTCAACGACCCGGTCCTGACCCAGCTCGAAGAACAAGCCATGGCGGCCAACGCCGACCTGCAGGCCGCCGCGGAGCGCTTCGTCCAGGCCCGGGACATGATGATGAAGGTGCGATCGCGTCTGATCCCGCAGTTCGGGCTGGAGTTCGGCGCCTCGGACAATCGGCAGTCCGTCAATACGCTGTTTCGCGCACCCAATGCGCCGATCGAGCAGTCGGATTATTACAGCGGCGGACTCGCCTCCTGGGAGCCCGACTTCTGGTCGGCGATCCGCAACCGGATACGTGCGGAGATTTATCAGGCCGAACAGCGCGCAGCCGAGTACGGGCTCGCGCGCCTGAGCCTGCAGGCGGAAATCGCTACGGACTATTTCACCCTGCGCGGCTATGACGCACAGGATTCCGTCTATAAACAGTCGATCGCCTACTACAAAAAATCACTGGAGATCGTCGACGCCCAGTACAAGGGTGCCATCGTGCCGCAACTCGATGTCGCCCGCGCCGAATACCTGTTGCACAGCACCGAAGCGAAAGAGCTCGACATTCAGGGCCGACGTCAGGTGACCGAACATGCGATCGCCATTCTCGTCAACAAGGCGCCGGCCGCTTTCAGCATCGCGCCGGTCGACGAGCTGCCATCACCGGAATTCACGATTCCGCAGACCATTCCCGCCACGCTGCTCGAACGCCGGCCCGACATCGCCCAGATGGAGCGCCAGATGGCGCAGGCGAACCGCGCCATCGGCATCGCCCGCGCAGCGTTCTTCCCGAACGTGGTGTTCAAGGCCAGCGGAGGCTACGAGAACGGCAGCATGAATCTGATCGCGCTCGCCAACAGTTACTGGTCCTACGGCGCTTCCGTTTCGATCCCCCTGTTTCAGGGCGGTCTGCGCCGCGCCCAACTGCAGCAGTCCTGGTCGGCCTACCGCGAAACCGAGGACAAATACCGAGCGACGGTACTCAACGCCTTTCGCGAAGTCGAGAACGGACTGAGCCTGACCAACCGGCTGAGCGTGGCGGCCGACCGGCAGGACGAAGCCGTCAAGGCCGCGCTGAAGACGCAGAATCTGACCATGGAGCTTTATCTGGGCGGTTTGATCACCAGCCTCGACCTCATCTACGCCCAGATCAACACGCTGACGGCGCGCATCGACGCGGTGGTGCTCAAGACCGAACGGCTGAAAAACACGATTGCGCTCATTCGCGCGCTGGGTGGCGGCTGGAACCGCAAGCAATTGCCCGCCGACGATCAGATTCAGCCCTTCGGCGTTCTCGAAGAGTATGGCAATGCCGGAAAACCCGCTCCTGCCGGGGGTATCGACGTGCCGGCGGACGACAACAGGCTGAACAACGACTTGACCAGACCGTTCAAGCAATAGGGATGGCGGGAAGCCTCCCCCATGCTTCGACGGTACCCAGCCCAGAGGGAGAGTCTCCCTCACTCGTCATAGACCCGCCGCACCAGATCCCGGAACCAGCGCGGCCGGGCGACCACGACATAGATGCCGATGATGCTGGTGATGGGCATCGGTCCCACGCCCAGCAGTGTGAGCAGAAGCAATACGAAGATGCATTTCCAGCGGGAAGGGTTCATGATTCAAGCCTCCGGTTGCCTGTCGAGCGATGCGGTCCATGATCGTGCAAGTTCGGCATCCGGAAAAGCGCCCCCGCCCATTTCGTCAAGCGCGTCGAAACATGCTCGCTTCGCAAAGCTCCGCGGAAACGTCCGCCCTGCCGCCGCTCTCGCCACCGGAATTCGCCGTGGAAGACGGCACCGCCGTGGTCCACGGTCACTGGAACCTGCGCGGGCTGATAGCGGCCTCCCCGGATCTGCGTGAGCGACTATGCCGCGCAGCGCGGCGGCCAGACCTGGAATGGGACCTGCGCGGAGTGAACGTGCTCGACAGCGCCGGCGCCTTTGTCCTGTGGCAGGCCTGGGGAGAGCGGCTGCCGGAACGGATCGCGTTGCGCCACGAACAACAATCCGCATTCCGTCGCTGGCAAATGGGGGGGATTCCCGCGGTGCGGGACGGCCGGAGGCCGCCGGTGCCGATACGCCGGCGGATCATCGCCGCAATCGCCGGCCTCGGCAGTCACCTGCTGGCGGTCCTGGCCCTGCTCGGCCAGCTGATCCTGGACCTGGCCCATCTCGCCCGTCATCCGGCAGACATCCCTTGGCGGGAAATCTCCGCTACCATCCACGAAACCGGCGGCCGTGCCCTGGGCATCACGGCACTGGTGGGCTTCCTGATCGGTGTGGTGGTCAGCTACCTGTCGTCGCTGCAGCTCAAGACCTTCGGCGCACAGGTCTACATCGTCAACATCCTGGGAATGAGCATCATCCGCGAACTGGGACCCCTGCTGGCGGCCATCCTGGTCGCGGGCCGCTCCGGTTCTTCGATGACGGCGCGGATCGGCGTGATGCGTGTGACCCAAGAGCTGGATGCCCTCGCCGCCATGGGCATTTCCCAGTCCCTGCGGCTGATCCTTCCGAAGGTCGTCGCCCTGGTGGTAGCCTTGCCGCTGCTGGTGGTCTGGACCGATGTAGTCGCCCTGGCGGGCGGCGCGGTCTCGGCCCACCTGGAGCTGGAAATCGGCTATCACCAGTTCTTCCAGAAACTGCCCGCCGCCGTCCCGGTCGCCAACTTTGCCATCGGCTTGGGCAAGGCCGCCGTGTTCGGACTGTTCGTCGCCCTGATCGCCTGCCATTATGGACTGCGCATCGCCCCCAACACCGAAAGTCTCGGCAACGAAACGACCAATTCGGTAGTGGTTTCCATCACGCTGGTAATCCTGGTCGACGCGGTATTCGCCATCCTGTTCCGGAGCGTGGGCATACGATGACGGACGGCGAAGTCATACGCATGGCGCACGTGTGGACCCGTTTCGGCGAGAATCTCGTACATCGCGACATCAGCCTCAGCCTGGGCCGCGGGCAGATCCTGGGAGTGGTCGGCGCCTCCGGCTGCGGCAAGACCGTCTTGATGCGCGAAATGATCGGTCTGCAGACACCGACCCAGGGTCAGGTCTGGCTGCTCGGCGAGTCATTGGCGGAAGCCGACGCGCGCCGCAAGCAGCAGCTCCGCAACCGTTGCGGCGTACTGTTCCAAGGCGGCGCCCTGTTCAGCGCGCTGAGCGTATTCGACAACATCGCTTTCCCGCTGCGCGAACTCAAGACCTTGGACGAGGAGTTGATCGCCCGACTGGTCTGCATGAAGCTCGCCATGGTCGGTCTGGGGGAAACCGATGCCCTGCTGATGCCGGCGGAGCTGTCCGGCGGCATGGTCAAGCGGGCCGCCCTGGCTCGTGCCTTGATCATGGAACCCGAAGTACTCTTCCTGGACGAACCCACCTCCGGCCTCGATCCGGTGCTGGGCGAAGAGTTCGTCGGCCTGTTGGGGCAACTGCACCGGGAATTGGGCTTCACCGTCGTGATGGTGACCCACGACCTGGACACCCTCAGCGACCTGTGCACCTGCGTGGCCGTGCTTGCCGGGCAGCAACTGGTATCCTATGGCACGCTGGACGATGCGATCGCCTGCGCGCATCCTTTCGCCCGCGACTTCTTCCATGGCAAACGCGCCCAGAGAATCCTGGGAAGGTCCGACTGAAATGGTCAGGGAAACCTATGCCCTGCTGACCGGCCTGTTCGTGGTCATTCTTGGCAGCGCGCTGATCGGCATCGCCCTTGTTCTTGGCGACTATGGCACCGAACGCGACGTCTATGTGGTCTCCACCCAGGGCGCGGTATCCGGCCTCAACCCGGAATCCCTGGTCATCTTCCGTGGCGTGCGGGCCGGCAAGGTGGCCTCGATCAGCTTCGCGCCCCACGATCCCCGCACCATCCTGGTCCGGATCGAGGTCGACAAGGGCCTTCCGATCACCCGCGGCACCTATGCCACGCTGCGGGTGCAGCCGCTTACCGGCCTGGCCCAGATCGATCTCAGCGACGAAGGCAACGACCCGGAACCCCTGCGCACCGACCCCAGGAACCCGGCCAGCATCCCGCTGCGTCCCTCCCTCCTGGACAAGCTGACCGGTTCGGGGTCAGACATCCTCACCCAGATTGCCCAGCTCACCAGCCGGCTGAATGCCCTCCTCGACGACGGCAACCGCCAGCGGATCGCGCACACCCTGGAAAGCCTGGACACGGCGGCGGACGAACTGGTCCGCCTGGAACGGTACATCGAAGAGGGGCTGGAACGCATCCCCATCCTGGACGGCAGACTGAGGCAGGCGCTCGCGGACCATTCTGCCATGGCCCGCGACGTCCGCGAAACCTCCCGCCAGGTCCGGGCACTGAGCGAAAGCGCACAAAAGGTCGTGGACGTCGGAGCAGCCGCGAGCGATACCCTGATCCGCAGCCGGCTGCCGGAACTGGACGCGCTGATCGACGACGCGGCTCACACCGCGGCCAGTCTGCGCCGACTGTCGAAAACACTGGAACGAGACCCGCAGACCCTGCTGCTGGGACCGGCGCCGGGTCTCCCAGGCCCGGGAGAGCCGGGATTTCAGGAGCCGAAATGATGCGACGCCTTTCCTGGACACTGATGCTCTCGCTCGCCACATCCGCCTGCAGCCTGTTGCCGGAGCGCCCGCCCCAACCCGCGCTGCACGATTTCGGTGCCGCCGGCGCGGCTGCACCGGCACCCTGGTCTTCAGTCGACGTCGACGCCCCGGAGTGGCTTCGGAACGACCGCCTGCAGTACCGCCTGCTCTACGCCAAGCCGACCGAACTGCGCTCCTATACCCTGGATCGCTGGATCGCGCCGCCGTCCGAGCTCCTGGAACAACGGCTGAAAGCCGGCCGCAGCGCCAATGGCTACCGTTTGCACATCGAACTCCAGGCATTCGAACAAGTGTTCGAACGCCCCGGCAGTTCTCATGTCATGATCCGCCTGCGCGCCGAAACGCCGGCGGACACCGAAACGTTCCAATTCGACCAGCCCACGGCCAGCCCGGATGCCGCCGGCGCGGTCCAGGCATTTGCGCAGGCGGTCGACCGTGCCGTTGCCCAGCTCCGGGCGTGGCGACCGGCGAACTGAGACAGTGCCTGTTTCCCCTCCTTTGAGGAACCTTTCCCGCCGCATCCAGTCTCATCAGATATGTCTCCGTCCTCCCCCGTTCGGTGCGAAGCGTCCGGTACGCCGCAGTGAAAGTACCTCCCCTCCACCTCGCCGGCGCCTCATCGTCGGCAAGCGCAACCGATCCGCACAGGTCCAGTACTCTATGTCACATGGTTTAACGCATCTTTCCTTCTGGCCGCTGTTGTTCGCGACCCTGGCTTTGACACATGTCACCATCGTCAGCGTCACCATCTTCCTGCACCGTCACCAGGCCCACCGGGCACTGTCCCTGCATCCCCTGGCCAGCCATTTCTTCCGTTTCTGGCTCTGGCTGACCACGGCGACCGTGACCAAGGAATGGGTGTCCATCCATCGCAAGCATCACGCGCGCTGCGAGACCCCGGACGACCCGCATAGCCCCCAATGCCTCGGCATATTCACCGTCCTGCTGCGAGGTTGGATGCTGTATCGCAAGGAAGCGAGGAACACCGCGACCCTGGCCCAGTTCGGCAACGGCACGCCGGACGACTGGCTGGAACGCAAGCTGTACAGCCGCTTTCCCGACCTGGGGATCACGCTGATGCTGGCCTTGAACCTGCTCCTGTTCGGCGTCGCGGGCTTGGCGGTGTGGGCGGTACAGATGCTGTGGATTCCGTTCTGGGCGGCCGGCGTCGTCAACGGTCTCGGCCATCATTTGGGCTACCGCAATTTCGAAACCCCCGATGCGTCCACCAATCTGTGGCCCATCGGCTTCATCATCGGCGGCGAGGAGCTCCACAACAACCACCATGCCTACCCGGCGTCGGCAAAGTTTTCCAGCCGCCGATGGGAAATCGACATCGGCTGGCTGTATATCCGGCTGATGACCCTCCTGAAGCTGGCCAAGATCAGAAACATGCCCCCCAAGACCATCATCCATACGGCAGAACCGTCCGTCGACATGGACACCGTCAAAGCCGTGCTGCGCAACCGTGCGCACGTCCTGAGCCTATACGGCCGCCGCGTCATCGTCCCGGTATTGCGGTCGGAGCAGGCGAAATCGCCGAAAGCCGGTCGACGCCTACTCCGACAGACACGTCCCTTGTTGCTGCGCGAATACATCAAGGCGGACCCGGCCGCCTGGCACAATTTCAGCCGGATGCTGGAAGATAGCCAAACTTTGGCGACGATCTTCCAGTTCAAGCAGCAGCTCAAGGCAGTATGGACCGACTCGTTCACGAGCCACGAGGAGCGCCTGGAACGCCTGCGCGCCTGGTGCCTCCAGGCGAAACAAAGCGACCTGCCCTGGTTGCAGCACTTCGCCGACACCCTGAGCGGTTACCGCCTGCAACCTGCCCATTGACTCCGTCCATGAGAAAAGCCGGGGGAACGCGGACCATCAACCCTTCAGTGTCGTCGGAAAACCGCCTCCCGCAGCACGCCGAACTCGTCGAAGGCGAAGCGCAGGCTGAGTGAGAGGTTGAGCACGGCAGCCAGGCTCATGCTGGCGAAGATGCAGAGCATGATGGCGATCTGGTATTTCACCGCCACCCAGGGTTCGCTGCCGCCGAGTATCTGGCCGGTCATCATGCCCGGCAGGGAGACCAGTCCGAGGGTCGCCATGCTAGCCAACGTCGGGTTGACGGAAGCCTTGAGCGCCTCGCGGAAATATGGCCGTACCGCTTCGCGGCGGGTCGCACCCAGCAGCAGATAGGTAAGGTATTCGTTCTCGTTTTTCCGGATCGCGGAGTAGAACCGCTCCAGCCCGATCACGTTGCCCTGCAGACAGTTGCCGAGGATCATGCCGGCCAGCGGCACCAGATAACGCGCGTCGTAGATCGGCTCCGGCCGGATCACCAGAAGCAGCAGATAAGCCACCGAGAACGCCGTTCCGGCCACGATGGCCGCAAGCGTCGAAAGGAAAAAATGCCTGATGCGGAGACCCGCCCGGCGGAGAATGGTGAAATCGGCCACCACCAGCATGACCACGATCCACAGGACGTTGAGCGCCGGCGCGTTGATCTCGAACAGGTATTTGAGATAGATGCCGACCAGCGCCAGTTGCACGCTCATCCGGACGATGCTCAGCCACAGTTCGCGCGCGAGATGCAACCCCGCGCTCCACAGCAGCAGCCAGGGCAGCACGGCGATGCCGTAGAGCAGCATCATTCTCGTCGGGGATATGTCGACCGTGTCCATCATCCCGCTGCCGTCAGACGCCCGTCTTGCAATTCGAACACGGTATCACACCGGGCGATCCAGTCCGGATCGTGCGCCACCGACAATACGGTGAGCGCTGGATCGCTGAAGAAGTCCTGCACCGCCCGCTTGCTTTCCGGGTCCAGGGCGGAAGTCACCTCGTCCAGCAGATAGAGCCGCTTGCCGAGGAGCTGGGCGCGAGCCACGGCGATGCGCTGTTTCTCGCCACCGGAAATCCGGCTGCAGTGCTGATCCAGGATCAACGGCGCGAGGCCGAGCCGGCCCAGGATCTCGGCCAGCCTGCCGGTGGAAGGCGCCTTGCCGCGATGGGCCTTGAAGCCGAAGGGCAGCAGCAGGGCCTCCCGCACCGTGTCGGCGCCCAACACGGGCTCCTGGCCGATGTAGGCCGCACAGGCACGAATCGCGCTGACGGTGTCCCGGTCGAGGAGCCTGCCCGCGAAACGGACCTCACCGTCCGCCACTGGATACACCCCCAGCAGGGTCTTGAGCACCGTGCTCTTGCCCGAGCCCGATTTGCCCTTGAACACCGCCTTCTCGCCTTCGCGGATGTCGAAGCTCAGTGCGCGGAGAATCGTGCGCCCTTGCACAGCCACCGACACACGGTCGAACCGGACCAGTCCGGTCACCGGTTCACCCCTGCCAGCCTGCGTTCAAAAACCATCGATACTCCCTTTGTCGTCGGCTTCACCCGACGGATGCCGCGGACCGCCCGAAAAGCGCTGCAGCAGACGGTGATCTGTGCCGGGATTATAACGTTCGACCACGCCGGGAACCCGAAAGTCACCATTGCGCTGCGGCAGGCGGTCTCGCGGCGAAAGAGGACGGCTGGTATCCTCAGTCGCCACCGTCCCCTGGAGATCCGTTCATGAAACAGTCGGCACAGCGCATTCTGCATTACTTTCTGATCGGCGTGCTGGGCGTCCTTCCCATCGTCATCGTCCTGCAGGTCGTGATCTATGTGGAAAACCTGTTGAGAGACTTCGTGGTGAGTTTTTTCAGCAGTTACCGGAACCTGTTCATCCCGAGCGTCATGTTCACCGCGGCCGTCCTGTTCCTCACCTATTTCGGCTACCTGCTGCAGCACGGCAAGGCACACCTGCTCTATTTCGTGGAAAAACTGGTCATCCGCATCCCGCTCCTGGGTACCCTTTACCGAGTGACGCAGAAACTGGTGAACATCTTCCGTGGCGATGGATCGACCAAGCTGCGGGAGGTCGTCTACATCGAATACCCGAAGGAGGGTCTGTGGGTCCCGGCCTTCGTGACCAACCGGATCGGGGACCGGTACGTGATCTACGTACCGACCTCTCCCAACCCCACCTCCGGCTTCACCGTGATTCTCCACGAATCGAGGATCAAGCGATCCCACATGACGATCGAGGAAGCCTCGAGCTTCGTGATCAGCCTGGGGGTGGACATGCCCAGGCCGGACGAGACAGCCGGATTACGGTAGGCCGGGCCTCGTTTTCATCTCTCCACGATTGACATCGTCCCCCAAACCTCGTAGAAAGCATTTCCCATGTTTCCAGTAAGGTTTAACCGTCATCGACAACGATAAGACCGGCGAGTGAGCCATAGCAGGGCTGGCGCGTCGGACCCCAATGGCTGATTACAGGCTTCGAGGAGGAAGCATGGCTACGACCGCACGCCCGGACACGTTCTACGATGTGATGCGCCGCCAAGGGGTGACCCGGCGCAGTTTTCTCAAGTTCTGCGGCTTGACCGCATCGGCCCTCGCACTGGGGCCGGAATTCATCGGCACGATCGCCCACGCCATGGAGACCAAGCCGCGCACGCCGGTGCTGTGGCTGCATGGCCTGGAATGCACCTGCTGTTCCGAATCCTTCATCCGTTCGGCCCACCCGCTGGCCAAGGACGTGGTGCTGTCCATGCTCTCGCTGGACTACGACGACACCCTCATGGCGGCCGCCGGCTTCCAGGCGGAAGCCATGCTGGAAGACACCATGCAGAAGTACAAAGGCCGCTACATCCTGGCCGTGGAGGGCAACCCGCCGCTGAACGAGGACGGCATGTTCTGCATCGTCGGCGGCAAACCCTTCGTCGAACGGCTGCGCTATGCCGCCAAGGACGCCGCCGCCGTCATCGCCTGGGGATCCTGCGCCTCCAACGGCTGCGTGCAGGCGGCCCGCCCCAACCCGACCCAGGCCACGCCGATCCACAAGGTCATCACCGACAAGCCCATCATCAAGGTGCCCGGCTGTCCGCCCATCGCCGAGGTCATGACCGGCGTCGTGACCTACATGCTGGCCTTCGACAAGATTCCCGAACTCGATGCCCAGGGTCGGCCCAAGATGTTCTACGGCCAGCGCATCCACGACAAATGCTACCGCCGCCCCCACTTCGACGCCGGCCAGTTCGTCGAGCAATGGGACGACGAGGCCGCGCGCAAGGGCTACTGTCTGTACAAGGTCGGCTGCAAGGGGCCGACGACCTACAACGCGTGCTCGACGGTACGCTGGAACAATGGCGTCTCCTTCCCGATCCAGTCCGGCCACGGCTGCATCGGCTGTTCCGAGGAGAATTTCTGGGACAAGGGCTCGTTCTACGACCGCGTCACCGAACTCAATACGTTCGGCGTCGAGGCCAATGCCGACAAGGTCGGGCTGGTCGCCGCCGGCGCCGTGGGCGCAGGCATCGCGGCGCATGCCGCCATCTCGATCGCCAAGAAGAAAGACCACGAGAAAGAAACTCAAGAATAAGGATCGGGGAGCACCATGACTGCCATTCAAACACCCAACGGTTTCACCCTCAACGACGCCGGCAAGCGGATCGTGGTCGATCCGGTCACCCGCATCGAGGGCCATATGCGCTGCGAAGTGAATGTGGACGACGACAACATCATCCGCAACGCGGTCTCCAGCGGCACCATGTGGCGCGGACTGGAGGTCATCCTGAAGGGCCGCGACCCGCGCGATGCGTGGGCCTTCACCGAACGGATCTGCGGTGTCTGCACCGGTACCCACGCCCTGACCTCGGTACGGGCGGTGGAGGACGCGCTCGGGATCGCCATCCCGGAGAACGCCAACTCCATCCGCAACATCATGCAGCTCACCCTGCAGGCCCACGACCATCTCGTGCATTTCTACCACCTGCACGCGCTGGACTGGGTGGACGTGGTCAGCGCGCTCAAGGCCGATCCGAAAGCCACCTCCGAACTGGCACAGCGCATTTCGCCCTGGCCCAAGTCGTCGCCGGGCTATTTCCACGACATCGCCAGCCGGCTGAAGAAGTTCGTCGAGAGCGGCCAGCTCGGCCCGTTCGGCAACGGCTACTGGGGCAACCCCGCCTACCGGTTGCCGCCGGAAGCCAACCTGATGGCGGTGGCGCACTATCTCGAGGCCCTGGATTTCCAGAAGGAAATCGTCAAGATCCACACCGTCTACGGCGGCAAGAACCCGCACCCGAACTGGCTGGTCGGTGGCGTGCCCTGCGCCATCAACGTGGACGGCGTGGGCGCTGTGGGCGCGGTCAACATGGAACGTCTCAACCTGGTGTCCTCCATCATCGACCAGACCATCGAGTTCATCGAACAGGTCTACCTGCCCGACCTCCAGGCGATCGCCGGCTTCTACAAGGACTGGCTGTATGGCGGCGGGCTGTCGGCCACCAATGTGCTGTCCTACGGAGACATTCCGGAAAAGGCCAACGACCGCTCGGTGAACAACCTGCTGCTGCCGCATGGCGCCATCATCAACGGCAACCTGAAGGAAGTGCACGAGGTCGACCTGAAGGACCCCGAGCAGATCCAGGAGTTCGTCACCCATTCCTGGTACAAGTATGACGACGAGGGCCGCGGACTGCATCCGTTCGACGGCGTCACCCAGCCGAATTTCGCGCTGGGGCGCAACACCAAGGGCACCCGCACCCACATCGAGAACCTGGACGAAAGCGCCAAGTACTCCTGGATCAAGGCGCCGCGCTGGCGCGGCCACGCCATGGAAGTCGGCCCGCTGGCCCGCTACATCGTCGGTTATGCCAAGGGCATCCCGGAAATCAAGGAGCCGGTCGACAAACTGCTCACCGATCTCGGCCTGCCGCTGACCGCGCTGTTCTCCACGCTGGGGCGCACCGCCGCCCGCGGTCTGGAAGCCCAGTATTGCGCCCATCTGATGAGGCATTTCCAGGACAAACTGGTCAGCAACATCAAGGCAGGCGATCTGGCGACAGCCAACACCGCCAAATGGGAGCCGGACACCTGGCCCAAGGAAGCCATGGGCGCCGGCACGACGGAAGCGCCGCGCGGCGCGCTGGGACACTGGATCAAGATCAAGGACGGCAAGATCGACAACTACCAGTGCATCGTGCCCACCACCTGGAACGGATCGCCCCGCGACCCCAAGGGCAACATCGGCGCATTCGAGGCATCCCTGATGAACACCAAGGTGGAGAATCCGGACCAGCCTCTGGAAATCCTGCGTACCCTGCACAGCTTCGATCCCTGCCTGGCCTGCTCGACCCATGTCATGGACAAGGACGGGCGGGAGGTCACGCGGGTCAGGGTGCGCTGAGCGCGTTCGAAAACCGGGACAAATTCAAGGAGACAACCATGCATCCTGTTCGTTGGTTCGGAACGGCAAGTCTGTTGGCGCTGAGCCCCGTCGCGCTCGCGCATACCGGCATGCATCCCGTCGCTGGCTTCGTGTCCGGATTCAGCCATCCCTTCTTCGGCACCGACCACCTGCTGGCCATGATCGCCGTGGGCCTGTGGGCGGTCACCGTCGCGCCGCAGCGGGTGTGGCTGCTGCCCCTGGCATTCATGGCCGTCATGGGCCTGGGCGGATGGCTGGGCACCGCCGGTATTCCGCTGGCTTACACCGAAACCGGCATTGCCGCCTCGGTCGTACTGCTCGGACTGCTAGTGGCGGGCAAGATCCGCCTGTCGCAGTTCACCGCCTTGAGCCTGGTCGGCCTGTTCGCACTGTTCCACGGCCATGCACATGGAACCGAGATCAGTGCGGACGCCGAACGATGGACTTATGCCGCCGGCTTCATCACCGCCACTGGTCTGCTGCACCTGGTCGGCGTCATCCTTGGGGGGTGGCTGCTGCCGAAGCCGGCCTGGTACCGCGGCTGCGGCGCGGCGATGGGCGCCATGGGGCTGGCGCTGCTGACGCAAGCACTTTAGGAGCACGGCCATGGCGAGCATCGAGACTTTTGATCGGCCGGTCTATGTCTACGAGAAGCCGGTACGGCTGTGGCACTGGATCAATGCCCTCGCCATCGTCGTGTTGGCGGTCACGGGATATTTGATCGCCTGGCCGCCGGTGGTGACTGCCGGCGAGGCCAGCGACCACTACCTGATGGGCTACGTCCGCTTCGTTCACTTCTCCGCCGGCTATGTGCTGGCCGTCGGTCTGATCGGCCGTGCCTATTGGGCGCTGGTGGGCAACCGGTATGCCCGCGAGCTGTTTGCGCCACGCCTCCATGACGTCCACTGGTGGC
Organism: Methylococcus sp. S1M; assembly: GCF_051295855.1. Lineage (NCBI taxonomy): Bacteria > Pseudomonadati > Pseudomonadota > Gammaproteobacteria > Methylococcales > Methylococcaceae > Methylococcus > Methylococcus sp. S1M. The sequence goes on from NZ_JBPDXO010000003.1 coordinate 105,955, forward strand.
AGGCGCTGCTGCACGAGGTCCGCTGGTACCTATTTCTGGTCGAAGAGCCCGGCAAGCATGCGGGCCACAACCCGCTGGCCGGGCTGGCCATGTTCCTGTTCTATGTGCTCGGGAGCCTCTTCATGATCACGACCGGCTTCGCCCTGTACGGCGAAGGACTCGGAGCCGGAAGCTGGGCCGCCAACGCCTTCGGCTGGGTGCTGCCCGCCCTGGGCGGCAGCCAGCAGGTCCACAGCCTGCATCACCTGGGCATGTGGTATCTGGTGATCTTCACCCTCATCCACGTCTACGTGGCGGTGCGAGAACAGCACCTGTCGCGCCAGTCCGTCACCACCACCATGATCGATGGCTGGCGGGTATGGAAGGACGACCGTCCGTGATCCGATGCCTCCCCGCGTCCTGATCTTGGGCATCGGCAACCTGCTGTGGGCGGACGAAGGCTTCGGCGTGCGCGTCGCCCAGGCATTGCAGCGGGACTACGTCTTCCCCGAGAACGTCACCGTGATGGACGGCGGCACCCAGGGGCTGGCACTGATCCCATACGTCCAGGAAAGCGACGTGCTCATCATCGCCGATGCGGTGGACTTCGGCCTGGCGCCGGCCTCGCTGGTCGAAGCCCGGGACGAGGATGTGCCCGCCTACCTGCATTCGGGCAAGACCAGCCTGCACCAGGTCAGCTTCCAGGAGGTGCTGGCCCTGTGCAAGCTGATGGGGCAAGGGCCGGAGCGACTCCATCTGGTGGGCGTACAGCCCGTCGACATGGAGGATTATGGCGGCAGCCTGACACCGCCCGTCAAGGCCCAACTCGAACCGGCCATCGCCCGGATACTCGCCGTCTGCGCAGAACTCGGCCTGGCCGGCTGGCGCCGGCCCAAAGGAAACTGCACGGCCGACGCCCTGGACATGACGCAGTACGAGCGTCAGCGACCCTCGGCCGAAGAAGCCTGCCGCATCGGCGACGCCCGCTTCCTGCCGGGCGATCCGCGCTAGACGACCCGCCCCCCCGGGGCTCCGGCACCTCCGAGGACTTACCATGCAAGACGAATTTGCTTTCATAGCGACCGGAAACACACCGCTCTTCCGCCTCCATGACGACCCCGAATGCGCCTGTCCACCCATGCCGGAAGCCATGGCGACCTTCACGCCGCCACCCTTGCACGCGCTGAGCCGGGATGAAACCGGCGAGGGATGCGCCGTGCTGCAGAAGGTGATCGAACGGCTCGGGGGCGCTCCGGGCATCGTCGATCTCACCCCTTGCGACCCGGCGGCCAGGCGCTTCGTCGACGAAGTACTCGGCGAAGGCGAGGTACTGATACGGATCGTGACGCCGCGGGACCGGGTGACGATCCGGGAATCGGTATTCGCCGGGGTTTGGCGCGTTCAGCATCGCGTCGACGGTGAACTGCGACGGGACGATCTGGAAACCGGGCCAGTGCCGGAGGCGGTCTACGGGTGGGCGGAACGCCTGACGGTCGATGGGCCGCCGCACCGTCCCCAGTCCTTTCCGGAAGGCCTGATGAACGCGCCCGCGCTGCTGACCGAGATATTCGACCATTCGGCAGACTGCCCGAACGATCGTCCCCATGTCATCAACCTGTCGCTGCTGCCGCTGACACCGGAAGATTCGAAATTCCTGATCGACACCTTGGGGACGGCGGGCCTTTCCGTTCTGTCACGAGGGTACGGCGATTGCCGCGTGACACTGACCCGCCTGCCTAACGTGTGGTGGGTGCAGTATTTCAACTCCCCCGGCCAACTGATCCTCAATACGCTGGAGATCACCCGCCTGCCTGCCGTGGTAGCGGCCGCGCCAGAAGACCTGGAGGACTCGCGGGAACGGATTGCCGAAGCCCTGGCGCAGTTGAAATGAGCCCAGCCTCGGCGGCTTGCATCCGTCGAAACCTTGACCCCCGTCAAAGAAGGCCCCCGAGAGTCTCTATATATTGTCAACGCTGGCTCAATACAGCGTCACCAAAACAATACGAGGAGTAACCATGAACGACGCAAAAGAAGAGAAAGATTATTTCTGGTTTTACATCGCGGGCCTGGTCATCGCGGTCGTCGTGACGCTCGCCATGGTCAAGAGCAGTGAACACGGCAAATACGTCACTGCCGCCAAAGCCATCGAGGAAGACGCGGCCAATTCCGCCTACAAACACGCTCCTTGATCCAAGTTTTCCGGCGCGCCGTCTTTCGCGTCGGAATGCATAACCTCCCATGGAGCACCTTGCGACGAGCACGAGCCGCAATCGACAGGGATGTCGCCTATCATCCGACACAGCGGCTGCTTCATGGCCCCGAGGCGGCTATTTCGCCAAGGTGGGCTTCTGGTATCCCCCGTGCAGCGACGGCACGGCATGTCGCTCCAACGTCCCGTCCAATTTCAGCGCGGTAAGCTCACCGCCCCACAAGCAGCCCGTGTCCAGGCAGTAACAGTCCTTGCCTGCGAAATAGCCGAGCGTGGACCAGTGCCCGAACACGATCGTGGCGCCCGGCGGCACCCTGTCAGGGACGTCGAACCACGGCACCAAGGACGCGGGTTGCCGCCCCGGCGCCCCCTTTTGCCTGAAATCCAGCCGTCCGGTCCGATCACAATAGCGCATGCGGGTCAAGGCGTTGGTGATGAAACGGAGCCGGTCCCATCCGGCCAGATCGTCGAACCAGAGGTCGGGCTTGTCACCGTACATCTGTCGGCAGAACCCAGTGATGTCTCCGGCCGCGAGGACCGTTTCCACCTCGCCGGCCCTGGCCATCGCAGTCTCCGCATTCCAGGCGGGGGGGATGCCGGCGTGGACCAGGCAATAGCTGCCTTCCCTGTGCACCAGGGGGCGGGTACGCAGCCACGCCAGCAACTCGTCCCGGTCGGCGGCTTCCAGCACGTCGCCGAAAGTATCCTTGTGCTTGACCCGGGAGACCCCGCAGGCCACCGCCAGGAGATGCAGGTCGTGATTGCCGAGCACCGTGGCGGCCGCCGGTCCCAGTCCCCGTATGAACCGCAGGGTTTCCAGCGACTGGGGACCGCGATTGACCAGATCTCCCGTGAACAGCAGGCGGTCCTTGGCGGGATCGAAGCGGATCAGCTCCAGAAGGCGCCGCAGCTCCGCATAGCAGCCTTGTACGTCGCCGATGGCATAGATGGCCATGTCAGCCGGAGCCTCGCCGACAGATCAAAGCGACACTGGCGTCACCGCCATGCGACGGCATCAGACGAGCTCTCCACGAAAAATACCCGGTAGTCAGGGCCGGTTATTCTAGTACGTCCCGGGGCCGTTGGCGCCATGGACGCTGCACCCATATCACCCCGTCTAAAGATACGGCGATATAATCGGTCATTTCCCAATACGAATCGCCGGATGCACGCGTCTACCGCCTGGCGATTCCGTCCCCACCCCTCCGATCAACAAACCGAGGCATCGATAAGTGCGTATTCACATCCTGGGTATCTGCGGCACCTTCATGGGCGGGCTCGCCATCATGGCCCGCCAGCTCGGCCACACCGTCACGGGATCGGACCAAAACGTCTACCCACCGATGAGCACCCTGCTGGAGCAGCAGGGCATCGACCTCTGCAACGGATACAGCCCGGACAACCTTCATCCCGTCCCCGACCTCGTCATCATCGGCAATGCGCTGTCCCGCGGGAATCCTGAGGTCGAGGCGGTGCTGAACATGGGGCTTGCCTATACCTCCGGCGCGCAGTGGCTCTACAACCATGTCCTCAAGGGACGCTGGGTGCTCGCGGTGGCAGGAACCCACGGCAAGACCACGACCTCGAGCATGCTGGCCTGGATACTGGAACACGACGGTCACAAGCCGGGCTTCCTGATCGGCGGAGTGCCGCTCAATTTCGGCATTTCCGCCCGCATCGGCGAAGGCCGGTTCGTCGTCGTGGAAGCGGACGAATACGACACTGCGTTCTTCGACAAGCGCTCCAAGTTCGTCCATTACCGCCCGCGCACCACGATCCTGAACAACCTCGAGTACGACCACGCCGACATCTTCCCCGACCTCGCCGCGATCCAGCGGCAGTTTCACCACCTGGTGCGCAGCGTGCCCGGCAACGGTCTGCTGGTGGTTCCGGAACGGGACGAAAACCTGGCCGAAGTGCTCAGGATGGGGTGCTGGACACCGGTCGAGAAAACCGCCCTGGGGCCGGACACCGCCGCCGACTGGCAGGCGCACCCGCTGGCCGAAGACGGCAGCCGGTTCGACGTGGTGTTCCGTGGGAAACGGCAGGGCACGATCCATTGGCAGCTCTCCGGCCGGCACAACATGCTCAACGCCCTGTCCGCCATTGCCGCAGCCCATCATGCCGGCATCGAGCCGGCCGCTGCGATCTCGGCCCTGAGCCGGTTCCAGAGCGTCAAACGCCGCCTGGAGGTGCGCGCCGAGGTCCGCGGCATCACCCTCTACGACGACTTCGCCCATCACCCCACGGCGATCGCAACGACGCTCGAAGGTCTGCGCGCGCGGGTCGATGGCGCGCGCGTCATCGCGGTCGTCGAACCGCGCTCCAACACCATGCGCATGGGCGTCCACGCCGACACGCTCGCCGCGTCCCTCGCGCCCGCCGACCTCGCCATCCTTTACCAGGCCCCCGACCTCGGATGGGACCTGGCGAAAGTCAGCTCCGCTTCGGACCGCATCGTCACCTGCGACAGCATCGGCGCGATCGTGGAACGCTTGCGGCAGGAATGCCGGGCGGGCGACCACGTGGTCTTCATGAGCAACGGGAGTTTCGGCGGCGTCCACGAGAAGACCGAGGCCGCGCTGCGGGAAACTTGAGTTTCAACGCTCTTGCCCCTTGCCTCCGCTACGCCTAAAGTCGGGGGCATCACCGGTGAGGAGCGCTCCAATGGTTCGACACATCGCATTCTGGGTCCTGCTGGCCTGCGCCGTCCCCGCCTGGAGCGGCCCGCCGAACCCGCCAGACGTGCCGGAAGCCCTCAAACCCTGGATACCCTGGGCGCTCCACGGCCACGAGACGGATGCCTGCCCGCATCTCCTGGAGCAGCCCGGAGAACGCCGGTGCGCTTGGCCGGGGGAACTGGACCTGGAACTCCACGAAAGGGGCGGCAGCTTCCGCAGCCGCTGGCGGAGCTTCACCGACGTCTGGGTGCCCCTCCCCGGCGATCCTCAGTCCTGGCCGCTGGCGGTCGAGATGGACGGCAAACCGGCGACCGTCTCGGCCCGCAACGCGGTTCCCGGTGTCCGGCTGCCGCCCGGCGCTCACACCATAGCCGGGCGCTTCGCCTGGGCCACCCTGCCCGACACCCTGCGCCTTCCCGGCGAAACCGGTCTGGTCCGGCTCAGCGTCGACGGTCGCGCGACAGCGTTTCCGTTCGTCGACGAACAGGGCCAAATCTGGCTGCGCAAGCCCCCTGAAGGCTCCGCACCGGAAACCTCGCCACTCAGGCTCGAGGTCGTCCGCCTGCTGCGAGACGCCGTTCCGATGGAAATCTCGACCCGGCTCGAACTCGACGTCTCGGGTGAAGCACGCGAGGTCCTGCTGGAAGGTTCCGTGCTGCCCGGTTTCGTGCCACTCTCCTTGGACAGCCCGCTCCCCGCCCGCATCGACCCGGACGGACGCCTCCGGTTGCAACTGCGCCCCGGCCACTGGAAAGTCGGCCTCACCAGCCGGGCCACACGGGACTTGCGAGAGATTGCCCTCCCCGTTTTCGCGGCGCCGTGGCCGGGGGAAGAACTGTGGTCGTTCGCCGCCGACAGCTCGATTCGCGTCGTCGAAGTTTCCGGCGCGCCCCCGGTCGATCCGCGGCTGACGCAGCTCCCTGAGGAATACCGGACGCTGCCGACCTACGCCATGGTCCCCGGCACCGCCTTGCGATTGGATCAGGTCCGGCGGGGCGACCCGGAGCCGGAACCCGATGCGCTACACATCCGCCGGACGCTTTGGCTGGATTTTTCCGGACAGGGTCTCACCATCCTGGATGACATTTCCGGCCGGGTCAGCCGCAGCTGGCGCCTGGACGCGGCGCCCACCATGGTGCCGGGACGGGTGACGGTGGACGGCCAACCCCAGACCATCACCCGTCTCGAGGCCGGCCCCGGTGGCGTGGAAATCCGCAGAGGCGAGCTCAACCTGCAGGCGGAAAGCCGCTGGGAAGCCGGTATGTCCTCGCTGCCCGCAACGGGCTGGAACGCCGATTTCGTGAGCGCGGCCGCCGAACTCCATCTGCCGCCGGGGTGGCGCCTCTTCGCCGCACCGGGTGCCGACCATGCCCCGGACTCCTGGGTCGGCCGCTGGTCCCTGCTCGACCTGTTCCTGGTCCTCATCACCGCCCTCGCGGCCGCGCGGCTATGGGGATGGCCTGCCGGAACCGTCACACTTCTCACCCTCGCCCTCACCTGGCACGAATCGGATGCGCCGCAAAGCGTGTGGCTCTGGCTGCTCGGGGTTACCGCCCTGAGCCGGGTCATTCCTTCCGGCAGCTTCGCCTCGGCGCTGCGCGTCGTCCGGGTGATCGTCCTGGCCGCCCTGGCGATCGCAAGCTTGCCGTTCGCGGTGCAACAGCTTCGGCTGAGCCTTTATCCGCAACTCGAGCCGCATGCCCTCTCCTTCGACTACGGCGACCGGGCGGCGGAGCCGGAGGCCGGCGCACCGGCCGCCCCGGCGGCGGCGCTGCAGCAGAAGTCGGGCTCGCTTGCGGAACCCCACACCCCGCCACCCGCCGGCTTGACCCGAACCATCGATCCCGAGGCCCTCGCCCAGACCGGCCCCGGCCTGCCGCAATGGGACTGGAACCTGATAGCGCTGAACTGGAACGGACCGGTGCTGGCGGAGCAAGAGCTCCGGCTGCTGCTGATCCCGCCCTGGGCCAACCGCGGCCTGAATGTCTCGAGGGTGGCGCTGCTTGCCGTGACCGTTCTGCTGCTCCTGGGCTGGCGAACGAAACCCGGCGTTTCCGGGCTGATCCTGTTGCCGCTGGCCCTGTTCGCCGCGCCGGACGGCCACGCCGCTGAATTCCCGCCGCCGGCACTGCTCGACGAACTCCGGATGCGCATCCTTGCGGCACCGGAATGCGGAACGGAATGCGCCCAGATCCAGCGGATGAAGCTCAGGCTCGGCCGCGGCGAGCTGGCCATGACTCTCGAAGCGCATGCGGAAGACCGCGTCGCCATCCCGTTGCCGGTACGGTCGGCGCAGTGGATACCGTCCAGCATCCGGGTCGACGGCGCCCCGCCCACCGGTCCCTATGCCGACCCGGCAGGCACCCTCTGGCTGATGCTGGACCCCGGCATCCATCGCGTCGATCTGTCGGGCCCCTTGCCGAACCTTCCCAGCATAGACCTTCCTCTACCCTTGCGCCCGTACCGGGTAGACGTCGACAGCGAGGGATGGGAGATCGTCGGAATCGACCCGAACGGCAGGCCCGAACCCCAGCTCCAGCTCGTCCGCAAAAGCAGCGGAACCTCCCCGGAACTACGCAGCGACGACGCCCCCTTGCCGGTATTCCTGACGGTCGAACGCACCCTGCGGCTGGGACTGGACTGGCGCGTCGCTACTCGAGTGGCACGGCTATCGCCCTCTGACGCGCCGGTGGCGCTGACCATTCCGCTGCTGCCCGGCGAGGCGGTCATCTCGCCGGGAATCGCGGCCGAAAATGGAAGCGTGCGGATTCATCTGCCGCCCGGCATCGTCGATACGAGCTGGGAATCGACCCTCGACAGGACCGGCAGCCTGGAACTGCGCGCGCCGCAGACCGACGACTGGACCGAAATCTGGCGCCTCGACACCAGCCCGGTCTGGCACGTCGAAACGAGCGGCATCCCCGTGGTCCATCATCAGGATGCCGGAGGCAACTGGCTGCCTGAATGGCGCCCCTGGCCGGGGGAGACGGTGACCCTGCAGATCAGCCGCCCGCCGCCCCTGCCGGGCAACGCACTGACGATCGAAAGCAGCACGCTTCAGACCCGGCCAGGCGGCCGTGCAACCGACTCCGAACTGGCGCTGAGCATCCGCAGCGCGAAAGGTGGCCAACACAGCGTCACCCTGCCGGAGGGCGCCGAGCTGCAATCGGCCGAAATCGACGGCACCGCCCAACCCATCCGCCAGAATGGGCGCGCCGTCGCCGTACCACTGCATCCCGGGGAACAGACCGTCCGGCTGGCGTGGCGCATACCGGCCGGAATCGGGCTGCGCACCGTGGCGCCGGCGGTCGACCTGGGCAGCGCCAGTACGAACAGCCGAACCGGCATCGAACTCGGCCAGGACCGCTGGATCCTCCTGGTCGGCGGTCCGCCCTGGGGACCGTCCGTGCTGTTCTGGGGCACACTGGGGGTGATAGTCGTCGCCGCGTTCGCCCTGGGAACGTGGCTGAACCGGTTGCCGCTCGAGATCCGCCACTGGCTGCTGTTGCTGGTCGGCCTGAGCCAGGTCCCCCTTTTGGCGAGCCTCGTCGTCGCCGGCTGGATCGTGGCTCTGAACTGGCGCCGAAGCGCGAACATGCCGCTCAAGCCGGAGCACTTCAACCTCGTCCAGACGGGCCTTGCCATCCTCACCGTGCTGGCGCTGAGTATCCTGCTGTCAGCCGTGCATCGAGGGCTGCTCGGCCTGCCCGACATGGGAATCACGGGCTATGACTCCAACGCCTATCGGCTCAACTGGTACACGGACCGGAGCGGCCCCATGTTGCCCCGGCCCTGGGTCATCTCGGTACCGCTGTTTGCCTACCGGCTGCTCATGCTGGCCTGGGCCCTGTGGCTGGCCTACGCGCTGCTCGACTGGCTGCGCTGGGGATGGGGATGCTTTGCCACCGGGGGACTCTGGCGGCAGAGCCCCAAGAGAGAAACCGCCTCTGCCGAACCACCGCGTACCGCTGATGCTACGGGCTCGACCGACCCCTGGCAGGCTTGAGTGAGGCTATCGAAAAGGCTTTACGCCCTCGAAAATGAACTCGCGTAGAACCGTGACCATCCGCTCGCGGGATTCCGAACCCAGGCCGCCTGGAGGCACGAGCGTACCGGCCTTGTCCAACAATTGCCAAAGTTCGTCCTCCCCGTGAACGACGCTGATGCCGGAACGAGTCATCAGCCACTTCGCCGTGAATTCCTGATGATCGTTGCGGTGCTCCCCCAGATCGGCACGCCGCGGCATCACGATCAGGGGCTTGCCGTGCTCGGCCGCACTGATGACGGTTCCCATGCCGGCATGCGCGACGATCACTCTCGCCCGCTTCAAGAGCTCCACGTACTCGTCCGCACTCAGCAGCTCGGCCCATTGCATAGCTGCCGGCCGCCAGGCGGTACGGCCGATCTGCCCGAAGACTTCCGCCTGAGGATTCCTTGCGGCCCAAGCGTCGACGGAGCGGGACAGCCGGTCGAACGGTACCTGGGAACCCACCGTCAGAAAAATCAAAGGACCGCTCCGATGTAATGCGGCCCTTCGGGGCGCGCGAGGTGCTCCCATTGGGTCAGCCACAAATCCGCATAGCGGCGCGCGAGGCGCCCGGACAGCGACATCCTGCCCACGTTGGCGATACTGTCGACCCAGACGGTACGCGCCCCCAGCAGCCTGCCGAAACGCAAAGCGAAATAGCCTGGCGCGGCACCGGTCGAGATCACGACGTCGGGCCGCTCGCGGAGAATGATCCAGAACAATTCGCAGATCAGCAGCGCTCCCCGCAGCCAATCCTTCTTGTTGGCATCCGTTACCAGATAAAACCGCGCGCCCGGCGGGATACTTTTCCGATAATCCGGAAAATGGGTCGCTACGAATGCCATGTCGCCGCCGAGGAGGGCATCCCGGAGCCGCATCAACTGCATCCAGTGCCCGCCGCCGGAAGCAACCGCGAGGATGCGCGGCCGCTTGCTCCCGTTGTCCATCGATCGGCTGTTGCTCCTTCGATAATCCATGGAAAGGAAAGATCAGTTCGGCACGATCATCCGCGCCCGCTTCCAATATCCGAAATAATCGAACTGCAGTGGCGTGGTATCGTTGTACAGGTACATCGCCATAGACCAATAGTGCGGAGACGAGGCGTTTGGGACCAGCGTTGCGCCAACCGCATTGGCGACCAGAGTGCCATTGATCCACGCCTTGAAATAACCTTGCCCGCCGCTCGCAATGGGACGGTCATCGAGATAGGCGTCTATGACAATATTGATGTCCTGCTGCGGCAACAATCCCGTGATCATTCCAAGCCGCTCGTGCTTGAGCTCCGGACCTATGCTGCCGTCGATATGTATCGCCAACCGCTGACTGTTGGTCGGATCGGTGTCGACCACCATTCCGATCGAAGGAGGAGAACCATCCGGTTTGATCTGCCAAATCAGCCCTGGATGGCTGTCGCGGGGCATGAATGTCCACGGCTTTGTTAAGTCCGCCCCACCGAATCGAACGCACAAGTCCCAAACGAACCGTCGCCGGGAGGGAACGTAATAGCTGTTGAGCTGGGTTCTGAGCGCCCCTTCCACCACGCCATCCCCTGCCTTGTAGCCGATGGCCGTATAGCCGTTGGTCTTGAATACCCGTCCCGAAATACCAGCATCGGTGATGGTCCAGCCGTTGATGACCTTGGCCTTGCCTGCCGCGGAATCCCAATAGTTGATCGTATCGAAGTCGGCGATGCCGATGTTCGGATTGACGAAAGGAACCGAGCCCCCGAAGTCGAAAGTGAATGACTTCCCACTCAAACTAATATGCTGAACTTGATTTCCGACGATGATGTCGTACGGCTCCATGGCTACGAAGACCGAACCGGTGATGGTGGCACCCGGCGCGGGTGTGGGCGTCGGAGTCGGCGACGAAACCGGGGTCGGCGTGGGAGCCGGTGTTGGCGTCGCCGTGGGTTTCGGCGTCGGCGTGGCCCTGACCTTCGACGATTTGACTTTCGCCGCCGTGGCGGCCTGCAACGACGACGCCAGCACGATGAACGCGAGCACACCGGCGATGCGCCGGAAAATGCGGCGCTGCGGCGACGCCGCGCTACCCGAAAACAAGGAATCGAATTTCCCGCCCATGATATCCCCTCCACCAGGTCCTCAAGATTTCCGCCTTGGATCACGGCGACCCGCCGGCCCGATCGGCGAACGAACGGCTGTATTATCGTCTTGGAACGCCCTACCCCGCCAAAAATTCCAGCGTCCCTACCTGCCTGCCGCATCCGCCCTTCCGGCAGCGGTGACACTCCGGTAAACGGCATCGAGCTGCCGCAGGACGCCTCGTATTGCATGGTAGTCCACCGCGCGGTGAAATGCACTTTCGCGCAGCCGGCGGCGCAGCCCGGTATCCTCCAGGGCGACGACCAGCGACTCGGCCAGTGCTTGCACGTCGCCCGGCGGCACCAGCAGACCGCATTCTCCCTCGCCGAGGAGTTCGGGTATGCCCCCGACCGGCGTCGCCACGACCGGAACGCCAGCCGCCATCGCTTCCAGAATGCAGACGGGCAGCCCTTCGAAGTAGGAGGGAAGGGCCAGCACCCGGGCCGCCGACAGCTCGGCGTCCTTGTCGGCCCCCCTAATCCAGCCCGGCAGTCTTACGGCATCGGATACCCCCAACTCCAGGGCGAGCCGCCTGACGGCCTCCGTTTCGCCGTCGCCGGCAAGCGTGAACACGGCGTCGGGGACGCGTTTCAGCACGAGGGGAATGGCCCGGACCAGATCGAAGACGCCTTTCTTCTCCCGCAGACGTCCCAGGAACAGTACCTGCGGCCGCCCCGAGCCGCCCTCCGCCGGCAGGACATCGGGAACACGCACCGGATTGCCTATGACCCGAACGCTCGCCCGAGGCTCGATGGCCAGCAGCAGCTTGGACCAGGCTTCGGTCAGAGCGATCACGCAGGCGGCGCGCCGCAGGGTCCTCCGTATCCACCATTTCGCCGCGGGGCCGCACTCGCTGCCGTAGAACACGCCGAATTCGCCGCTGTGGACATGGAAGACATAGGGGACGCCGAACAGGTCCGCCAGCGCGCAAAGCACGGATTTCCGCCAGAAACTGCCGCGCGAGGCGCTGTGGGCATGCACGATGGCCAGACGGCGCGCCAACAGCCGGGTCAGCAACCGTATCCCGGCCGCCGCCATGACACGAAGCTGGGTCGGAAGGGCGGGGCCCTCATACGAGCAGAGCCGTTCGATTCTCCAGTGGGACACGAATTCCGGTTCGAGGCAGGCGTCGACCACTGCCGCAATGCCGCCATTCGTCCCCGGACCGATCATCAAGACTCTGCGCATGGTTTCTCTTTCCCCGGAACGATCGGTCATGCGGCGGGGATACGCGACAACAGCCTGGCACCGCGCGGACTCCAGTCCGATACGAGCGTCCCTTCGGCGGCGCTCAAAGGTTTGGCCACGAGCGTTCCCACCACGCCGAGGAGCAGACAGACCGCAATGCTCGTCGGCATGTCGAAACGGATCAGCGGTCCCGACCACACCAGCGCGCCGACCCCCACGCCATACCAGGCGGCCAGACGAAGCATCCCTCCCCAAGCCAATTCGAAGGGGTATCCCCGCCGCCGCAGCGCAAGGATGATGCCGAAGTTGAAAAACGCCTCCGCTGCGATGATGAGTACTATCAGTTCGGTCAGGCTCCCGCCTGAAGTCAAGAGGAAAACCGCCACGGCCGGCACCGCGAGCAGCCAGAAACCCCAGCGGACATAAAGGTCTGTGGCCAGCACCACGTTGCAGGACAGCTCGACCACCCGGCGCAGAATCGTCAGGGCGGTGCCGACGAGCATCAGTGCAATGACGGAACCCGCCTCCTGAAAACGCTCTCCGCCCACGAGCGTGGCTCCCATCCCGCCGAAGACGATGAAATAAAGGACGACCGGCATGAGCAGGACCATGGACGATTTGAACCAGAGTCCGACCCGCAGCATGAAGCCGCCGAAGTCCCGGCGCCGGCTGAAAAACGCGATCAAGGTGGGTTGAATGACGCTGCGCAGGAGATCGGTCGGCAGGTAGCGGCGCACCTGGTCGGAAAAATTGGTGCTGAAGCCGAAGACCGCGGCGGCGTCGGCCCCAAGGATGCGGGCGACGATGAGGGTCAGCATCTGTGAGCCGTAGGCGAAGGCGAGGAGATAGCTGACGTAGGTATTGACCGCCAGCTTGAAAAGCTGCTTCCGGCGCGGCGGCGTCCAGTCCCCCGAAGGCGCCACCCGATGACGCAGTGACCACGTCTCGCGCAGCAGGAGCACAGCACCCAATGCCGTACTCCCGCAGGCCGCCATCAGTTCATAGCGCACGGCGTCCAGGGCGGCGATCTCACGCCCCGCGAACCAATCGGACGCCAGCAGAAAGGCCAGCGTCCCCGAGCGAACCACCTGGGCCGATTGGGCGGCACCCTGGCGCATCAAGGCGCCGAGCATCTGCTCCCGATAGAGGCGTCCGAATCCCTCCACGGCCAGGACCGCGCCGGCGAGGGACAACACCGGCGCCGCCGCCTCCATACGCAACAGGGACGCGACCTGTTCCGCATCGAAATACAGCATCATGCCCGCACAGGAATAGAAGGCCATTTGGATCCCGGCGAGCCGGCAGATGATGGAGACGATCGCCCTCCCCGCGGCATGCATTCGATACTCCGGAAGGATCCTGGCCGTCACCCAATCCAGTCCCGGCGTCGAGAACGCAAGCCCCGTTTCCATGGCAGCCAGCGCGGCCATGTAGGTCCCGTAGGCATCCAGTGGCAGGACCCGGGCAGCCAGCGTGAACGCAGAAAACGTCAGCAATGCGGAAACGGCCCGCCCCGCCAGGTAGGCGAGCGCGCCGCGCCGGAGCGCGACGCCACCGTAAGGATTGCCGGAACCGCTCACTGAGCCACGCCGCCGGCCAGCTGCCGGTATTTTTCGGCGAGGCTTCTCGCGATGACCTCGTAGCTCCTAAGACCCGGTATCGCCCGCCGACCGGCTTCGCCCATGCGCCGCGCGGCCGCGGGGTCCCGCAGCAATTGCAGAATGCCCGCGGCGAACCCTTCAGGCGTCAGCGGCACGCAGAGCCCCCCGCCGGTTTCGCCGATCAGGTAGGCCTGGTCGGGAAGGTCGTTGGCGACCACCGGAACGCCCCAGGCCATGTATTCGATGACCTTGGTCGGAGACGCCACTTCCAGTGAAGGCGTGCGCGCGCAAGGCGACAGTCCGATCTCGGCGGTCCGCAAATAACGGCGCGCTTGCTCCGCAGGCAGCCAGCCCGTGAACAGGACGTGGTCCTGCAACCCGAGTTCGCGCACCAGGGCGTCGAACCAGAGCCTCTCGCCCGGGTCCTCCGCATCCCCGACGAAAACCAAGAGGGCCTGCGGAAATTCCCTGCGCACCCCGGCCATGGCCTCGATCATCACTTCGGAGCGGCGCGCCCGTTCCAGCGCCCCCAGATAGACCACGACGCGCCGACCGGCCAGGCGCGGATCATCCACCGGGGGGATGTCCTCGATACGCTCGGGAATCGTCGCCCCCATCGGCACCGGCGTCATGCGCGCGGCCGGCAGGCCATGGCTCTCCAGCATCGTCCGCATGGCATCGCTTTGCACGAAAACGTGGTCCGCAGCGGGCAGGACGAGACGATACAGCAGCCAGGAGGAAAGGCGCCCACGCAGCCGGAACAGCAGGCGCCGTCCCGGCCCGGCCAAGCCGGACGGATCGGGCGAACCGCGTTCCAGCCAGTAATCGGGGAAAGGGAAGGACATCCAGTAATAGAACGGCTTTCCCCGCAGCCGGGCCGCCCAAAGCCCCAACAGAGCCCCGAAAATCCTGTCCCGAACCTGAACCGCGGCATGATCGGCGCGCACCAGCCGGAACAGGTCCAGCGCGAGCATCAGCCGCGCCCGGATCCGCCCCCCTCTGCCACGGGCGAGCCGGGTGAACGCCCTGCCCGCCTCCCAGGCGCACTCGCCGCCGTCGCCCTCACGCACGGCAACGATGTCCGAGTACACCCCGAACCTGGGCAGGTAACGGCCGAACAGCGTCGCCACGTCGACCCGGAAAGTGGGAAACGGCTCACGCGTGAGATACAGCAGTCTGATGTTCATGGCGTTGCGGGAAATTCTGGGGGAGCGGATTTGCCCGGACCAACCAAGCGAGATAGCCCAGGGTGAATGCGAACAGCAGTTCGTGGCTCGGACTGTTCATGAGGCTGTTCGAATACCACAGCGAAAACACATTGGCGGCGAGGCAAACCCTCAACGCCACCAGCCGGCCGCGTTCGGCGCCGTCGTCGCACCGTGAAAGCAGCCTGCCCGAGGCGCGCCAAGCGGTGATGAGCACGCCCAGAAACATGGCGGCACCGATGGCGCCCGAGTCCCAAAGCAGAGTGGACGCCGTATTCAGGTTGATGGCCATCCCCGGATATTTCCGGTTGAGGTGTCCCTCCACCAGCGTACCCGCGCCCGCGTAAGAGGCGCCCATTCCGTGGCCGAAAAGGGTTTCCGCCGGATTATGCAGCCCGTGCTCATGGAACCAGAAAGTCAGGACGGTGGTACGGTTGAGGCTGGCCTTGTTGCCATAGTAGCCCGCTGAACCGAAATTGTAGTCGATGGTGTTCTGCACCATCTGCTCCGGGGACTTACCCTGGATGGAGAACACCGAAAAATACAGCCAGGCCAAAACCCCCGTCAAAAGCACACCCGTGGTCAATGCCGCCGCGGCGACCGCCGGATTGCGGCGGATTTCCCGCGAAAACACCAGGAGGAACATCATGGGAAGCAGCACCAGGGCGATCTTGGTTTCCCCCAGGAACAGCGGCACGCCCAGTTCGACCGCGAACGCCGCTGCCCATAAGGTTGACAGCACCCGCTCCCGCCACGCCGTCAACACATAGGCAAGGCAGGCAACCAGGAAGATGACCATGGTTCCGTTTTCTCCCCCGCCTTCGAAATTCGGCTCGAACGTCCCTGCGACGATGTCGATGGGAACGATGCCGCCGCCCATGCCCACGCGCAGCGGCACCAGGACGATTCTTTCGTAAAGCGCGACCGGCAACTGCAGGACTGCGGCTGACAGAAGAAAGCCGCCCCAGCCGTGGAAATGACGCCGCCACACCGCCGTCACGGGAGCCGTCGCCAGCACCAGGGCGAGTCCCAGCATCTGGTAGGAGCGCTTGACGCCCGCCAGGATTTCCAGCGCGGGCCCCTGGCCCAGCAGCGACGTGCCTGCCGACAACGCGACCAGAGCCAGGAACAGCGTGAGGAAGCCGGGCAGCCGGACCCGCTCCCGCCAGCGCCCCAGAAAGAGCGGGAACAGCCCGGCCGCCAGCAGGAAGAAGCCCAACATGGACAAGGCCCAGGAAATCTTGGTCATGCGGGGGAACATCAGGAGCACCGCCCCGTTGACGACCAGGGTACCCGCCAGCAACAGCCAGACCGCGAAGTCGATCCTGGACAGCAGAAAGACACTCACGAAACCGCCCACGAAAACGGCGAGAACGATGGGCTGGCTGATCGAGGCAAGCCAGCCCGCAAAAACCGCGACGGCCGTCACGAGGCCGATTTCCCACGGCCGGTAAGCGAGCATCGCCTCCCCCGAACCGTGGGGTACGCCGGGACGCCGGCGCATGCCGCCCGGCGTCATGAGGTCAGGACCGCGCCCAGCACCTCGACGCCCGCGCCGGAAAGCTGGTCCCTGAGTGCCGCGGCATCGCCGAGCCGGGTCGCATCGCGGCGGACCACGATGATGCAGCCCGCCGCCCGCGTCGCCACGATCCGGGCATCGGCGCTCTGCAGAGCGGGCGGGGTGTTCAACAGTACGATGTCGTATTGCTCCGCGGCGGCATCCAGCAGTCGGATGAAAGACGCCCGGCTCAGCAATTCCTGAGGATTGGGTGGCGGCGCACCGGCGGGCAGCACGCTCAGATCACCGAGCGCAGGAATGCTGCTGATCGCCTTCTCCGGACTGTGGCGCCCGGCGAGGACGCCCGACAAACCGGGGTCGCCGCACAGCTTGAACAGCCGGTGCAGCTCCGGCTCCCGCAAGTTTGCATCGATCAGCAAGATCCGCTCACCCAACTGGGAAAACACTACGGCGAGGTTCGCCGCCAACCGGCCGCACCCTTCACCCGGCCGCCCCGAAGTCAGGGCGAGCAGCCGCCGGTGGCCGCCGAACCATCGCAGCATCAGGATGCTGCGAAGGTCCCGCAGCGCCTCGCCTTCCGGCCCCGGCGGGCAGAAGGCCGCGATCAGTTCCGCATCGACACTGGTATCCGATTCCGGCAGGCATGGATGCGCGAACTGGCGCGCCAGAGCCTGGCGCAGATCGTCCTCGCCGATCAGTCCCAGACGTAGCGCCGCTTCACCGAACCTTAGCCCATCCTCCTTCTGCTTTACGCCGATGGCCTCGATGTCCTTTTCTGACAGCTTCCCGGCATGCAGCAAGAGCTGTCCCAACTGGACATCGCTGCGAGGCAACGCCGGGCCTTCGGATGAAGGGAGATTTTTCATGGCATTCGTCGCGGAAGGTTCTGGTCATCCCTTGAGTGCGGACGGCGCGGCAAGCCGGAAGAAGCGCGGCCACGCCGTCCTTTCCGGAGGCATTTCGGCCAGGAGGGGCAGACCCAGTTCGTCGATGACATCTTCCGCAGAACGGATACGCCTGTCCTTGAACTCGAACAGGAGGACGAACGCCAGCCCCAGCCCGCTGCCCAGGATGACTGACAGCGCCAGATTCAGTGCCACCTTCGGCTTGCTGGGCTTGAGCGGGGGCACGGCCGGCGAGAGGACGACGATGTTGGTCCCCTCCAGCCGGCTCTCCAACTGCAACTGACTCGCCCGCTGCAACGCGGCATCATAGACCCGCTGGGCATTCTCCACCTCTCGTTTCAATACGCTCAGCTTGTCCTGCTCGGCACCCAGAGCGAGTATGCGTTTCCTCTGTTCGACCACCGCGCGTTCGAGATCCGCCACGCGTTGGCGGGCGAGTTCGGCGGCGCGCTCGATGGCGCCCGTCGCGTTCGCCACCTCGGCGGCAAGCCTTTGCCGCAGACTGGCGACCTCGGCCGCCACGGCGCGCCGCTGCGGATGGTTCCAGTCATAGCGCGAACCGACTTCGGCGAGCCGGGCCTCGGCGCGCGCCAGCTCGGCCTTCAACGCCTGCAAGGCAGGGTTCTGCAACAGATCGGGAAGCGCGTCCACCCCGCCACGGGCCGCCGCCCTCACCTGCTGAACCCGCGCCTCACCGTCGTACATCTGGCCTTTCGCCGCGGCGAGCTGGGCGGACAGATCGGACAAGTGAGCGGTTTCCACGTCCAGCTTGTCGCCGGCGGCAAGCACGCCATGCGCGATCTGGTAGCTGGAAAGTTCGGCCTGCGCTTTTTCCAGTGCGCTCCGCAACGCCAGGACCTGCTCGTCGAACCAGGCCGCCTGGCGCTTCAACGGCTCCAACTTGAGTTCGACGTTGGCACGGATGCTGGTCTGGGCGAAGGCATCCGCCACATCCGCGGCGAACAGGGGATCGGAGGCGGCGAAAGAGATCGTGATGACGTCGCTTTCCCGCGATGGCGACACATCCAGGTCTTCCAGCAGCTTGTCCGCCGCCCAATCCCGGAATACCGCGCGAGAACCCGTCTTCCTGGCGACTTTTTCGAAGCGGTCGCGGTAAGCGGGAACCTCCGAGAGTTTCAGCGCATCCGCGACGCGTGCCGCCACGGCGTGGCTGCCGATGATGTCCACCTGGGTCGCGAGGTAACCGGCCATGAGATCGGACGGAAACGCCGAGCCGGTCAGCGGATCGCCTCCCTTGTAATCGATCACGACGGTGGTCGACGCGGTATAGGTTTTCGACATCGCGGCGCTGGCCACCAGCGTGGTCAGTACGGTCACGGCCAGCGTCCAACCGAAGACCCGCCAGTGCGCGAGGAAGATCAGGATGAGCCGGTTGGCGCTCATGGATCAGAACCACCGCTCGCGCAGATACAGCACGTCATCCGGCTGCAGGGCATAAGAACCGTCCACCGTCGTCTCCTGCTCCACCCCGTTGGCGTCGCGCCGCTTGACGATCGGCGCGGGCCAGGTGTCGGTCCCCCGGGGCGTCAGTCCGCCGGCGGCGGAAATCGCCTGGCTGACCGTCATGCCTCGCTGAAGCCGGTAGGCGCCGGGCCGCTGAACTTCCCCATAGACATAAAACTGCGGCGCCTTCGGAACGAAGAGCGTGTCGCCGGCCGCCACCTCGGGATTCTGACCGGGGCTTCCCTCGAACAAGGCATTGAGATCGATGACGAGCTTCTCGCCATTGGCACGCAGCAGCGTCGCCGTATCGCCCGCATCGGCCGTCGTCACCCCGCCGGCGGCGGCCAGCATGTCCAACACCCGGCTCTGCCTCTCGATCGGGTACTTGCCGGGATTCCTGACCTGTCCCATCACTGCGACCTCCCTCGCCTTGAACTGGGAGACCACCACGGTGACATGCGGATCGCTGATGTATCCGCCCTGGCGCAGCTTGCCGGCGATGCGCCCTTCCGCTTCGGCGGCCGTCAAATCTCCGATGGCGATGGGACCGGTGAGCGGAAACGTGATGTTCCCGGTCTGGCTGATCCGGGTTTCGATGGCCAGCTCGGGATAGTTGAACACGCTGATCCTCACCACGTCTCCCGGTCCGAGCCGGTAGTCGCCCGCCTCGTGCAAGGGCGCATCGCCAGCCACGGCCCCCCAACCGGCCATCAGCCCCATGACCAAAGCGATGCGGCACCACGCCGCTTTCACGCCGGAACTAATCTTCCCGGGCATCGCGAGTCTCCTGTCTGTCAGATTGCACGTCCCGCAAATCCCTCGGACCCGGCCGTCAATAGGCGTTCTTCTGCTTCAAGACCACGCCGACGGTCTTCAGCAAGATCCACATGTCCAGCCAGAGCGACCAGTTGCGCAGGTACTCCAGATCGTACCTGATGCGCGCCGCCATCTTCTCGACCGTCTCGGTCTCGCCCCGCAGGCCGTTGACCTGCGCCCAGCCGGTGATACCCGGCTTCACCTTGTGGCGCACCATGTAACCCTTGATCAGCCCCCGGTAAAGCTCGTTGTGCGCAACCGCATGGGGACGTGGTCCCACGAGGCTCATGGTGCCCTGCAACACGTTCAAGAACTGGGGCAACTCGTCCAGAGAGGTCCTTCTCAGAATCGCGCCCAAGGGCGTCACCCGGGCATCCCCCTGTTTCGCCTGGGTCACCGTGCCGCCATCCTCGCAAACCGTCATACTGCGGAACTTGTAGACGAAAATCGGCTCGCCGTCCTCGCCGTAGCGCCGCTGCTTGAACAACACCGGCCCCGGCGACGACAACCGTACCGCCAGAGCGATCACCAGCATGACCGGCGCCAGCAACACCAGCGCCACCGTGGCGCCCACGATGTCCATCAGGCGCTTGCTCAAACCCCGTATCCCGATGAAAGGCGATTCGCAGACCGCCATCACCGGAATACCGGCCAGCGTATCCCAGCGAGCTTGCAGCAGGTCCGTCATGAACAGATCGGGAACGAAATACACCGAGACCGTCGAATCCTTCAGATTGTCCAGCAACTCGAGGATGCGCGGCTGGCGGGCGATGGGCAAGGTGATGTAGACCGCATGCACCTCATGTTGCCGGAGAAACGCGGGCAAATCCGCGGTACGCCCGAGCACCGGCAGATCGCCGGGATCCGCGGTGCGGTCCGCCGGCCTGTCCTCGAAAAACCCGAGCACGTCCGTGCGCAGGAAGGCGTGGCTCCCGATCGCTTCCGCCAGTTTCACCCCCATTTCCGTCACTCCGACGATCACCGCCTTGCGATGGCCGCCATACCGACGGAAATAGATCCTGACCATCGGCCCGACCGCAAGCTGCCCGAACAGCAGGATGAATGGCGTCGCGCCCGCCCAAACCACGAAACCGGGTTCGTCCAAAAAGTCCTCGATACCGGCGACATAAGTCAGCAAAGCGACCACCGCCAGCGTAAAAATCCATCTCGCCATGGTATCGAACGCCGTCTCGAAAAAAGAACGCGCGGTCAGCCTGTCGTTCAACCGCGTCACCTTGAAGGTGTGGGAGACGACGATGAATACCAGAAAAAACATCAGGATGTTCGCTCCCTCCAGCGGATATCCTTCGAATCTAAGGCTTGCCAGAAATACCCCGGAAGCGACCACCGGCGCGAACAGCGTCTTGAGCAGAAAAACCAGAGGGCTTTCAAAAACCGAAGGAGCGCCAGTCTGATTCATAAGTTACCCCCATGTCCCATTTCACTATAACAGCAACCGCTTCGCCGGTGTTTATGTGCCCCCGTAAAATCCATCCGTACTCCCGAGCGCAACCTATTTGAACCGCAAAACACGAAACCAATGAATCGTGTGAGCGCATTTCATCCGCCTGACTTCCTGTAGATGTAATCTTATGGCCGTGGCTCTAGCACCAGAAGCGCTGCTTAATGCTCCTGACAGCGCGCGTTGCCTTGCCGGCGATCAAGCCAGGCAAGCCAAGCCATATCTCGATCCACAAAAATGGAATCGGATCGGCCAACCAATACCTGAACATGGCAACGTCCTGGGCGTTTATCCTCCATGGAGTGAACACCTTCAAAGCAAGCGAATACGGGGAACTGAAGGCTTTTTTTGTTGCCGCACGACTTTCATGACCAACCGGATCTATTCCTAGCCCAACAAAATTGACCCCTGCCACCATAGCAAAATCCATGTTGTACCAGAATCTGGGATTGCACTCAATCAGATAAACGCTTTTCCCATCCGGCGCCAGCCTAGCGTCGAAACAAATCACTCCGTCAAAATTGAGGTGACGTGCAACTGCTTGTGCCAGATCGGAAAGGGAGTCGTGCTCAATAAAACTGATGCCCCGCTTTCGCTTATACACGACCTGCCGTTTGCATACCCCTTGAACACAAAACAAACTTATACAAACGTCCTCTCCTTCCACAAACTCCTGCAGAAGGATGGGACTGTAATCGATCTTATCCAGATTGACTTGAACCGAGAGAGCTTCAAGCTTTACCACGCCCTCACTGCCATAAGCGTCGACAGGCTTGGCGATCAGAGGAAAATGAAGCTGGCCGGAATCATACATAGACTTCAGTTCGGCAGGACCGGCCAGCAGCACACTGGCGGGATGAGGCATGCCCAAATCCAGACAAAGGCTCGCAAATTTGCTTTTGTCGTTCAGCGTGTCGAAAACTGACGGCGGTGGAACAGGGAAACATCTAGCATGTAGCCGACTTCCAATCTCCCCAAGCAGCCTGGTAGTATCACCACAACCTGGAATTATATAATCTATACCAAGTTTATAGATCAGATCATTGACTATACAAACCAACTCCGTAGAATCCTCTTCTACGAAATCACGAGGATACGGGACGAAGCCCTTGCAATACCTGGACAAGGCCAAGAATTTCGCCCTCTTGCTTCCCAGGATGAAAACGGAGGCGCCAGCCTGGGCGGCACACCGCAACACACGATACTGAAATGGCGTATTCGACGCCATCAGCAGCACCGAAGGCTTCTTGATATCCGACGGACTTCCAGCGGCCCCGGATCCGATACACATAATCAGCGACTCCTGTCAGACTCAGAACCTCAACGCGACACCCAGAGCGATACCATCGTACTCGTAGTTAAAAAACACCCGGTTCACCTTTCTTTTTTCATACCGGTACGTCAGAAAGATATCAACATAATCCACGGGCCTGTAGGTGAAACCGGCCTGCGCGGCGAAAAAATCGTCGACGCGGCGCGACACCGGAGTTCCGGAAGAATTGGCCCCGCCCCCCCCGACGTAATTTCGGCTCTCCCATGAGAATTCGCCCGCGACTTCGACCTTCCGGCTCGCCTCCCATTTCGAAAGCAATTTGACACCGTTGCCGACGAAGTAGCTGGACGCGACGTCCTGGTAGGCTTCGAGATTTTGCCAGCCGGAGATCTTTACACTGGTCTTGTCCGTCGGCAACCACTCCACGCCCATGCGCCAAATACAGCCCGAGTAATCAAACCATGGGGCCTGGGCGAAGGTCTGGGCAAGGTACCCGACATAGCCGTCGAAACGGGTCTTGACGGAAAACATATAACCGCCAACAAACTTCAATGAATTGACCTCGTATTGGTCAAAGCTGAATTTCGCCGGATTTCTCTGAGGATAAAATCCAGCGCCATGGCGGTATTCGATTCCAGCCGAATTCCTGGTCGCATTCTGATACACCAGCTCCACCGTCTCGCTCAGTTCCTGGACGTCGTTCTGCCTCCGGTTGCGCACGCTGTGGCTGATTTCGTCCCACCGCACCCCGATTCCAGCACGCAAGTCCGGGGAAAACTGATATTTCACCTTTCCGAAATAAGCCATGTTGGTCAGCATGTCCTTGCGCGGGATGACGTAGTTTCCGAAGGCATTCAGGTATTGCTGATATTCGGCGCCGGCCTGGGTCGACCAAGCCCTGGAAACGTCCCAGATCCAGGAAGCCTCGTTGAGCGTAGACAGATTCTGCAGCGCTGTGTTCCTGACAAAAATGTTGTCATCGACGCCAAGATTCATGTTCACTCTATGCGGCCCGGAATACCAGTTCACCTTGGCACCCGCCGAAATCCGGTTGACGAAATCGGCTTTGCTCCCGCCTTTGGACACGTTGTCGATCAGGGCGTTCGCCTCGGCGGCAGTGAGGCTCGAAGGGAGGCGGAACACGTTGCTGTCGTACGTAAATGTATTGGATACGAACGGCTGAAACCAATCGGTCCTGTCCGCCACGGCCCAGGCCGGGCCCGTCGCGCAAACGAGGCAGCATCGCAGCAGCAGCCGGAACGCACCAGCCGGGTCAGGGACCATTTACGGAAATGTCCATATTGGAAAGGAAACCGTCCAATCGGGCGAAAAAGCGCGGCCGGAATCGCGGCATTCGCTCCGTCGATGCGGAAAAAAGGCCTACGCGCCCTTGTGCGTGGAACATCTCACGCATGGTGAGGTATGTTAATCGAGACGGGCGGCCGGAACCATGACTGTTGACGGCCCCACTTGCACCAACCCCCTCTATGCGAAGAGACTAAGCTCATGATCCGCCTGGAGACCAACCTCGAGTCTTGAGACCATGGCCAAGAGCACATTACCGCCGCGTCCACGCACCGTGGCCGAAGCGGTGCAGAGACTCCTCGAAGAGTTCGACGAACGGCAGAAGGCCGAAGTGGCCCTGACCTTCAACACCGCGCTTTACCTTCTGCATTTCAGCCTCGGCAGTTACATCCGCAAGACCTTCGGTCTATGGGCACCGGACAGCCCCTTGCGGCGTGACTGCGGACGCAGCGTGGGACGCGACGATCTGCCGCCGGACGAAGCCTCCGTCGTCATTGTCGAAGCGCTCTGGGCCCGGCTACAGCCTTACCGGGATCGCTACGCCAAGCCTTGAAAGGTATCCGCGCGGCTCAGGCCGGCGGCCGGAACTGGTACAGCCAGGTTTCGGTGAGGGCATCGCCGTTGCCCTGGATGTAGAGGCGCAGTTCGACCGGAGCGGTACCGTCGGGGATCAGGTCGAAAATCGCCCGCCAACGGCGGGTATGAGGGATCGGCTCGATGAAAGCCCCCTGAATCGCCCCGCTGGAAGCCGTGACGACCGGCGCCGCCTTCACGGTGTCGCCCCACAACGGCTCCAGCGCCGCGCCGGCAAATTCCACCGCAAACTTGTAGACTCCGCGAGGCCGGGGCTTGCCGGGCTGACCGCCCCGACCGATGCGGGTCGCGACGCAGCGGGCGACGGCGGCCGGATAAGGTTCGTCGGCCTGCCAGTGCAAGCGATACCGTAAGCGGTAAGATGAACCGGCCTTGGGCGCCGCCGCCGGCCGCCAGTAAACACCGATGTTGTCGTGGATCTCGTCATCCGTGGGCAGCTCGACCAGTTGCACCGCCCCTTCTCCCCAGCCGCCGAGCGGCTCGACCCACAGGCTGGGTCGCCGCTCGTAATTCACGCCGTCGAGATAATTTTCGAACACCCGGTCGCGCTGGAGCAGACCGAATCCCTTGGGATCGTGGTCGACGAAACTCGATGTCACCGCGTACGGCTGATTGATCAGCGGTCGCCAGATGCGCTCCCCCGTACCGGTCCAAATGGCCAGGCCGTCGGAATCGTGGACCTCGGGCCGCCAGTCCTCCAACCTCCGCTTCTCCGACTCGCTGAACCAATACATCGAGGTCAACGGCGCGAGACCGAGCCGCTTGACATTCCGGCGCAGGAACACCGCCGCTTCGACCTCCTGCACCACCCCCTCTTTCCGCCAAGTGAGGAAGCGGTACGCTCCGGTGACGCTGGGGCCGTCCAGCAGCGCGCAGATGATGACCGGATCGGTTTCCGCCGCGGCGCCCTCGATGTAAAACTCGGTGAAATCGGGGAATTCCTCAGGCGTCGGCTCGGCCGCGTCGATGACGATGCCGCGCGCCGACAGACCGTATTGGTTGAGCGCGCCGATCGCCCGGAAGTAGGACGCCCCCAGGTAGGCGATCCAATCCTGCGTGCGCCAGTCCGAGCGGGTGCGGGCCTCTTGCAGACGGAAACCGGCGAAGCCCGATCGTTCCGGCATTTGCCGGGCCGGGCTGTCACCCGGCATGTCGAAATACTCGGCGCTGTAGTAGATCTGGCGCGCTTTTCCATCCTCTACGACGTGAATCTTGACGGGTTTCTGGAAAAACTGGCCGAGGTGGAAAAACGTGACCGGATAAATGGACGGCCCTTCGGCGAACAAGGCGTCCTCGGTCCGGAACCGGATCTGCCCCCAAGCCTCATAATCCAGTTTGCGCACCACCTCGGAGACGGCCGGCGGCGGCGAGTAGGGGCGCGAGGCGAGCGCCTCCGCCCGCTTGACCAACATCTCGTAGCTGAAGGGAAGGGATGGGCTGAACTTGAGCCCTTTCGGTTCCGCCCAGCTCCGCCCCACGCCCGCCAGGAAGGGAGCGGCCAGCCCGAGCTTCGCGCCCAGGCGCATGAAATCGCGTCGACTCGTCTTTCCTATCATGAGTAACTCAGCCCTACGGAAGAAAATAGAAAGCAATGGCGAGGATGACATAGACCGCCAGCAAGTTGACTCCCTCCATCCAGTTCGACTCACCGTCCATCGCGATCAGGACCACCGCAGCGACGGCGATCGCGACCGCGACGACTTCGAAGGTGGAAAACACCAGATCCATGGGCTGCCCCATTACATGGCCGGCGAACACCAGGAGCGGGGCGACGAACAGGGCGATCTGGATGCTGGAACCGATGGCGATGTTCATGGCCAGGTCCATGTGGTTCTTGGCCGCCATCATCACCGCCGTGCTGTGCTCGGCCGCATTGCCGACGATGGCGACGAGGATCACGCCGATGAAGACGTTGGTCATGCCGAGGTCGTGCGCCGCGTGCTCCACCGCCCCCACCAGCAGTTCGCTCATCCAGGCGACGAGCGCAGTGGCCACCAGCAGAATCAGCAACGACTTGCGCATGCTCCAGGCACCCACCCCGAGCGCCTCGTCGGTTTCCTCCGATGACTCGCCGACGTACAGATGACGGTGGGTGCGCAGGGTGAACACCAGGCTGAGGATGTAGGTGACGAACAGCACCAGGGCGATTTCCAGGCTCAGTTCCCGTTCATGAGGCTCCGGGTGCCCCTGGACGACCAAGTGGAAGATCGCGGGCACCACCAGAGCGATCGCGCTGAGCGCGGCCAGGGTGACGCCCAGGCCGGCGGCCGTACGGTTGAAATACTGGGTTTCGTGCTTCAGCCCGCCGACCACCACGCTGGCACCCAGCACCAGCAGGATGTTGCCGATGATCGATCCGGTGATCGAGGCCTTGACCACGTCGATCAGACCCGCCCGCAGCGCGAAGAAGCCGATGATCAGCTCAGCCGCATTGCCGAACGAGGCATTGAGCAGCCCACCCAGCCCCGAGCCGAGGTGTTCGGCGAGATATTCGGTGGCCTTCCCCATCTGGCCCGCCAGCGGGACGATCGCCAGCGCGGACGCCGCGAAAATCCATACCGGGTCCGCATGAACCCACTCCAGCACGATGCTGACCGGCACGAAAACCAGCAGCAACGCCATGTGATCGACTTCGAATTTCCCGACTCGCATACCTTCCAGCTTCGACCTTCTAGAACAATCCGCCCGTCTTTGGACCTGGCGCTCGACGCCCAATGATCCCACAAAACGGCGGGCTTGCCGCAAGGACACCGCTGGCAGTAGAGAGCGGGGGAATGCAGCCGCAGGAGGCGAAAATCAGCGGGCACGCTGGTAAATCCCGATCAGCTCGGCCTGGCCGAGCACATGCCCGGTCATGGCCTGTTCGAGTTTCGCCTTGTCTGGCCGGTGCAGATCGGGCAACACGGTGTCGAGGGCATAGAGTTTGTGGAAATAGCGGTGGCGGCCGATCGGCGGGCAGGGGCCGCCGTAGCCCGTGCGCTTCCAGTCGTTCAACCCCTGCAGCGTACCGGCGGGCAGCGCCTGGACCGCCTCGGGCAAACCCGGCGCCTCGGGAGGCAGGTTGTACAGCACCCAGTGAACCCACGTCATGCGGGGAGCCCTGGGATCCGGGGCGTCGGGGTCGTCGACGATGAGCGCCAGACTGCGAGTGCCAGGCGGCAACCCCGACCAGGTGAGAGGCGGCGAAACATCACCGCCGTCGCAGGTGTATTTTCGCGGTATCTCGCCGTTTGGCGGGAACGCCTCCGAAGTGATGATCAAAGCCATGGCCGTTCCTCCCCCTGCCGCTTCGGCGGCATTTGCGATCCACACCGGCGGAAAATGCAAAAGCATCGCGAGCATCCCGCCACGGAAAACGAAGTTCCAGTCGAAACGTTTCATCGCCCCTCTCCCGTAACCAGGATTTCCGAAGTCGATCTTCCCACTCCAGGAGCGGCGGGTTCAAGACGACCGGCGCCGTCGCTCATTCCACCCGCGAGACACCCGGCGCCCTTCCGCTCTGTTGCGGCGACCAGTAGCCCCAGTCCGCCCCGCGCCAGCGGGCCGGCATCAAATCCCAATACAGCAGCGCGCAGCGGAACACCGAATGACAGGTCTTGCGCCAAAGTCCACTGTCCAGCCGGCGGTGATCCCGCGCATAGACCGGAAGCGAAGGCTCGAACCGGATCCGGTAGCCCGCCCGCTTGATCCGCCAGACCAGCTCCGAGTCTTCGTTGCACACCAGCGCCGGATCGAATCCGCCGACCGCGATCAGCGCATCCTTCCGGACCAACAGGTTGGACCCGGTGGCCGCCGGAATCCCCAGCCAGTGTGAACATTGCTGGCCGTAGCCGAACCAGCGGTAATACGCGGCGAAACGGTCACGCGACAGTTTGGGTCCATAGACCACGGCCGCGTCCATCACCCTCTCCAGCGCATCGAAATATCCGTCCGGAAACACGATGTCGGCATCGGTGAACAGCAGCCAGTCGGTGAGGGCCGCCTCCGCACCCAGTTGCCGCGCCTGTGTGATCGTGCTCCTGCGCCGCAGCACCTGCGTCCGGGCGGGACGCTCCCGCTGGATGATGTCCGGCGTCTCGTCCTCGCTGGCGTCGACGACGATCAAGTGCACCGCTTGGGGCAGCGACGCCAGAAACGCCCCGATGTTGCCGGCCTCGTTGCGGGTGGGAAGAACGACGGTGATGGATTCCAGATTCATGGTTCGCCCTCTTGGTATGGTTTGTTTCCAAAATCACGAAAAGAACTAAAATCCCGTTGGATAACACAGCGATGTTACGAGACGGCCGACTTCGGCGGCGGGCTTTGTCTGCCCGGTCCCCTAGCCTATAATGCGCCCCCAGCTTAACGCAAGAAAACGCGAGGCGTCTCTTCGTCCCCTTCTCCCACAAAGCGGGAGAGGGCTGGCATGAGGGGGGCGATCATGCCGTTCAACCGTAGGAAGCATCAAAACGTGAGCAACTCTTTCATCTTCACTTCGGAGTCCGTCTCCGAAGGTCACCCCGACAAGATCGCGGACCAGGTTTCCGATGCGGTGCTGGATGCGATCCTGGCACAGGATCCCAAGGCCCGCGTGGCCGTGGAAACCCTCGTGAAGACCGGCATGGTCGTGCTCGCCGGCGAAGTCACCACCTCCGCCTGGGTGGACACCGAGGAACTGGTGCGCAAGGTCGTGCACGAGATCGGCTACGACAACCCCGAAATCGGCTTCGATTGGCAGAGCTGCGCCGTCCTGACCGCCATCGGCAAGCAGTCGCCCGACATCGCCATGGGTGTGGACGAATTCGACGACCACGAACAGGGAGCGGGCGACCAAGGTCTGATGTTCGGCTACGCCACCAACGAGACCGACGTACTGATGCCGGCACCGATCACCTATGCCCACCGTCTGGTGCAGCGCCAGGCCGAAGTCCGCAAACACAAGGTGTTGCCCTGGCTGCGCCCGGATGCCAAGAGCCAGGTCACTTTCCGCTACGAGGAGGGCAAGCCGGTGGCGGTCGATGCCGTGGTGCTCTCGACCCAGCATGCGCCAGACGTGGCGCAGAAGGACATCCGCGAAGCAGTGATGGAAGAAATCATCTACCATGTCCTGCCGCGGGAGTGGCTGCACAAGGACACCAAGTATTTCATCAATCCGACCGGCAGCTTCGTCATCGGCGGTCCCGTGGGCGACTGCGGACTGACCGGACGCAAGATCATCGTCGACACCTATGGCGGCATGGCCCGCCACGGCGGCGGCGCCTTCAGCGGGAAGGATCCGTCCAAGGTCGACCGTTCCGCCGCCTACATGGGCCGCTACGTCGCCAAGAACATCGTGGCCGCCGGTCTGGCCGAGCGCTGCGAGATCCAGGTGTCTTACGCCATCGGCGTGGCCGAGCCGACTTCGATCAGCATCGAGACCTTCGGCACCGGCAGGATCGCCGAGGAGACGCTGGTCAAACTGGTGCGCGAGCACTTCGACCTGCGTCCGAAGGGTCTGATCACCATGCTGGACCTGCTGCGGCCGATCTACCGCCCGACCGCCGCCTACGGCCACTTCGGCCGTACCGAAGGCACTTTCACCTGGGAACGGACGGACAAAGCCGACCTGCTGCGCGAAGCGGCCGGCCTGCCGATCGCCTGATTCAGATCCAGAGATTTGAGCCGCCGGTTTCCGGCGGCATTGTCCGCGCCGAGGAGCGCTGCGACGGCCCGTCGAGGGCCGCCAGGCTCGGCGGGGACAATCGGTTTTCCAACGGCGCTCTGTTTATCTCCACCGGCCGCGGCTGCCGACGGGTAATCAGAGTCTCGCCCCGGTGGAGACCCGACAAAGAGGTATTCATGAACGCTGTAGCAAACGCCGCATTCGACGACTACAAGGTCGCCGATCTCTCCCTGGCCGGCTGGGGCCGCAAGGAAATCGCCATCGCCGAGACCGAAATGCCGGGCCTCATGGCGGTCCGCGAGGAATACCGGGCCGCTCAGCCGCTCAAGGGCGCCCGCATCGCCGGGAGCCTCCACATGACCATCCAGACCGCGGTGCTGATCGAGACCTTGGTGGCCCTCGGCGCCGAAGTGCGCTGGGCATCCTGCAACATCTTCTCCACCCAGGACCACGCCGCCGCCGCCATCGCCGCCGACGGCATCCCGGTGTTCGCCTACAAGGGCGAGAGCCTGGAGGACTACTGGGAGTACACCCACCGTATCCTGGAATGGCCGGGCGATGTCGGTCCCAACATGATCCTGGACGACGGCGGCGACGCCACCCTGCTGGTGACCCTGGGCGCCCGGGCCGAGAAGGACGCCTCCCTCCTCGCCAACCCGACCTGCGAGGAGGAGGAGGTGCTGTTCGCGGCCATCAGGAAGAGGCTGGCAGCCAAACCGGGCTGGTACTCCAGGATCCAGGCAGGCATCAAGGGGGTCACCGAGGAAACCACCACCGGCGTGCACCGCCTGTATGAAATGCAGGCCAAGGGACGCCTGCCGTTCCCGGCCATCAACGTCAACGACTCGGTGACCAAGAGCAAGTTCGACAACCTCTACGGCTGCCGCGAATCCCTGGTGGACGGCATCAAGCGCGCCACCGACGTGATGATCGCCGGCAAGATCGCCGTGGTGCTGGGCTACGGCGACGTGGGCAAGGGCTGCGCCCAGTCCCTGCGCGGCCTCGGCGCCACCGTGTGGATCACCGAGATCGATCCCATCTGCGCCCTGCAGGCCGCCATGGAAGGCTACCGCGTAGTGACCATGGACGAGGCCTGCGACAAGGCCGACATCTTCGTCACCGCCACCGGCAACGTGGGCGTCATCACCCACGACCACATGGTGAAGATGAAGGACCAGGCCATCGTCTGCAACATCGGCCACTTCGACTCGGAAATCGAAGTCGCCGCGATGAGGCAATACACCTGGGAGAACATCAAGCCCCAGGTGGACCACATCGTCCTCCCCAACGGTCGCCGCATCATCCTGCTGGCGGAAGGCCGGCTGGTGAACCTGGGATGCGCCACGGGGCACCCGTCCTTCGTGATGTCCAACAGCTTCACCAACCAGACCCTGGCCCAGATCGAGCTGTTCTGCCACGGCGCCAAGTACGAAAACAAGGTCTACGTGCTGCCCAAGCATCTGGACGAGAAGGTGGCCCGCCTGCACCTGAAGAAGATCGGCGCCCGGCTTACCGAACTGTCCGACGAGCAGGCCGCCTACATCGGCGTGCCCAAGGAGGGCCCCTACAAGCCGGACCACTACCGCTACTGACGAAGCAATGGCCTTGTCTCCGGACCCCCCCGGCTCCGGAGGCGGGCCTTTCGAGCCTGCTCAATCCGACGGCCTGCCTCGTGCAGGATTTCGTTTTCCTCGACACGAAGGCCACAGCGACGTTCCTCATCCTCTGCGAGAGGACTGGGGCGATGGGGAGTGCAATGAAGACTCAGTTGAAATATCCGCGGGAATTCAGCTTCGAATTCTTTCCGCCGAAAACCGAAGAGGCGACGGAGAACCTGCGACGCACGCTGACCAAGCTCGCGCCGCTCAAGCCGCGCTTCTGCTCCGTGACCTTCGGCGCAGGCGGCTCGACGCGCGAGAAGACTTTCGAAACGGCGTTGGAGATTCAGCAGACCACCGGCATCGAGTGCGCTCCCCACCTGTCCTGCATCGCCTCCACCCGCCGGAGCATCCGCGAAATCCTCGAAGCCTACCGCTCGCATGGAATCCGCCACATCGTGGCGCTGCGTGGAGACATGCCGTCCGGCATGCTGTCGGCCGGCGAATTCCGCCACGCCAACGAACTGGTGGAATTCATCCGCTCCGAAACAGGGAACCATTTCCACATCGAGGTAGCGTGCTACCCCGAAGTTCACCCGCAGGCGGCCAGCGCCGAGAGCGACCTGAAGAATTTCAAGCGCAAAGTGGATGCCGGCGCCGACAGCGCCATCACCCAGTATTTCTACAACCCGGAAGCCTATTTCCGGTTCGTCGACGACTGCGAACGACTCGGCATCGACATTCCAATCGTGCCAGGCATCATGCCGATCACCAACCATTCCCAACTGGTGCGGTTTTCGGACCTGTGCGGCGCCGACATTCCGCGCTGGATCCGCAAGCGGCTGGAAGCCTTCGGCGACGATCGCAAAGCGATCCGTGCCTTCGGCCTGGAGGTAGTGACGGAACTGTGCCGGCGGCTGCTGGAACAAGGAGCTCCCGGCCTGCACTTTTACACGCTGAATCGGGCCGAAGCCTGCCTCGAAGTCTGGAAAGCGCTGGGGTTGGAACCGGCCTGATGAAGGACGGGCGGACACCGCCGGCCGGCGCGGTGTCCGCCTTGGCCAGCTAAGCGGCGTCGGCGAGAGCGTTCCGCAGTTTCTTCATCGCGCTGCTCTCGAGCTGGCGGATACGCTCGGCCGAGACGTTGTAGCGCGCCGCCAGATCGTGGAGTGTGAGCTTGTCTTCGCTGAGCCAGCGGCTGGCCACGATGTCACGGCTGCGTTCGTCGAGCTGGCCGATGGCTTCCTGCAGTTTTTCCTGCTGGCGGTTTTCCCATTCGCTGTGCTCGATGAGCAGCGCCGGGTCGCCTCCTTCTTGCTGGAGATAATGGATGGGCGCATGACTCTCGCGGTCGTCGCCGTCGTCCTCGCCATGCGCCTCAAGCGCCATATCCGGGTTGTTCAGCCGGTTCTCCATCTTGTAGACGTCCTCGACGTCCACGCCCAACTCGGCTGCCACCGCCGCGGCTTCCTCGGGAGTGAGCCAGCCCAGGCGATTCTTCATCTTGCGCAAATTGAAAAACAGCTTGCGCTGGGCTTTGGTGGTCGCAATCTTCACGATGCGCCAGTTCTGGATGATGAATTCATGGATCTCGGCGCGGATCCAGTGCACGGCGAACGAGACCAGCCGCACGCCGACATCCGGGTCGTAGCGCTTGACGGCTTTCATCAAACCGATGTTGCCCTCCTGGATCAGATCCGCCAGCGGCAGCCCGTAGCCGAGGTAACCCCGCGCGATGTAGGCCACGAAACGCAGATTCGCCAACACCAAGCGCCGGGCAGCCTCCAGATCCTGCTCGTCACGGAAACGGATCGCCAGTTCCCGTTCCTCATCGGCATCCAGCCGCGGCAGACGGTTCACCGCGGCGAAATAATCGTCGATGGACCCCAGCGGCAAATGGGTCGGGAGAGTCAATTCGTAAGTCATGGAATGCCCTGTTATGGTGGTGATGGGTTTTAGCACTCGTCCCTTTTGAGTGCCAAAACTAGCGCAAGTTCCTGGCTTCGGCAAGCCCTCGGCCCTGCGACTCACTCGGGGCGCACGTCCCGCAGATGCTGGATGAGCACCGCAAAGGCCCCGGCCACCCCGAGGAAACAGGCGATGCCGACCAGCGCCATGGTCTCCTGGAAACCGAGAAAGGCCAGGGTAAAGTCGCTACCATAGAGGACGTTGAGTTGGTGGATGGGAGCCCGCACGATCAGCAGCATGACGCCGACGACGATCCAGGCGCCGAGGCTGCCGAGGAAACCGTACCAGAAACCGGTATAGAGAAACGGCCGCCGGATGAACCGGTCGGTCGCGCCCAGCAGCTTCTGCACGACGATTTCCTCGCGGCGGCCGTAAAGTTCCAGACGGATCGTGTTACCGATGATGAACACCACCGCGGCCGCCAGCAGCGCCCCGAGGACGCCGAAACTGCGCTCGGCGACCTGGAGCAGGGCATGGAGCCGGTGCATCCACTGGATGTCGCTCTGCACCAGATCGACTTCGGGCAGGGCTTTGAGTTCGGCCACGAGGCGTTCGACCTGTTCGGGCTGGGTCAGCGAGTCCTTCGGCCGTATGCCGATCACCACCGGCAGCGGGTTGAAATTCAGCGCCGACAAGGCTTCGCCGAAGCCGCTATAGGTCTTCAGTTGCTCGATGCCGGCCTCCTTGGTGACGAGCCGCGTCTCGGCGATCTGCGCATGATTTTTCAACCGCTCCGCCAGCCTGCGCCCGGCGTCGTTGGACAGATCCGGCTTGAGGTAAAGCGAAATCTCGTTGGTCGCTTCCAGGTCTCCGCCGACCATGCGGAGGTTTTTCACCAGTACGTGGAAACTGGTGGGCAGCGCCAGCGTGGCGGCGATGACCAAGAGTGTGAGTGCCATGGCGAAAGGCGTGCGCCGCATCCGCCGCAGCGCCTCCTTGGCGGTATGCAGGTGCGAAACCAAGTAGCTCTGCAGCCGGTCGACCGGACTCGGACCGCTGTGCCGCCGGGCCGCAGACGTGCCGCCCCACCGCTGAGCACGCCTGCGCTGCCGTTTCATGCGCCCACCTCCGACAGACTTCCGCGCTGAAGGCGCAGGACCCGCCCACCACACCGTGAGATCAACTGCTCGTCATGGCTGGCGATGAGCAAGGTCACGCCGAGATCGTTGAAATCGCGGAAGATGTCCATGACCTCCCGCGCCGCCTCCGGATCGAGGTTGCCGGTCGGCTCGTCGGCCAGAATGAAGTCCGGCTTGTGGACGATCGCCCGGGCGATGCCGACGCGCTGCTGCTCGCCCCCGGACAGGGTCTGCGGCAGCCGCTTCTCTTTGGACAAAAGGCCCACCTTGCCGAGCGCCGCACGCACCCGGCGGCTGACCTCACCCGGATTGAAACCGGCGATGACCAGCGGCAAAGCCACGTTGTCGAACACCGAACGGTCGTACAGCAGCTTGTAATCCTGGAAGATCAGGCCGAGCTTGCGCCGGATATAGGGAATCTCCCGGTTGGAGGCACGGGTGATGTTCCGGCCGTCCAGCACGATCTGGCCACGCGTGGCCCGCTCGATCACGGCGACCAGCTTGAGCAGGGTGCTCTTGCCGGCTCCCGAATGGCCGGTGAGGAACACCCGTTCGCCGCGCCCGATGTGGAAGCTGACGTCGTGCAGGGCTTCACCAAACTCGGGATAACGCTTGTAGACCTCTTTGAATTCCAGCACGGCCTCAATGCAGGCGGGTGGTCCCGCTCGTCTCTTCCTCGGCGAACAAGGCATCGATGAACTGGACGGCATCGAAGTCGCGCAGATCGTCGATACCCTCCCCGATGCCGATGAAGCGGATGGGAATGCCGAACTGGCGCGCCAGGGCGAAAATCACCCCCCCCTTGGCGGTGCCGTCCAGTTTGGTCAACACCAACCCCGTCAGGCCGACCGCCTCGTTGAACAGCCTGGCCTGGGACAGGGCATTCTGGCCCGTGCCGGCATCCAGCACCAACAGCACCTCGTGCGGCGCGGTCTCGTCGAGACGGCCGATGATGCGCTTGATCTTGCTCAGCTCTTCCATCAGGTTCGACTTGGTGTGCAGACGCCCCGCGGTGTCGGCGATCAGGATGTCGACCCCGCGCGCCCTGGCGGCCTCCACGGCGTCGTAGATCACCGAAGCCGAATCGGCTCCGCTGTGCTGGGCGATCACCGCGATCTTGTTGCGTTCGCCCCAGGTCTGGAGCTGCTCGACCGCGGCGGCGCGGAAAGTGTCCCCAGCGGCCAGCATGACGCTGTGGCCCTCGTTCTGCAGCCGTTTGGCGAGTTTGCCGATGGTCGTGGTCTTGCCCACGCCGTTGACCCCCACCACCAGGATGACGAAGGGCCGGACCTCCGGCGGGATGACCAGCGGTACGCTGCAGGGGCGGACGATGTCGAGCAGGCGGCCGCGCAGACGGTCACGCAGCGCCCGGCCGTCTGCCGGCTCCTGCCGGTCCAGGTCCGAACCCAGATCGGCGATGATTTCTCGCGTGACAGGGACGCCGACGTCGGCCATCAGCAGCTGCTCTTCGATCTCGTCCAGCAACGCACGATCGATACGCCCCCGCCCAAGGGCTGAAAGCAGACCGGTGAGGCTGCTGCGGGTCTTGCCGAGCTGTCCGCGCAAACGCTCGAACAGGTTTTCCGGCGCTGGCGGCGGCGGTACCGCGGCAGCCGGCGGGCGCACCGGCACCTCTGCGGGAACGGCGGCGGCTTCGGGCAGGCGCCGGCGCAGGTAGACATTGATGTGCACCACGTTGAGCAGCAGCAGCGCGGCCACCGCCTGGTGCGCGACGGCGACCGCCACCGGCAGTCGCAGCAGGACACTCAGCACCCCGAGCCCGACCTGGAGCAACAGCAGGAAGCTCAGCAGCACTGCCGGCTTGCTGATGGGGGCCGCATTGCGGTTGGAACTGGCCCCCATGGCCAACAGGCTCAACACCAGGAACACCGCCACGGCACCGAGCCGGTGCGCGAAATGGATGGCCGCCCGCGCCTCGACCGGCAGCACCCCTCCCGCGTAGTCGGCGGCGACGTTCGGCCAGAGCGTGAAGGCACGCCGCCAATCCAGCTCCGGCCAGGGCTGCCCCAGGCAGGTAGGAAAATCCGGGCAGGCGAGGCCGGCGCGCTGGGCCTCGGTCCAGCCACCCAGGGCGATCTCGGCCAACAGCAGCGCCAGCCCCAGACGCGCCAGAAAACGCAAACCCGGTGCTCCCCGCACCGCCCTCTCGTCCACCTCCGCCTTGACAGCCAGATACAGCCAGTAGGCGCAGCCGAGGGTCAGAAATCCGGTGAACAGGTGTGCGGCGGAAACCAGCGGCATCGGCGCGGCATAGCGCCCCCACAGGCCCAGCCCGGCCTGCCCCGCCGCCAGGAGCAGCAGCGCAGCCGCCAGCAACGCAGCCCTCCCGCGGTGCGCCGGCAGCCACCCAATCATGGCCATCAGGACCAACGCCAGTATGCCGAAAGCCCCGCCGAGATACCGGTGAACCCAGCCCAGCCACAGCCACTTCAGCGCCTTGCCGCCGACCGCGGCCATCATCGCGGCGGACTGCTCGTCGGCGACGGGTGCGCCGTAACAGCCGGGCCAGGCCGGGCAGCCGAGGCCGGCGTCGGCGATACGGAGGAAAGCGCCGATCAGCAGCGCGCCGAACAGGAGGATCAGACCGAGAAAAGTGAGCTTTCTGAACATGGTTGTTGTTCTAAAGTTATAGGCCATCCAGCGTCAGCCGATCTGGGAAGCGCGGAGCAGGTGCTTGAGATCTTTCAGCACGCCATAGGGATCGAAGTCCGCATCGTAATACATCATCAGGTTGCCGAGCGGATCGAGCAGGAGAATCTGCCCCGGCTGCAGCGGTCCGCCGACCGCCTTTTCCAGCTTCTCCCTCAGGGCGGGCGCAAGACCGGCCACGGCCAGGAATTCGTCCTGCCGCAGCCAGTCGGCCAGCGCATCCGCCGCCCCCGGATCCGTCAAGAGGAGGAGACGGCGCACCCGGGGAATTTCCTTGTTCAACATCAGCCGCATCTGCCGGGTCTTGTACAGGTTCTGCCGACAGACTTCGGCACAAGGGCCATCGGCGACGCTCAGGACGATCCAGCGCCCCCTGAGCTGCGCCATCGATTCGGAAGACGTGACCGGAGCCGCGAGCAGTTCGCCGTAGTCCAGCGGTATGGCGGGAGTGATGAGGTGCCCGACGTTACCCAGATCGCCCATCACCCACTGCGGATGGCGGGCGAAATACCAGGCCGCGGCGAACGGCACGATGCAGATCAGGGCGATGATGATGATGGTACGCTGGTTTCGCCGCTGGGTCGGAGTGAGTGCCATGGCTGTGAGAGGGTTCAAGAAAAATCATCGAGAAAGGTCTGGATCCTGC
This sequence comes from Methylococcus sp. S1M, assembly GCF_051295855.1. Lineage (NCBI taxonomy): Bacteria > Pseudomonadati > Pseudomonadota > Gammaproteobacteria > Methylococcales > Methylococcaceae > Methylococcus > Methylococcus sp. S1M. The sequence continues at coordinate 143,890 of NZ_JBPDXO010000003.1, forward strand.
GCTGCGCCCATCCTGAATCCATGGCGGAGAAACAGCCCCAGGGCGATGGCGGCGAAGGAAAACCACTGGATGGCATAGCCCGTGCTCTGATCCGGATCGACGTTGGCTGGCTTCCAGTCGCGGACGAAACCTTCGGCCTCCCCTTGGTCCAACAGCACCTGATAAGGCAGCAGACGGTAGCCGAGGCGCCGCTCCAGCGCCTGACGCTCCACGACCTGCACCATCGCCGGCCAGCCTGGCGCCGGGATTTCCGCCCCCTTCAGCTTCCAACCCACGGCCGGGAAACGCTCCACCATGCCGGTGAGCTCGACGGCGAGCGTCCGGATCGGTAGCTCGGGCAGCCGCCGGCGGTCGGCTCCTGCGGGGATCCAGCCCCGATTGACCAGCACCCCCAGGTCCGAACCCGCGAGCCGGAGCGGAGTGAGCACGTGATAACCGGCCTTGCCGTCGTGAATCTGGTTGTCCAGCAGGAACTGATGCCCAGCATCGTATTCTCCCTTCAGCGCCACCCGCCGATAGCGTGGCGGCCCGGCCTGTCCGGCGGGAGAATCGAGCCGCAGCGGCGGTTCGACCGACTGGCTGGCCAGCTGCGCCAGCAGCGCCCGCTTCTCGGCGGCCCGGTTGAGCTGCCAGGCTCCGAGCAAGCAGAACAGAGGCAATGCCAGCGCGATCCCGACGACCGCAACCCCCGCGGGTTTGAAGCTATAATGCCTCATTTCCTAACCGTGGCGGGTGCGCCGCACCCGACGTCCAGGAATCCGAACATGCTGCCTAAAGTCCTCATCGTGCTGGTACTGGTCGTGATCGTCGCCAGCCTGGGTTCCGCCTTGTTCTATCTGGTCAAGGACGGCGACCGTCGTTCACCTCGAACCGTGCGCGCCCTGACCGTGCGCATCGGGCTGTCGATCGCGCTGTTCCTGGCGCTGCTGCTGGGGTACGCACTGGGCTTTCTCCGTCCGCACGGACTGCGGCCCAACGCGCCGGCCCAAACCCCCGCACCGGCCGCGGCCAATCCACGCTGAGCAAAGCCGGAACCCGCCAAAGGCCGCATATGATACCCGCTGGCCCGTCCTTTTCCCACGCAAGCGCTCGGCTCACCCGCTCCGCCGCCGCAAAGAGATCACCATGACGCTCCCGATTCTGCGCCGTTTCGGCGGACTCCTCCTCGGCGCCACGCTCGTTGCCTGCCAGACCGGGGAAGACGAAACCCTGCTCTCGGGCGACGTGCAGGGGACCACTTACCACATCAAGATGGTGCTGGACGGCCTGCCGGCCGACCAGACCGAATTGAAGCGAGCCGTGGATGCCGTCTACGACGACATCGACCTCAAGCTATCGAACTACCGGGAAGATTCGGAAATCTCCCGTATCAACCGCGCAGCCACGACCGACTGGCTGACCGTTTCGCCCGAGATCGCCGAGCTGGTCGACATCGCCCGCCAGGTGCATGACAAGACCGACGGCTGTTACGACCTGACGGTCAAACCCCTGTTCGACCTGTGGGGCTTCTCGCGCCATCAGACCCGCGTGCCGACCGACGCCGAAATCGCCGCGGTGCTGCCTCACATCGGCATGGACAAGCTGGAAGTGGACGTTCCCGGCCGGCGCCTGCGCAAAAAGGATCCAGCGCTTCGCATCGACCTGTCCTCCATCGCCCAGGGCTACACCGTCGGCCGGGTAGCCAGCCTGCTGGAAGCAAAGGGCATCCAGAACTACCTGGTCGAGGTCGGCGGAGAGATGCAGGTCAAGGGCCGCAAGGCCAACGGCAAACCCTGGCGCGTCGCCGTGGAAAAACCCACGCCCTATACCCGGGAAGTCGAACGGATACTGGATGTCCACCAGACGGAGGGGACCGCCATCATGACCTCGGGCACTTATCGCAATTTCTTCGAGGAGGGAGGCAAGACCTACTCGCATATCCTCGATCCCAGGACCGGCCGGCCCGTCGACCATCATTTGCTGTCGACCACGGTGCTTCATCCCGACCCCACGTGGGCGGACGCGTGGTCCACCGCATTGCTTTGCCTGGGCGAGCAAAAGGGTTACGCCATCGCTGAACGGGAGCGGCTCAAGGCATTGCTGATCTACGGCGAAAACGGCGGGCTGAAAGAGCGGTTTACTCCGGCCTTCGGCGCCGAAATGCCAATGGCGACGACGCCGGCCTCGCCCCTTTCGACCCGGGCCCCCGCCGCGGTAACCGAGACGCGCTAATCGCCGATCCGCCGCCGCAGCCTCTTGATCTCGCCGTGCCTGGTTTTTTCATCCAGGCGCTTCTTCTTCGCCGCCAGCGTCGGCCGGGTCGGCTTCCTTGGCCTGCGCTGTGCCAGCGCTTGCAGGATCAGCCCGCGCAGCCGGGCAAGCGCGTCCTCCCGGTTCTTCTCCTGGGTGCGGAAGCGCTGGGCCTTGATGACGATGATCCCTTCGGCGGTCATCCGCCGGTCGCGGTGATCCAGCAGCCGCGTCTTGCAGGTTTCCGGCAGGGACGATGCGGCGATGTCGAAGCGCAGATGCGCCGCGGTGGCCAGCTTGTTGACGTTCTGCCCGCCGGCGCCTCCGGAGCGGACGAAGCCGATTTCGATCTCCGCCAGCGGGACCGAAACCAGGGCGTTGACGATCAGCCGCGCCACCGGATCCCGGCCTATTCCAGACCCTGCGACTGCAGGTACTCGTCATAGGTGCCGCGGTAATTGACCACGCCCTGCGGCGTCAGCTCGATGATACGGGTCGCCAGGGAGGAGACGAACTCGCGGTCGTGGCTGACGAAGATCAGGGTGCCGGGGTAGTGTTCCAGCGCGGTGTTGAGCGACTCGATGGATTCCATGTCCAGGTGGTTGGTCGGCTCGTCCAGCACCATGACGTTGGGCTGGCGCAGTATCAGCTTGCCGAACAGCATGCGGCCCTGCTCTCCGCCCGACAGCACCTTGACCGATTTCTTGATTTCGTCCGCCGAGAACAGCAGCCGGCCGAGGGTGCTGCGCACCGTCTGCTCGTCATCGCCCTCCCGCTTCCACTGCGACATCCATTCGAACAGATTCATGTCCTCGGCGAAATCGGCGGCATGGTCCTGGGCGAAATAGCCGAGGTTGACGTTCTCCGACCATTTCACCACCCCTTCCCTCGGCGCCAACTCACCCACCAGCGTGCGCAGTAGAGTGGTCTTGCCGATGCCGTTCGGGCCGATCACCGCCACCCTTTCGCCCACTTCGACCATCAGATCCAGGCCGCTGAACAGCGTATCGCCGCCGTAGCCCTGGCTCAGACCTTTCGCCTCCAGTGCCAGCCGATACAGCTTCCTGTCCTGGTTGAAGCGGATGAACGGGTTGACCCGGCTCGACGGCTTGATGTCTTCCAGCTTGATCTTCTCGATCTGCCTGGCGCGCGAAGTGGCCTGCTTGGCCTTGGAGGCATTGGCCGAAAAGCGGCTGACAAAGGCCTGGAGTTCGGCGATCTGGGCCTTCTTCTTGGCGTTGTCGGCCAGGAGGCGCTCCCTGGCCTGGGTCGAAGCGACCATGTAGTCGTCGTAATTGCCCGGATACACCCGCAGCTCGCCGTAATCCATGTCCGCCATGTGCGTGCAGACGCTGTTGAGGAAATGGCGGTCGTGGGAAATGATGATCATCGTGCTGGCCCGCTCGTTCAGCACGTTTTCCAGCCAGCGGATGGTGTTGATGTCCAGGTTGTTGGTCGGTTCGTCCAGCAGCAGGATATCCGGGTTGGAAAACAGCGCCTGGGCCAGCAACACGCGCAGCTTCCAGCCCGGCGCCACGGCGCTCATCGGCCCATCGTGCTGCTCCAGCGGAATGCCCACACCCAACAGCAGTTCGCCGGCACGGGCTTCCGCGGTATAGCCGTCATATTCGGCAAAGGCGGCCTCCAGCTCCGCCGCCCGCATGTAGTCGTCCTCGCTCGCGTCCGGATTGGCGTAGATCGCATCGCGCTCGGACATCGCTGCCCACATCTCGGTGTGCCCCATCATCACGACGTCCAGCACCCGCTGGTCCTCGAAGGCGAACTGATCCTGGCGCAGCTTGCCCAGACGCACGTTGAGGTCGAGCGAAACATTACCGGCGGTCGGCTCCAGATCGCCGCCGAGGATTTTCATGAAGGTCGACTTGCCGCAGCCGTTGGCCCCGATCAGGCCATAACGGTTGCCCTCGCCGAACTTGACGGAGACGTTTTCGAACAGCGGCTTGACGCCGAACTGCATGGTGACGTTGGCTGTAGAGATCAAAATGATTACCGAGAGAAAGGAGTGAGAGGGTGTGGCCCCGACCGGCACCGGCCGAAGCGCAAGGGGCGGCCCCTGGCCTGCGCGTTGCCTCACGTGGAAGCCTGGAATGGGATTTCGAGGCGCCTTGGGCCCTTTTCAAGCGAATAAGGATATCTCAAGTTCGCACTTCCCGTATGAGTGGCTCACTATTTGAGCCACTGGCGCCCGTATCGTGTGACCCGGCGCAACCCGGTCCGGAGATGAGTCCGGCCGGCAACCGCGCTTTCACTTTCTTCGGACACACGGGAACCCAACGACCATGAAACGAACCACCCTGCTCCTGACCACTGCCCTCACCAGCTTCGGCGCCTCCGGCGCCGACAAGGCCATCGCCACCTTCGCCCTGACCTTCCGCCTGGACACCTCGACCTACACGGACGTGGTCGTCATCGACCAGAACGATGGTGACGGCGAATACAGCGGCTATGATGCCAAATCGGGAAGACAGGTCTGGGCCGTCAAGAACGGACCGATGCTGTGCGCGTCCGTCGTCGACAAGCCGATATACGGCGTGAGCTACTGCTTCCCCTACGGCAAGAAGTTTTCCGCGAAGGCTTTCGTGATCCACACGCTTTGCGACGATGGCGTCGTTCTGGATTATTGCACCGGCCTCCCGGTAACCGCTACGGTGACACGGACCAAGAACGCCACCAGCGCCGCACAGGCGATGAGTGAGGAGGAGATCGAGAGCGAAGAGCAGAAGAAGATACTGGAACTTCGGGAGAGGCTGCCTTGGAAGTAGGGACGAAATTTGAAGCCAGTGGAACAGGTGATTTCGAGTGATCTTCGCAGAATACGGTTTGAAGCGCCCGGATTTACCGACTCTTAGGCCAAAAAGGTGTTCACACCTTTAAAACCTCACTGAAAAGCTACCAATGAACAAGTTTTGCTCTAATGAAGCCGATTACCACCAACAAATCATCAACTGTATCGACCTATTGCCAAATCAGTTGAAATCCGAGGAGGATCTACATGTTTTCGTCTGGGGTCACGAGATCAAATTGCTTGATGCAGGACGAAACGGCGGGGACGGTTCAGCGGATTTACTCACCGTGGACGAAAAAGGGAACGTCTGGCTGATAGAAGTCAAGTTTGGCTATAACTCTGAATTGAGTCGCTTCGTGTGGGAAAACCAACTCAAACGGTATAAGCGAGCCATCGAGTCGGTGTCGTACCAAAGGTTGCTTAGGTATACGAAGGAATTCCTCAAGGGGCGCGAACTTACAAAACCAACCGACGTCGTATCATTACAAGCAGAGTCGATCGTTGAAGCGCTAGCGGCTTGGCAGGAGAGAATCGGCCGTGCCTTGGTCGCGCCGGACGAACTGAACCGCCGCATGGCTGAAACGATTGGGACTGGGACCTATGGCATCATGGTGTTGGCTGATCGGTTTGCTCCAGATGTCGTCGATATTGGACAGCAGTTTGAACACAGGGGGCCACTCGCATATGTCCAAGGGATACCAACAAACGCTGGAATCGAGTTTCAGCTACGTTGGCATCGAACCGCAAGTGGGATTTCTGATCGCCAATCGGTTGCCATTGACCCCGATCCTCGATTCGACGCTTCAGAGAAGGAGGTCAACAGATGGTGCGACCCAGACTCTTTCGCTGACACACTCGGCGAGGGAGCTCGACATTTGTGGCTGAATGTCCTTCAACCAGGTCTTCTACGCCTCGGATGGGACGGGAAGCCCCAGCAAGTCAAGCAGATGGCCTTCAACGTTGGGTTTGAGGTCAAGCAATCCCTCGTGCCGCTGCTGGTAATCGGTTGGTCCGAATTAGACGCCAAGGACGTTCCACGACATAGCAAACTCGCGGGTCAGGCGTCAATGAAGATTAATCCTCGGATGAAACAACTCCTCAAGACGTCCGGCGACATCTCGCTCGTGAACCGATTTGCCGAACGGCTGTACCAGCTCGGTTGGCGTGGCAGACCGAACAGGAACATGAACAGGCGTTGGGGCGTCGTACCGATTTCGGCAGAGGAGGTGATGAAGGCCGAAGGCGTAATGATTTACCAACCCGACGAGGCGACGCGAGACCACAATGGTCGGCCAGGAGATAAGGAAAGCATCGAAGGTCTATTGTGTGAATTTGAGGCTGTATTGTACGAATTGCGGCATCGTTAAAAATCAGGTCCAACCGTCTGCTCGCGGTGGAGCGGGTCGGCGCTGAACATCTGGAGGACGCCATCGATATCCAGATCCTCCAGAAAGTTTTGCCGAAATTCCACGGCACCCAGGGCAAACTGGAAGAACCGCTCGACAGACTGAACGAGTTCTGCGAGACCGAAGGGTTTGCCCGCAGCGCGAAAAAGCTGCAACGGATGCTGAAGGATCTGAGCGACCAGGGCTATTGCAGCTTCATCGCCTGATGGCGCGATTGCCGGCCACCGTGAAAATGTTGGGAACCAATCGGAGTGGCTCACTCCATGAGCCTTTACCTCGAATATTCTAATCTCGGCTCAGAGCGCACCTTTAAGCGCTCGGCGCAATTCGATCCGCTGATTGGAGGCTTATATGAAAAGGGCTTGCTGGATTCTGTATCTTTCGCTCCTGGGAGGCTGCGCTCATCTTCCCGATGGGGAAATCGATTACAAGGGTTCATTCGAGAAAAGCATGGAATATCTGGGAATGGCCATATGGGCCCCGATCGTCGTCCCCTCCCTTTTGATTGCTTACACCAAGACCACGGGCCCCGTGAACACCAATTGCTGGAAGAGCGGGGGACGGTTGATCTGCAATTCGCAGGGCTTTATCAACGGAAGCTACTACAGCGGAACCCGTACCTATCGGTTCGACAGGTGAGGCAGGTCTGGATGGCCGAGACAATGCGGAAAGCCGCGGTAACCGGAACAAGAAACAGCGTGCACCGCATCTACACCTCGAACACGCTCCCCCATTGAAATCCAGTTCGTCAGTGAGATGAACCGTACCGAACGTTTCTACAAGATCGACCGGATGCTGCATGAGCGGAAACTGGTTCCCAAAGGCGCTTTTCTGGAAGCGCTGGGCGTATCCGATGCCACGTTCAAGCGCGACATCGAATACATGCGCGAGCGTCTGAATGCGCCCATCGTCTGGGACCGCGAGGCGCGCGGCTACCGGTTCGAACCGGGTGATGGCCCGCCCTATGAACTGCCCGGCCTGTGGTTTTCCGCAGCCGAACTTTACGCCTTGCTGGCGGCGCAAAACCTGCTGGAAGACATCGAGCCCGGGTTTCTGGCGGCCCATGTGGCCCCCCTCAAGTCGCGCCTGGCGGCCCTGCTGGAAAGCGGCGGGCATCCGGCGGCGGAGGTTGCCCGGCGCGTGAAACTGGTCTCGCTGGCGCGGCGTCCGGTCGAACCCCGATTCTTCAACGAGGTTGCGCAGGCGCTCCTGCAACGGCACCAGCTCGAAATCTCCGCCTGGAACCGCCGCCGGGACGAGGTGAACGTCCGGATCGTTTCCCCCCAGCGGCTGGTCCATTACCGGGACAATTGGTATCTCGATGCCTGGTGCCACTGGCGTGACGGCCTGCGCAGTTTTTCACTCGACACGCTGCGACAGGTGCGCTCCCTGTCTACCTCGGCGCACGAGATTCCGGACGAGGTGCTGGAGCGGCAGTACACGTCGAGCTACGGCATTTTCTCCGGCGAAACCCGGCACTGGGCGGTCCTGCGCTTCGTGCCGGAACGCGCCCGCTGGGTGCGGAACGAGTGCTGGCACCGCGATCAGCAGGGCGAACTGCTGCCGGATGGCAGTTACCGCCTGCGCATCCCCTATGCAGTGGAAGCCGAACTGGCGATGGACGTCCTGCGCCACGGCGCCGACGTGATCGTCGAAGCCCCGGAATCTCTGCGCCAATGCGTACGGGACGAGGCCTGGGCGCTCTGGCAGAACCATCGGGCGGCTGGAGATGGGTGAGACGTTCTTTTGCCGGGCTAGCCGCGCCGTGCTGATTACCGGCGAGGGAAACTTTCCCGGACTCGATGAAAATGGCTGGGAGACCTTGGAAGACTGCGCCGGCGTGATCGAAATCGATGAGTGGCAAACCGCCTATCTGCGCTTTTACGGTGAAGAACCCGCCCAGTTTTCACGATGCCTGAACGCCGTGGGCGCGGGCCGCTTCGAAAGGCTCCCGCACCATGCCCTGCCGACCTATCGCATCAATTTCCAAAACCATGTCGGCCAATCCAGTCTGGCAGGGTTCCGGGTCAAGGTCGTCCACCGGAAAATCACGGAAGAGCATTTCAATGCCATGCTGGATTTCCTGTGTGATCAATATGCGACATTGATCTTCAGCTTGCGGCAGATCGCGGGGGTCCACTGGCGCAAGGATCGGGCGGGACGGGACAATCCATATCTGCAGTATCTGCTCATCCGGCGCCATCTGCTGCACGGGCGTCCCGATCTCGATGGCATCGCGGCGCTGGTGCACCGCGCCATGCATGAGCGCATGGTTTCGACCGTCGAGGAGACGTCCATCGACCGAGTGCGCGAACTGGACAGTGCCGCGGCCATGACCCTTCTCAGCCGCCCGGCGGCATGGGGACGGCTGGAGACGGGCCATCCGCTCAAGGACACCGCACTGGCCCGCAGCGTGTTTCAACGCGCCGGCCGACGGCTGTTCCCCGGACGGGTTCGAAGCCGGCGGCGCCATGCCACGGTGGATACGCCGGAAAACCGGTTCGTGAAATTTTTCCTGACCCGGCTCGAACAGCGGCTGGCGCAAATCAAAGCCATGCTGGGCGAGGGCGGCGGCACGTTTCTGCATCCCGAAATGGGCGACGAGATCGGCCGGCTGGAGCGGGCCCTCGACCGCTTTCTGGACGGGCCTCGCTGGCGGGAAGTGGGGGAGCTGCGCCACATTCCCGCCCGGTCCACGGTGCTCCAGCGCCGCGCCGGCTACCGCGAACTGTTCCGGCTGTTCGCCCTGCTTCAGCAAGCCAGCCGTCATGACGCGAATCTGCTGGACTTCACCGCCCTGGTCGAAATCAAGGACGCACCCTTGCTGTACGAGTACTGGTGCTTTTTCCAGGTGAAACAGCGGCTCGATGCGCGATTCGGCCTACCCCGGCGAGCCTCGATCATCGCCGAGGCCCAGCCGGAGGAAGACGCCCTGCGGGAAGGGCTGCGTCTGGACTACGGCCGGGGCATCGCTCTGTATTACAACGCCACCTGCGCCGCCCGCTCCTCCGGCAGATTGAGCAGTTATTCCCATGACCTGCGCCCGGACATCATCTTGAGCGACGGGGACCGCCTGTTGATCCTCGACGCCAAATACCGCGGCGAAGCGAGCGGCGACACCGGCATCGAGTCGCCGAATCCGGCCGACATCGACAAGATGCACACCTACCGCGAGGCCATCCGTAACGTCTGGGGCGCGTTCGTGCTGTACCCCGGCGAAAAGCCGGAGATCCATCCGGCCTTCACGGCCCGCGGCGACAGCCGCTATGAGGGGGTCGGCGCCCTGGTGTTGGTTCCCGGCATTCTGTCCGGTGAGGTTGACGGCTCTGATGAGATCGAGCGGCTCATCGGCGAATTCCTGGAAAGAAGGAAATCCTGATTGACAGCACTAGTCCAGGGGGGGATCCCTGGATTCCTGCCCGCCTGTCGCCCGGATGCCTCCCACCGCGGTATCGTCATACACCCAGGCCATGAACAACTGATACCCCAACGCCAACATGACGGATCCCAGGAACAGGCCGATGATGCCGCCGGTCGCCATGCCGCCGAGCGCCCCCAGCAAAATCACCGGCATCGGGGCGTCCACGCCCCGCCCCAGCATGAAGGGCTTGAGTATGTTATCGACGGAGCCGGCAACGATCGTATAGATGGCGAACATGATCGCCACGATCGTGGAGTCATCGGTCATGAAGACATAAATGACCGTCGGCAGCGATATCAAAAGGGCAGGAACTTGCATGATACCCAGCAGCAAAACCAACAAGGCCAGAATCCCCGCGGCTGGAACGCCGACCAGGATAAAGCCGGCACCCAGCAACAGCGCCTGAATGCAGGCGATGCCGATCACGCCTTGCGCCACGGCCCGAATGGTCGTCGTCGAAAGCCGGACCAGGGCGTCCCCTTGCCCGGGACCCGCCATCCGGTTGGCGATGGCTCTCGCCGCCGCGTGGCCGGACGAAGCATAGGCCATCCAGACGCCCGCAAGCACCAGGGAAACCAGGAACTTCAACACCGCGGAGCCTGCACTGGCCGCGTAACCCAATATCTCTTTGGTGACGGTGCGAATCTTGGGCTCGAATCTCGCGGCCACACTGCCGATGTCCTCATGGGCGGCCGACCAGAGCGCGTACAGCTTGTCTCCCAGCAAAGGCCATTCCGCAACAAAAGCGCGGGGAGCCGGCACTTTGAGGCTGCCGTCCCGGACCTGCCGTACCAGATCCGTCGCCGAATCGGCGAAAGAGACGGCAAGAAGCGCGGTGGGAACAAGCACACACAGGAGTATCGCAAGTACCAGGACGGTCGCGGCGCGACCCTGCTTGTCGCCCATTCTTCGAGCCAGCGAGGCGTGCATGGGATGAAATGCCACTGCCAGAATGACGGACCACAGCATCAAGCCGATGAACGGCTTGAATATCTGATAGCAGTAAATGACCAGAAAACCGATCAGCCCGACCCGGATGAACAGATCTATCAGCCTGTGCGAGATCAGCTTTTCCAACATTCCGTCGGATGCACTGGGTTCACTTGTGTTCATTTGCGAGGCTCCTCTAAGGTTTCGGTTCGAGGCCGCGTCATGGCAACCGTCCGTCCCGGCGGTTCGGCCATGCGGCCGGAGCTCCCGACGGCCACGGCGGATGGCCCATCCCCGGTCGGCTCGAACCCCATTTTCTCAAGTTCACTGCAGGTAAAACCATGGACATCCTGATCCGGCCCGCCGAGACACGTGACATCGAAGCCATGGTGGAACTGCTCGGCACCCTGTTCTCCATCGAGGCGGATTTCACCTTCGATCCGGACCGCCAGCGCCGGGGACTCGCCCTGTTGATCGGGAGCAGCGCGGACCGGGTGCTAGTTGCGGAATGCGAGGGACGGGTGATCGGCATGTGTTCGGTGCAGACGCTGATTTCCACCGCCGAGGGCGGCCCGGTGGGGCTGGTCGAAGACATGGTGGTGGCGCGGGAGTTCCGCGGGAAAGGGATCGGGCGGCGGCTGCTGGGCGAAATCGAGCGCTGGGCGGCCGACGCCGGCCTCACCCGCTTGCAGCTCCTGGCGGACCGGACCAATGAACCGGCGCTGACCTTCTACGACCGGCGGGGCTGGGAGCGCACGGCGCTGATCGGCCTGCGAAAGATGCTGCGCGACACCGATTGAGCCGGGACGGTTGCGTTTCCGCCGGCATCCGTGGAAACTCCCGCGCTTCTCGAACGGCTGGGAAAGTATGGACACCGCAGATTCGATTTTCGGAGGGCTGGTTTTCGTTTCCGCTACGCTCTGGAGCATCGTCCTGACGCTTCCCTGGTTTCCCTGGCTCAACCGGGAGGTGCTGCGGTCACCGTCGGGCGGACACTTCTACGATCTCGGGGATGTCACGGTGGTGATCCCGGCGCGGGACGAAGCCGAGGTGATCGGGCAAACCCTGGCCGCGCTGAAGGAACAGGGCGGAGGTCTGCGCGTGGTGCTGGTCGACGACGGCTCGACGGACGGCACCGGCGAGGCGGCCGGGCGCGTCGAAGGGCTCGATCTGACCCTCCTGCGGAACGAGTCGCTGCCGCCGGGCTGGAGCGGCAAGCTGTGGGCGCTGGAACAGGGGGTGGCCCGGGTCGGCACCGAATACACGGTACTGCTGGATGCCGATATCCTGCTTCAGCCGGGCGTCCTGGGCGTGCTGCGGGAAAAGATGCGCAGCGAGGGCATCCAGTTCGCGTCCCTGATGGCCTCGCTACGGATGGAGAACTTCTGGGAAAGGCTGCTGATGCCGGCCTTCGTCTACTTCTTCAAGATGCTGTATCCGTTCGCCCTGTCCAATTCGCCGGACCGCCGCTTCGCCGCGGCGGCGGGCGGCTGCATCATGCTGGAAACCCGGCTGCTGGAGCGGATCGGCGGGTTCGCCGCGATCCATGGCGCGCTCATCGACGACTGCACCCTGGCGAAAAAGGTGAAGGCGACGGGCGCGAGGACCTGGATCGGACTGTCGCGGGCGGTGGTGAGCCTGCGCCGCTACGACACGCTGGCCGACGTGTGGGACATGGTCGCCCGCACCGCGTTTACCCAGTTGCGCTACTCGGCCTGGCTGCTGGCGCTGTGCACGCTGCTCATGCTGATCCTGTTCTGGCTGCCGGCGGGGGGCCTGTTCGCATCCGATGAGGGGGTGACGCTTGCCGCCGCCTGGGCGGTGCTGCTCATGGCGGGCACTTATATGCCCACCCTGCGCTTCTATGGCAGAAGCGCGGCCTGGGGGTTGCTGATGCCAGTCATCGCGGGCGCTTATCTGGCCATGACCTGGAGTTCGGCGCTGCGCTACTGGCGCGGCGAGCGCAGCCGCTGGAAGGGACGCGTCTACTCGAGCGAAGATGATACCGGCTGAGGCGGCAATCGGCTGCCCGCCCACAAGGCGTAGGCCAGATAGCCGACCACGGCCAGGTTGACGGCCAGCGTCGCGAGCTTGAGCCAGGACACGCCTTCGGCCAGTTCGTAGAGCTCGAAAGGAACGTAGATACCGCCGCTGGCCACGCCGAACCATTCGGCCCAGCGCCGCCCGCGCCACAAGCCATAGGCCTCGATGCAGCGCAGCATGGCATAGCCGAACGCCAGGGCGGCCAGCGCCCAGAGCCGCTGGTCCGACAGGTTCTTCAGCAGATCGAGAAAAATCCGGGGATAACGGCTGGCCGGGTTGAGGTGGGTATGCCGCACCAGTTCGTCGACGACGGGCTCCAACCCGTGATGCAACAACTCGACCACGCCGAAGCCGGCCAGGAGCACGACGATGCCCTTGGCGGCTTCCATGGCGGCGACGACGCGGACACCGTGCATGCCCGGCGTCACGAAGCCTCCGCCACGTCGCCCGGCGCCTCGGACTCCGCCTGTTCGAGCTCCCAGCGGCGGAAATCCTCGAGGTCGGACTTCACCTGCCTGAAGGTCCAGGCCAGCAGGGCGGCGTCGTCGGCGAACCCCAGGCTCAGGATGAAATCCGGGATCAGATCGACCGGCATGACGAAATAGACCACGGCTGCGACGATCAGGCCTAGGCTCTGCCAGGGCAGGGAGTACCGCTTCTGGGCGCAGGCCCTGAGCAGCCGCAGGCAGGCCATGAGCGAATCCCGCACCTCGCTCAGCGGCCCCTTCTTCGCCTCGGCCTTCTTGGACGCCTTGTCCAGCAGCGACGCCAGCTTTCCCGGATCGCCGGCGTATTCCTTCGCCTTGGATCGGGCCTTGGCAAATGCCGCACTGTCCTGAACGGTCTTTTCAATGAGTATCATCGGTGTGCCCTCTTGCGCGGCGGTCCCGGCTTGACAAGGCCTGAGCCCAGGAGCATCGTTCCCCGCCACTTAGGTTTTTCCAGATTCTACCCCCGATGAACCGCCAGAACACCGCCCTCCGCGTGGAATGGGATCCCGCGCTGATCCGCAAATACGACCGCAGCGGCCCGCGCTACACCTCCTATCCCACCGCCGACCGCTTCCTGCCCGACTTCAACGCAGCCCGCTACGAGGAATGGCTGCACCGGCGCGCGGCCGAGACGAATCCTTCGCCGCTGTCGCTGTATTTCCACATCCCCTTCTGCCAGACGGTCTGCTTCTACTGCGCCTGCAACAAGATCGTGACCGCCAACCGCGAGCACGCCGGCAAGTACATCGACTACCTGGAAAAGGAAATCGAACTGCAGGCCAGACACCTGGGGCCGCATCGTGAGGTACGCCAACTGCACTGGGGCGGCGGCACGCCGACCTTCCTGAACCACGCACAGATGCGCCGGCTGATGGGAGCGACGCGCGAGCATTTCGAGCTGGCCGAGGGCGAGTACTCGATCGAAATCGACCCGCGCAAGGTGGACGCGGCCACCATCGCCCTGCTGCGCGAAATCGGCTTCAACCGGATGAGCTTGGGCGTGCAGGACTTCGACCCGGCGGTGCAAAAGGCCGTCAACCGCATCCAGAGCGAAGAGGAGACGCTGCGCGTCCTCACCGCCGCCCGCGCCGAAGGCTTCTGCTCGGTCAGCATCGACCTGATCTACGGCCTGCCCAAGCAGTCGGTGAGCGGCTTCCGCCACACCCTGGACCGCATCCTGGCCGCCGATCCGGACCGGATTTCACTCTACAACTACGCCCACCTGCCGCATTTGTTCAAGCCACAGCGCCAGATCCGCGACGAAGACCTGCCCAGCGCCGATACCAAGCTGGAAATCCTGCAAGATGCGGTCGCCCACCTGACCGGCGCCGGCTACGTCTACATCGGCATGGATCATTTCGCCAAGGCGGACAACGAACTCAATCTGGCCCAGCGCGAAGGCCGTCTGCAGCGCAACTTCCAGGGCTACTCGACCCACGCCGACTGCGACATGGTCGCCCTGGGCGTCACCGCCATCGGCAAGGTCGGGCCGACCTACAGCCAGAATTTCCGCACCCTGGAGGACTACTACGCCCGGCTCAACCAGGGCGTGCTGCCGGTGATGCGCGGGCTGGAATGCGATGACGACGACCTGCTGCGGCGCGCCGTGATCCAGGCACTGATGTGCCAATTCGAGCTGGACTTCGTCCGGCTCGGCCGACAGCATGGGGTGGATTTCCCCCGCTACTTCGCCGCCGAACTGGACGACCTCGAACCGATGGCGGCGGACGGACTGCTGGAGCTGGGGCCGGACCGCCTGACGGTCACCCCCAAGGGGCGTTTCCTGATCCGCAACATCGCCATGGCTTTCGACCGCTACCTGCGCCAGGACCGGGAGCGGCGGGCCTATTCCAAGGTCATCTGATCCCCGATTGCGCCGTGCTTGGCGGTGGTATCATCGGGTCATCCCAAAACCCGAAGGTGTGGACGATGTACGACCATCTCGAGACCGCCGAAAATCCCGAAAACCTGAAACGCGTGGTCATCGACCCCGTGACCCGCGTCGAAGGGCACGGCAAGGTCACCCTGCTGCTGGACGACGACGACCACGTCCGTCAGGCCCGGCTCCACATCGTGGAATTCCGGGGATTCGAGCGTTTCATCCAGGGCCGCCCTTACTGGGAGCTGCCGGTGCTGGTGCAGCGGCTGTGCGGCATCTGCCCGGTGAGCCACCACCTCGCGGCGGCGAAAGCCATCGACCAAGTCGTCGGCGTCGACCGGCTCACTCCGGCCGCGGAGAAGCTGCGCCGGCTGATGCATTTCGGCCAGTTCCTGCAGTCGCACGCCCTGCATTTCTTCCACCTGGCGACGCCCGACCTCCTGCTCGGCTTCGACAGCCCGGCGGGCCGCCGCAACATCTTCGAGGTACTGAAAGAGTATCCGGACGTGGGCCTGGAAGGTGTCCGCATGCGCAAATACGGCCAGGAGGTGATCCGGGTCATTTCCGGCAAGCGCATCCACGGCAGCGCCGCCGTCCCCGGCGGGATGAACAAGGCATTGACGTGCGAGGAAAGGGATTTCCTGCGCCAGGACATCGATCAGGTTCTCGGCTGGTGCCGCAACGCACTCGCGCTTATCCGCCGGATCTACCTCGCCAACCGCGAGCATCATGAACGCTTCGGCCTGATCCGTTCCAATTTCATGGGGCTGATCCGCGACGACGGCGCCTTCGAAATCTACCACGGCGGCCTGCGGGCCAAGGACGCCTCCGGCCGGACGATCTTCGACAAGCTCGACTACCGGGGCTACACCGGCATCCTGCGCGAAGAGGTGCGCTCCTGGTCCTACATGAAATTTCCCTACATCGAGGCGCTGGGCAAGGAAAACGGCTGGTACCGGGTCGGACCGCTGGCCCGCATCAACAACTGCGACTTCATTCCCACCCCCCTGGCCGAAGAGGCTCGGCAGGACTTCCTGGCCCAAGGCGCCGGTGGACCGGTGCACGGCTCGCTGGCCTTCCACTGGGCCCGGATGATCGAAACCCTGCACTGCGCCGAGAGCATCCGCGAACTGCTAGACGATCCGGAGCTGCTGGGTACCGACCTCGTCGTCCATGGCGAGCGCCGGCCGGAAGGCATCGGCGTGATCGAGGCGCCCCGGGGCACCCTGTTCCACCATTACCAGGTCGACGAGAACGACTTGGTCACCCGCGCCAACCTGATCGTCTCCACCACCCAGAACAACCAGGCGATGAACGAGTCGATCCGCCAGGTGGCCGCCGAATATCTCGACGGCCAGACGATCACCGAAGGGCTGCTGAACCACATCGAAGTCGCGATCCGCGCCTACGACCCCTGCCTGTCCTGCGCCACCCATGCCCTGGGCAGGATGCCACTGGTCGTCGAGCTGACGAACGCCGGCGGCCGGATGCTGGACCGTCTGCACCGACGGGCGGACGGAACGGTGTCGCGCTGAGGTGGCGGGGCTGCTGGTCTTCGGCTACGGCAACCCGAGCCGGGGTGACGACGCGCTCGGACCGCTGTTCCTCGAAGCGCTGCAAGAACGGCTGGCAAGCTCGCCAGGGGTGGACATCGAATTCCTGCAGGATTTCCAGCTCCAGATCGAGCACGCGCTCGACCTCGCCGGTCGGGACCGGGTGCTGTTCGTGGACGCCCACGTCGGCTGCCCCCCGCCGTTCCGGTTCGAACGGCTCGTTCCCCGGCGCGACGGCAGCTACACCACCCATGCCGTCAGCCCGCAAGCCCTGCTCGAAGTCTACCGGCGCATCAACCGTAGCGAGCCGCCGCCCGCTTATCTCCTGAGCATCCGCGGAGAACGGTTCGACCTGGGGGATGCCTTGAGCCGGGCGGCGGAATCGAATCTCGAGTCCGCGCTGCGTTTCGCCGAGGTGCTGATCGGCGCAACGCCGGGCACCGCCTGGGATGCCCTGTGTCCTCGAGGAGAAATCAGAAATACGGCTTTTCCTTGGCCTGGTTGTAGCGCTCAATGCTGCCGGTGATTTCCCGCCGCGCCTCGTCGATGTCACCCCAGCCATTGATCTTCACCCATTTGCCCGGCTCGAGATCCTTGTAATGCTCGAAGAAATGGGCGATCTGGGCCAGTTGCGGTTCGGGAACGTCACGGTAGGACTTGACCTTGGAGTACAGCGACGAAAGCTTGTCCACCGGAACGGCCAACACCTTGGCGTCGCTGCCGGCTTCGTCTTCCATCTTCAGCACGCCGATCGGCCTGCAACGCACCACCGAACCACTGAGCAGGCGGCAGGGCGCGATCACCAGGACGTCGACCGGATCGCCGTCCTCCGACAAGGAATGGGGCACGTAACCGTAGTTGCACGGATACTGCATCGCCGTACCCATGAACCGGTCGACGAACAGCGCCCCGGTCTCCTTGTCGACCTCGTATTTCACCGGATCGCTGAACGCCGGGATCTCGATGACGACATGGATGTCCTCTGGCACCTGCCGGCCGGAACTGACTTTCATCAAGGCCATGACTTCTCTCCGAAATGAGCAAATAGCCCATTATAACAGTCGGGAAAATCGATGACGGCGGCAGCGAACGGCGTTCGTCAGCCGCCCGACAGGACGATGCGGGCCATCGCGTAATATCCCTTGAGTTTGGCGAGCAAGCCGGGCGCCGGATGCAGGGGATGGACACCGGGCATCGCCTGGCCTTTCGCCAGCCTGGCGATTTTGCGCCGCACCGGCGCGTCGAGCTGGCCGTTGGCCGCCAGCTCCATGAACAACGCCTTGACATTGCCCAGGTCGAAGAAATCGCGCTGCCAGCTCCACTGGTAGTCGCCGCCGTAGCGGAACCAGGAACCGCCGAGCCCGGCGACCTCGTAGTGGCTACCATCGGGCCGCCGGGCCGGCGATACCTGGCGCCAGAACCCGATGACCTCGCCCTGGGCGTCGTCGATCACCACGTGGTCGTACGGGTAGCGCCATTGCTCGAAACCCTCCATGTGGAAGCCCAGCGCCCACTCCATGATTTGCTGGCGTCCGCGGGCCAGGAACTCCTGATCGGGCCCCATGTTCCAGCCGTATTCGGCGTCCTCGGTGTACATCGCACCGAGCGACCGGATCCAGTCGCCGGCCCGCTCCGCGTCACGGTTGGCGGCCAGCCAGCGCGCGACCATTTCTTCCAGCTCGGCTCGGGGGTAGGCGGGCATGCAAAATCCTCTTCTGTCGTGGTTGGTCGAAAACTCCGCAGACGCGGACTCGCTCGCATAAAGCGAAACGGTCGATGCCGGGCGGAGGCGTCTCAGCGTCCGATGATCGCGGCCTGCTGGTCGGCATGATACGACGAACGCACCAGGGGAGCGCTGGCGACGCTGGCGAATCCCAGCTCCCGCGCATACCCCGCGAGTTCATCAAATTCCGCCGGCGGAACGTAGCGCACCACGGGCAGGTGGTCCCGACTGGGCTGCAGATACTGTCCCAGCGTGAGCATCTCGCAGCCATGGCCGCGGAGATCGCGCAGCACCTCGCGCACCTCGTCCAGGGTCTCGCCCAGGCCGAGCATCAGCCCCGACTTGGTCGGCACGCCCGGCACCTTGTCGCGGAACCGCGCCAGGAGCTCCAGCGACTGGCGGTAGTCGGCGCCGGGCCGCGCCTGGCGGTACAGGCGGGGCACGGTTTCGATGTTGTGGTTGAACACGTCCGGCGGATCGGCGGCGAGCAAATCGAGGGCAATCTCCATCCGGCCACGGAAATCCGGGGTCAGAATCTCGACGGACAGCGCTGGGGAGCGTGTGCGCAAGGCCCGGATGCAGGCGGCGAAATGGGCCGCGCCGCCGTCGCGCAGATCGTCCCGGTCGACCGAGGTGATCACCACGTAGCGCAGTCTCAGCAGGGCGATGGTTTCCGCGAGACGCTCGGGTTCGGCCGGGTCGGGCGGCGCCGGACGGCCGTGGGCGACGTCGCAGAAAGGGCAGCGGCGGGTGCAGATGTCGCCGAGGATCATGAAGGTGGCGGTGCCGTGGCCGAAACATTCCGCCAGATTGGGACAGGCCGCTTCTTCGCAGACGCTGTGCAGACCGCGCTCGCGCAGCAGCCGCTTCACGCGCCGAACTTCGTCGCCCGACCCGGCCCGGACCCGAATCCAGTCGGGCTTGGGTAGAGGCGCGCCGGGTTCGACCTTGACGGGGATGCGCGAGAGTTTTTCCGCGCCCCGCCGATGGGACTCCGGCGTCTGGCGCGACGGCGCCCGATTTTCATCCAGGGTTTTCATGCTGCGATTTCCTCGTCGCCGAGCTGGACCATCAATTCTCGCACCAGTGCCGCCGCCGGTTCGAACACCTGCGCGTCGACGCCCAGGTCGGTCAATCGCGTCACCGCCAAACCGGCATGACCGCAGGGATGGATCCGGTCGAAGGCCTCCAGCTCGGGGCAGACGTTCAACGCGACGCCGTGGTAACAGCAGCCGCGGCGCACCCGCAGACCGAGTGACGCGATCTTGGCCCCGTCCACGTAAACCCCGGGGGCATCGCCGCGCGCCCGCGCTTCGAGGCCATACTGGCGCAACAGCCCGATGACGGCCTGTTCCAGCGCGCTGACCATCCGCCGGACGCCGAGCTTCCGCCTTTGCAGGTCCACCAGCGTATAAAGCACGAGCTGGCCGGGACCATGGTAGGTCACCTGGCCGCCGCGGTCGGTCCGGACCACCGGCACCCCCCCGGCATCGAGGATGTGGGCGGGATCGCCGTTCATGCCGAGGGTGTAGACGGGCGGATGCTCCACCAGCCACAGTTCGTCGGCGGTGTCATCGGCACGCTGCCCGGTGAACTCCTGCATGGCGCGCCAAACCGGTTCGTAGTCGGCTCGCCCGAGCATGCGGACAAGAAAGGCCATCGGCGTTCAGTTCAGGAGAAACAGGGTGGCCAGCCCCAGGAAGATGAAGAATCCCATACCGTCGGTGATGGCGGTGAGCAGCACGCTGGTGCCGATGGCGGGATCTAGGTCCAGCCGGGCCCGGATCAGCGGGACGAACAGCCCCGTCACCGCCGCCACCAGCAGATTCAGCGTCATGGCCGCGGCCATCACCGAAGCCAGTTTCGGATCGCGGTAGAGCGCGTAGGTCAGGACACCGATGACGCTGCCCCAAACGATGCCGTTGATCAGGCCGATGGCGATTTCCTTGAACACCAACCGCCGCACGTTGGACGAATCGACCAGCCCGAGGGCGAGCGAACGCACGATGAGGGTGCTGGTCTGCGTACCGGTATTGCCGCCGATGCCGGCGACGATGGGCATGAGCGAGGCCAGCGCCACCACCCGGCTGATGGTGTCGTCGAACAGATCGATGACGCGGGTGCTGGCGAACGCGGTCAGCAGGTTGATGCCCAGCCACACCCAGCGGTTCTTGACGCTCTTCCAGATGCCGGCAAACAGGTCCTCTTCCTGAAGCAGACCGGCCTGGGCCAGTGCCTCCTCGTCGGACTCGTGGCGGATGTAATCGACGATGGCGTCGATACTGACGCGGCCCACGAGGCGCTGCTGATCGTCCACCACCGGCACCGACAGCAGACCATAGCGTTCGAAGGCACGGGCGGCGACGGACGCATCGTCGTCCAGATGGAACATGACGACATCTCTGGACATCACGTCCGCCACCCGCGCCTCGGGACTCCGCAGCAGGAGGCGCTTGAGCGAGAGCACGCCGCGCAGCACCCCTTGCTTGTCGACCACGAACAGCTTGTCGGTGTTCTCCGGCAGGTCGCCGCGCTGGCGCAGATAGCGCAGCACGACTCCCAGCGTCGTATCCTCCCGGATCGCCACCATGCCGAAATCCATGATCGCGGCCACGGTGTCCTCTTCGTAGGACAGGACCGATTCGAGCTGGGCACGGGTCTGGTCATTGAGCGACTTCAGCAGCTCCTGCATGACCTCTTCGGGGAGGTCGGGCGCCAGATCGGCGATTTCGTCCGTGTCGAGCTGCTCGGTGGCATGCAGCAGTTCGTCCCGGTCCATGTCCGAAATCAGCGATTCGCGCACCGCATCCGAGACATGCAGCAGGATCTCGCCGTCCATCTCGGGGTCCACCTGCGCCCACACGGCCAGACGCTGCGCCTGCGGCAGCGACTCCAGCACATAAGCGATGTCAGCGGCGTGGAGCGAATCGAGCTTCTGCCTGAGCGCGACCTGATGCTGCTTGTGCATCAGGTTTTCGATCAACTCATGCCGAGACATCGGCTGATGCTGAAGTATCGTCTCCTCCAGCTTCTGTTTTTCCAGCAGATCCACGACTTCGCGCACGAGCCGGCGCAGTCTTTCGTCGCTGGTTTCGATGATGGAATCGGACATGGCTGGCAACGGACTTCGGTGATCACTGCGCCGACGGAGAGGCCGGCGGATGGAAGGGCGTCCGGGCTCGTACCCTACCCGGACGGAACAGTCGTCAAAGAACCATGAGCACACCGGGCAGCGTGCCGATGCGCTGGTAGATCGCCTCGATCTGTGCCTGGCTCGAGGCGATGAACGTCACGGTCACCGCCACGAACCGGCCACCGCCGCTGGCGCGGACGGCGACACCGAGCTCTTCCAGCTCCGGCGCGGCCAGCCGCACCGCGGCTTCGACCGAAGCGGCGAAATCGCCTTCCGCCGGGCCGAACACCTTGATCGGAAACTCACAGGGGAATTCGAGCAGGGCGTCCAGACTCATGCCGTGATGCCACGCTTGAGCCTGCGCTTGAAGTCCTGGTACAGCGCACTGACCCGCTCCCAAACGGGCCCCGGACTCCCCCGGCCGACCGGCCGCCCGTCCAGCTCGACCACCGGCAACACTTCACGGGTCGAACTCGTGATCCAGATTTCCTCTGCCCCCGAAAACTCTTCCAGCGAGATCGCCCGCTCCCGCGCCGGCAGACCCTCCGCCCGAACCAGCTCCAGCACCAAGTCACGGGTGATGCCGGGAAGCAGTTCGGGCCCCTTGGGTGGGGTGACGATGGTACCGCCGACCACGGCGAACACGTTGCTAGCCGTCCCTTCCGTCACGTGGCCCTCGCGCACCAGCACGGCCTCGGCGCAGCCCCGGTCGACCGCCTGCTGCCGCAGCAGGACGTTGGGCAACAGCGTGATGGCCTTGATGTTGCACCAGCGCCAGCGGATATCCTCCAGCGTGATCGCGCGCACGCCGGTCACCGGAACCGGCGTGATCGGCGAAGCCATGGCGAAGACAGTGGGCCGAACCCCGACCGGGATCGAATGGTCCCGGGCAGGGCCCACGCCGCGCGTCACCTGCACATAGACCGACTGATCGTCCACCCCATCGATCAGGCGGCCGATGATTTCCGACCACTCCGACCTCATCAGGGGCGAGGTCATGCGGATGCCTCGCAGGCTGTCGTCCAGCCGCCGGAGGTGCTCTTCCAGCCGCAGCGGCCGCCCGCCGTAGACCGGGATGACCTCGTACACGCCGTCACCGAACAAGAAACCCCGGTCCAGGACGGACACGCGGGCCTGATCCAGCGGCAGAAACTCGCCGTTGAGATAAACCAGGGGGCCGTTCATGGCAGGACGCCGCGAATCTAGCCCTGCCGCCGCTTCAGCCACAACAGGACATGGTCCAGGGCCCGCCGGAAGATGCCGCCCTCCGGCACCTCCTGCAGAGCCACCAGGTCCCGCTGGATGATGGTCTCGTTGTTGAACGTGACCCGGATGCTGCCCAGTCTGTCGCCTTTTCTGACCGGCGCCATGGCGTCGGCATCCACTTCCATCGCCGTTTTCAGATTCTGGAACTGCCCTCGCGGAAAGGTCGCGTACAGATCCTCGTCCACACCGACCGGCACTTCGGTCTGCTCGCCTTTCCAGATGCGGGCCTTGGCGAGCTCTTCGCCGCCCTTGTGAACCGGTTTGGTTTCGAAGAAGCGGAAGCCGTAATTGAGCAGCGCCTGGTTGGCGTTGGCGCGATCGGTATCGCTCTTGGTACCCAGGACCACCGAAACCATCCGGTCGCCGTCGCGCACGGCAGATGTGATCAGGCAGTAGCCCGCTCCTTCGGTATGGCCGGTCTTGACGCCGTCGACCGAAGGATCACGCCATAGCAGCCGGTTGCGGTTGACCTGCTTGATGTCGTTGAACACGAACTCCTTGATGGCGTGCCAGGGATAGTACTGCGGGAACTCCTTGATCATCGCCCGGGTCAGCGTCGCCAGGTCGCGCGCGGTGGTGTAGTGGTCCGGGTCGGGCAGGCCCATGCTGTTCTTGAAATGGGTATTGGTCATCCCCAGACGCTCGGCATTCTGGTTCATCAACTGGGCGAAGACGGCCTCATCGCCGGCGACATGCTCGGCCAGGGCGACGCTGGCGTCGTTGCCGGACTGGACGATCATGCCCTTGAGCAGGTTTTCCACCGAAATCTGGGCACCGACCTGGGCGAACATCCGCGACCCTTCCGTCCGCCAGGCCTTTTCGCTGACGGTCACCATGTCCTCCAGCTTGACGTGTCCCTGGGCGAGCTCACGGAACAGGATGTAGGCCGTCATGACCTTGGTCAGACTGGCGGGTTCCAGGCGCTCGTCGGCATTGCGCTCGGCCAGCACCCGGCCGCTGTAGAAATCCTGCAGCAGATAGGCCTTGGCC
Source organism: Methylococcus sp. S1M (assembly GCF_051295855.1). Lineage (NCBI taxonomy): Bacteria > Pseudomonadati > Pseudomonadota > Gammaproteobacteria > Methylococcales > Methylococcaceae > Methylococcus > Methylococcus sp. S1M. The sequence continues at coordinate 167,760 of NZ_JBPDXO010000003.1, forward strand.
GGCAGTTCGGGCGGGGCGGGGATCAGCGGCGGCTCCGCCCGGAGCGGCAGGCACCATCCGGCCAGGAGGACAAGGGAAAGGAAAACATGCCATCGGGCGTGAATCAGGAGGGCTTTCACGTTCATCCGCCGTAGGGTTGATTTGCAGTACCGTTAGTTTACCACGCCCCCCGCCACCGATTGACGACAGCCGGGGTGGGCGGCATCTCCCTCCGGCACGCCGCAACACCGCTGCCGGGCACTTCGGACCTCACCAGGGAAACGGGGCGCGACGTTTCGTGAGCTCACCCCGGCAACAGCTTGCGATGCGTTTGCACGGACATGAGGATGCCGAAGCCGGCGAGCAGCGTCACCATGGAGGTCCCGCCGTAGCTCACCAGCGGCAGTGGCACGCCCACCACCGGCAGGATACCGACGACCATGCCGGTGTTGACGAAAACGTATACGAAAAACGTCAGGGTCAGGGCGCCACTCAGCAGGCGCGTGTAGGCATCCTGCGCCTGGAGCGAAATGTGGATGCAGCGGCCGATGATGAACAGGTAGATCGCCAGCAACCCCAGACAACCAAGAAGCCCGAACTCCTCGGCCACCACGGCGAAGATGAAGTCGGTCGACTTCTCCGGCAGAAACTCCAGCTGGGCCTGGGAGCCCTGCAGCCAGCCCTTGCCATAGAACCCACCGGAGCCGATGGCGATCTTGGACTGGATGATGTGATAGCCGCGGCCCAGAGCATCCGCCTCGGGATTCAGGAACATCAATACCCGGTCCCGCTGGTAATCGTGCAGAAAATGCCAGACCACAGGCAGCAGCCCTGCCCCGGCGCCGCCGAGCACCAGCAGGTAGAGCCAGCGGATGCCGGCGAGGAATACCGCCACCGCTCCGGCGGCGCCGACCAGGATCGCCGTCCCCAGGTCGGGCTGTTTGGCGATCAGCCCCACCGGTATCGCGATGAACACGCCGGCCACGGCGACATGCCGGAAGGCCGGAGGAACCGGACATTCGGACAGATACCAAGCGACCGTCATCGGCACCGCCAGCTTGAGGATTTCCGACGGCTGGAACCGCACCACGCCGAGGTCGAGCCAGCGCTGTGCCCCTTTCCCGATCTCTCCCATGACCAGCACCGCGGCCAGCAACAACACCCCCACGCCCCAAAGCAGCGGGCTGTAAAAACGGAAATGGCGCGGATGGATCTGAGCGATGGCCAGCATCACCGCCATGGCCAGCAGCAGACGGATTCCCTGCCGCAACAGCACGTCGAAGCTCTGGGCCGACGCCGAATACAGGATCACCAGGGCCACACCGGACAGGGTCACCAGGCCGGCGAACAGCGGGATATCGATGTGGATCCGCTTCATGATGCGTTCGAAGCGGGTTTCCCCGGCAGAGAAACCGGCCAGCCCGGGATCGTATCTCATGGGGCACTCCCGCTCAGATAGCGCTCCATCACCGCCCGGGCGACCGGCGCGGCGACCGAGCCGCCGTGCCCCCCGTGCTCGGCGATCACGGCCACGGCGATGCGGGGTTGCTCCGCCGGGGCGAAGGCGATGAACAACGCATGGTCCCGCATCTCCTTGCTCACCTCCGACTCCCGGTATTTCTGTCCCTGCGCCACCGAGAAGACCTGGGCCGTCCCGGTCTTGCCGGCAATATGGTAGGCAAGGCCGCCGGCGATGCTCTTCGCGGTCCCGCGGGGGCTGTGCACGACGTCGATCATCGCCTGGATCACCGTGTCCCAATGCTCCGGCGCGATGGCCAGTTCCTCCCGGCGGCGTTCTTCCGGCGCCGCGCCGGCCCCTCCCTGCACCCCATCGAGCAACCGCGGCGTGACCACGCGACCCCGGTTGGCCAGAATGGCGGTGGCCCGCGCCAGTTGCACCGGCGTCACCCCCACGTAGCCCTGGCCGATGCCGGTGATGACCGTCTCTCCAGGAAACCAGGGGTATTTGCTGCGCTTCTTCTTCCATTCCTTGGAGGGATAGACGCCCGGCAACTCACCCGGAATGTCGATCCCGGTGCGCGTGCCGAAGCCGAACCGCCCCATGAATTCGCTCAGCTTGTCGATGCCCAGACTGAGGGCCAACTTGTAGAAATACACGTCGCAGGACTGGGTGATCGCCGATTTCAAATCGACGGCGCCGTGGCCGCCTTTGCGCCAGTCGCGGTACTGGTGAGAGGAATTGGGCAACTGGAAATAGCCGGGGCAGGACACCTTGCGGTCGGCGGCGAGGTCCCCGACTTCGAGTCCCGCCAGCCCTTCGAACGGCTTCACCGTCGACCCCGGCGGATAGACGCCGCGCAGGGCACGGTTGTACAGAGGACGGTCCGGCGAGGCCTGCAGCCGGTCGTAATCCGCCTTGGGAATGCCGTACACGAAGGGATTGGGATCGAAGCTCGGCTTGCTGACGAAGGCCAGCACCCGGCCCGTCGCGGGCTCCATCGCCACCACCGCACCGTTGTAGTCACCCAGGGCGTCGACCGCCGCGCGCTGCAGGGTGATGTCCAACGACAGGCGCAGATCGGCCCCCGGGATGGGCGGTACCGTGTTGAGAACGCCGATCGAGCGGCCCTGCACATTGGTTTCCAGCTCCTGGTGGCCGGTCCGGCCGTGGAGCAACGTCTCGTAGGTCTTTTCGATCCCGCTCTTGCCGATGTGGTAGGTGCCGCTGTAGAGCGAAGGATCGAGCGTCTTCAGATCCGCCTCGCTGATGCGGCTGACGTAGCCTACCGCATGCGCCGTGAGTTCGGCGTAAGGATAGGTCCGGATCATGCGCACGGCAATCTGGACGCCGGGAAAGAACGGCTGCTTGACCGCGAAACGCGCGATCTGTTCTTCATCCAGCCGCATCTTGAGAGGGATGCTCTCGAAGCTCTTGTGCTGGGATCGAAGCTTGCGGAACCGGCGCACGTCCTCGTCGCTCAGCCCGAGCAGGGTCTGGAGTTCCGCCAGCGTTGCGTCCAGGTCGTCGATGCGTTCCGGCACCAGTTCCAGACTGTACGAAGGCACGTTGTCCGCCAGTACCTCGCCATTGCGGTCGTAGATGACGCCCCGTGTCGGCGGCAACGGTGCGATCTTGACGCGGTTGTCCTGTGACAGGGTCGCGTAGTGCTCGTGACCGACGATCTGCAGATAAACCAGACGCACCACCAGCGCCGCCACCGCCAGCAGCAGCAGGACCACGCTGAAGGCGATGCGGGACTGGAATACCCGAACGTCGTTCTGGAACCTGCGGGCGGCTCGGATATTCATGGCTTCGGCAGGGCCGGCGCAGGCATGAGGCTACGCCGCGCCGTAACGGCGCCCCAGGCCGTCGAGCGCGACACGGACCCAGGGCCAGACCAGCCCGCCGGACAACGCCGCGAACCAGTAGCCTTCCGGCGCACTGGCCAGTCCCCGGATATGACGTGTCCACAGGGTGAGCAGGAGCCCCAAGCCGAGCAGCAGCACGACGGCCAAAACCTGCTGCACCATCGAATAGACCCGAAATCGCCGGTGAAATCGCACGCCGACATAGATGACCACACTGTATGCCAGCGCATCTTGCCCCAGCAACCGGCCCGTCAGTGCGTCTGCCAGGAGGCCGGTCAGCCAGGCCGTACCGACGCCGACGCGGTCGGGAGCCATCACGGCCCAATAGATCAGCACCAGCAGAATCCAGTCCGGGTTCCACAGTGCCCAATCTTGCGGCAAAGGGACGATCCGCATCGCCATCGCAGCGGCCAGGCTCGCGAAAATCAGGATACGGGAGGGTGTTCGCCTAGTGCGCCACATGCGGAGCCGCTGCGCCGGACGGACTTTCCCCCGTCTCGTCCCGAGTCTGGACATCGCTGCGGGTCCAGACCAGCAGAACCTCGCGGATACGGTCCAGGGGGGCGACCGGCTCCGCCGAGACCTTGGCGAGCGAACTGCCGGTGTTGGAAATGTCCACCACCGTTGCCACCGGATAGCCGGCCGGAAACACGCCGCCCATGCCGGAGGTCACCAACCGGTCGCCCTCCCGGATGTCGGCGCTGCCGCTGAGGTAGGGCAGGATCAGCCGGTCGATCCGGCCGGTACCCACCGCGATCGTCCGCAGCCCGTTGCGCTCGACCTGGATCGGGATGGCATGATTCGGATCGGTGATCAGCATCACTTCGGCACTGACCGGCGAAACGCGCAGCACCTGCCCGACCACGCCGCGGGCATCGAACACCGGCTGGCCGACGTGGACACCGATGTTCGAACCCTTGTTGGCCAGCACCAGGTGCTCGTAGGGCACCAGATTGATGGACAGCAGTTCGGCGATCAGGAAATGCTCGCCGATCTTGATCGAGGCGCCCAGCAGCGCCCGCAGACGGATGTTTTCCTGCTCCAGCGCGGAGAATTTAGCCAGCCTGGCTTCCAGACGCAGGCTCTCCTCCTTGAGCCTTTGATTTTCTTCCAGCAGGCTGGCATAGCCGGACACGTTTTCCCGGAGCCACTCGGCGAAGCGCACAGGCGCACTGACGAACTGCTGCAGAGGATAGACCGCGGCATCCAGCCCGCCCCGGAGCGCGCCGATCGCTCCCCGCCGGTCGGCCGCGAGCAGGACCAGCGAGACGACGGCGAAAACCAGCAGCCGGAAATTCTGGGCCGGCTTCTTGGTGAATGCGAGCTTGATGGCGCGCCCCTCTCGTATCAACGCTGATGGGGAACGGAACTATTCGAGGAAGAAGGGGGTACCGCCTTTCCGGTCCAGCAGCTCCAGCACTTTGCCGCCGCCGCGGGCGACGCAGGTCAGCGGATCCTCGGCCACCACCACCGGCAAACCGGTCTCCTCGGCGATGAGCCGGTCGATGTCCTTCAGCAAAGCGCCCCCTCCGGTGAGGACGATGCCCCGCTCCGCCACGTCGGCACCCAGTTCCGGCGGAGTCTGCTCGAGCGCCTGCTTGACCGCTTCCACCACGCCCGCGAGCGGTTCCTGCAAGGCTTCGAGGATCTCGTTGCTGTTCAGGGTGAAGCTGCGCGGGATGCCTTCCGCCAGGTTGCGTCCCATCACGGCGATTTCCTTGACCTCGCTGCCGGGATACGCCGAACCGATCTCGTGCTTGATGCGCTCGGCGGTGGCCTCGCCGATCAAGGTTCCGAAGTTGCGCCGGACGTAATTCATGATCGCCTCGTCCAGCCGGTCGCCGCCGATGCGCACCGACGCCGCATACACCACGCCGTTGAGCGAGATGATGGCGACTTCCGAGGTGCCTCCGCCGATGTCGATCACCATCGAGCCGCGGGCCTCGCTCACGGGCAGGCCGGCGCCGACCGCGGCGGCGATCGGCTCCTCGATCAGGTAGACCTCACGCGCCCCGGCGCCCTCGGCGGAATCCTTGATCGCCTTGCGCTCCACCTGGGTCGAGCCGCAGGGCACGCAGATCAGGACCCTGGGGCTCGGCCGCAGCAGCCGGTTCGGGTGGACCTTGTGGATGAAATACTGGAGCATCTTTTCCGTCAGGGTGAAGTCGGCGATGACGCCGTCCTTCATCGGACGGATGGCAGTGATGTTCCCCGGCGTGCGTCCGAGCATGGACTTGGCCGCGGACCCCACGGCGGCGATGGACTTGGCCCCGCGGTTCTTGTCCTCCCGGATGGCCACCACCGAGGGCTCGTTCAGGACGATGCCCTGACCTCTGATGTAAATCAGGGTGTTGGCCGTGCCCAGATCAATCGACAGATCGTTCGAGAAATAACCGCGCAGACGCTTAAACATCGGGAACCGGCCTGGCAAAAAAACATACTCTAGCAACGGGCTGGGGGGGCCAGCAAGACATGCGGTATGATATGGATCACATCGTCCATCAACAGGATACGCTCATGTCGCTCAGCGCCGCGGAAGTCAACAAAATCGCATGGCTGGCACGCCTCGCCATCGACGACGACAAGGTCGAGGCCTATGCCCGCGACCTGTCGCAGATTCTCGGCTTCGTCGAACAACTCGGCAGCGTCGACACCAGCCGGGTCGCGCCGATGGCGCACCCCCTGGACGAGGCCCAGCGCCTGCGTCCCGACGACGTCACCGAGACCGACCAGCGCGCTCTGTTCCAGGCCCATGCCCCCCTCGTCGAAGCCGGACTCTATCTGGTGCCCAAGGTCATCGAATAAACCGGTTCCGCCGCCCTTTTTTTCAAAATTCGCACATTTCGGAGCCCCACCGCATGCATCGCAAGACCCTCGCCGAACTGGCCGCCGGTCTCGAACGGAGAGAATTCAGCAGCGTCGAGCTGACGCAAGCCCACCTCGCGCGCATCGAGCGGCTCGACCCCGCCCTCAACAGCTTCATCACGACCACCCCCGAAATCGCCCTGGCCCAGGCCCGCGCCGCCGATGAGCGCCTCGCCAAAGGCGAAGCCGGCCCCCTGACGGGCATCCCCATCGCCCAGAAGGACATCTTCTGCACGAAAGGCGTGCGCACCAGCTGCGGCTCCAGGATGCTGGACAGTTTCGTCTCGCCCTACGACGCCTGCGTGGTCGAGCGCTTCAACGCTGCCGGCGCGGTCATGCTCGGCAAGCTGAACATGGACGAATTCGCCATGGGCTCGTCCAACGAGACCAGCTACTACGGGCCGGTGAAGAATCCCTGGAACACCGCCACGGTACCCGGGGGCTCCTCCGGCGGCTCGGCCGCAGCGGTCGCGGCGCGGCTGGTACCAGGCGCGACCGGCACCGACACCGGCGGCTCGATCCGGCAGCCCGCGGCCTTCTGCGGCATCACCGGCCTCAAGCCGACCTACGGCCGGGTCTCGCGCTGGGGCATGATCGCCTTCGCGTCCAGCCTGGATCAGGCCGGCCCGATGGCGCGCACTGCCGAGGATTGCGCCATCATGCTGCAGATCATGGCCGGTTTCGACGAGCGCGACTCGACCTGCGTCGACCGGCCGGTGCCGGACTACCGCGCCGCCCTCGGCAATGATCTGGACGGCTTGCGCATAGGGCTGCCCAAGGAATTTTTCGGCGAAGGGCTCGATCCCGCCATCGCCGGCCTGATCCACGCGGCCGTGGACGAGTACAGAAGGCTCGGCGCCATCGTCAGGGAAATCTCGCTGCCGAACATGCATCTGTCGGTCCCGGCCTATTACGTGGTCGCTCCGGCGGAATGCTCGTCCAACCTGGCCCGGTTCGACGGCGTGCGCTTCGGCCACCGCTGCGAAAACCCCACCGACCTGGCCGATCTCTATACTCGCTCGCGGGGCGAGGGCTTCGGAGCCGAGGTCAAACGCCGCATCCTGATCGGCACCTATGCACTGTCGGCCGGCTATTACGATGCCTACTACCTCAAGGCCCAGAAGATCCGCCGCCTCATCAGCGAGGACTTCCGCCGCGCCTTCGAGGAGGTCGACGTCATCATGGGCCCGACCGCGCCCTCGGTCGCCTTCGAGTTCGGCGCCAAGAGCGCAGACCCGATCGCCATGTATCTGTCGGACATCTACACCATCGCCGTGAACCTGGCTGGCCTGCCCGGCATGTCGATCCCGGTGGGCTTCTCCAACGGCCTGCCCGTCGGCATGCAGATCACCGGCGGCTATTTCAGTGAGGACCGGCTGCTGAACGTCGCCCACCGCTATCAGCAGGCCACCGACTGGCATACCCGCACCCCGGCCGGCATCGCCGATTGACCCACAGCTTCAAGGTGTAACCGAACATGGAATGGGAAACCGTCATCGGGCTGGAAATCCACGCCCAGCTCGCCACCCGCTCGAAAATTTTCTCCGGCGCCCCCACCGCCTACGGCGCCGAACCCAACACCCAGGCCTGCGCCATCGACCTGGGCCTGCCCGGCGTGCTGCCGGTGCTCAACCGCGAGGCCGTGCGCATGGCGGTCAAGTTCGGCCTGGCCATCGGCGCCGAGATCGCGCCGGTGTCGGTGTTCGCCCGCAAGAATTACTTCTATCCCGATCTGCCCAAGGGCTACCAGATCAGCCAGTATGATCTGCCGGTGGTCGCGCGCGGTAAGCTCAGCATCAACGTCGACGGGAAAGCGCTGACCATCGGCATCACCCGCGCTCATCTGGAGGAAGACGCCGGCAAGTCGCTGCACGAGGACTTCCACGGCTACACAGGCATCGACCTGAACCGGGCCGGCACGCCGCTGCTGGAAATCGTGTCTGAACCGGATCTGCGCTCGGCCAAGGAAGCCGTGGCCTACATGAAGAAACTGCACGCCCTGGTGCGCTACCTGGAAATCTGCGACGGCAACATGCAGGAAGGTTCGTTCCGCTGCGACGCCAACGTATCGGTCCGGCCCAAGGGCCAGACGAAGTTCGGCACCCGCGCCGAGATCAAGAACCTCAACTCCTTCCGCTTCGTGGAAAAGGCGATCAACCACGAGATCGCACGCCAGATCGAGATCCTGGAAGGCGGCGGCGAGGTGATCCAGGAAACCCGGCTGTACGACTCGGTCAAGGACGAGACCCGTTCCATGCGCAGCAAGGAGGAGGCCAACGACTACCGCTACTTCCCCGACCCGGATCTCTTGCCGCTGGAAATCAGCAGCGGCTTCATCGAGGAGGTCAAGGCCACGCTGCCGGAGCTGCCGGACGCCAAGCGCGACCGGTTCAAGGCACAGTACGGCCTCAGCGATTACGATGCGGAAGTGCTGACCGCCAGCCGGGAAATGGCCGATTTCTACGAAACCGTGGTCCGCGAGGCCGCCGGCGACCCCAAGCTGTGCGCCAACTGGGTGATGGTGGAACTGTCCGGCCTCCTCAACAAGGACGGCCTGGAGATCACCGCATCGAAGATCGATGCCGCCGGACTGGCCAGCCTGGTCCGCCGCATCGCCGACGCTACGATTTCCGGCAAGATCGCCAAGCAGGTGCTGGAAACCATGTGGAACGAAGGCGGCAGCGCCGACGACATCATCGAGAGACAGGGCCTCAAGCAGATCACCGACACCGGCGCCATCGAGTCGATCATCGACCAGATCATCGCCGCCAACCCGGAGCAATTGGCCCAGTACCGCGCGGGCAAGGACAAACTGTTCGGCTTCTTCGTCGGCCAGGCCATGAAGGCCACCCAGGGCAAGGCCAATCCCGCCCAGCTCAACGAACTGCTCAAGAAGAAGCTGCAGTAATCCGAAAAGAGAAAGCGTCTTTCGGTGAGGTCTCGGGTTTCTCCGAAAGGCGAGAGCCGGCCCTGCCAGCCCTTCCGCCGGGGCAGCGGGCCGGCTACCCTAGGTGAATCGTCCAGTCCCTGCTGCTTAAGGATGAAACACCGAGGGCCTTCCCATGAAACGTAAGCACCACGCGACCCGGAAACCTCACCCGCCGGCGCACTGGCATCTGCTGGAACCGTGGCAGATCACTGCCTGGCTCAAGGTCGACCCGCAGAAGGGACTGTCGCAACGGGAGGCCGAACAACGGCTCGCCGAACGGGGCCCCAACCTCATCATCGAGCAGCGGCCGCGCGGCCCGCTGGCCATGCTGCTGGGTCAGTTCGCCGACTTCATGATCGGCGTCCTGATGCTGGCCGGCATCGTTTCCGGCCTGGTCGGCGAGATCGCCGATACCGTGACCATCGTGGTGATCATCATCCTCAACGCGGCCATCGGCTTCGTCCAGGAATACCGTGCCGAGCGCGCCATTGCGGCCTTGAAGAGCATGGCCGCCCCCCTCGCGCGGGTGGTGCGGGACGGGCAGCATCACGAGCTGCCGGCCCACGAGCTGGTTCCCGGCGACCTGGTGCTGCTGGAAGCGGGTAACATCGTGCCGGCCGACATCCGTCTGCTGGACACGGCCCAATTCCGAGTGGAAGAGGCCGCCCTCACCGGCGAGTCCCAGCCGGTCGGCAAGTCCACCGAAGCGATACGCAATCCCGACGCTGCGCTCGGTGACCGCCGCAACATGGTCTACAAGGGCACGGTCGTCACCTACGGCCGGGGCCTGGGCAGCGTGATCGCCACCGGCATGGAAACGGAACTCGGCAAGATCGCCCAGCTCCTGCGCGAGGAGAAGGAAAGCCGCACGCCCCTGCAGAACCGCCTCGCCCAACTCGGGAAGCGGCTGGCGCTGCTGGTGCTGGCGATCTGCGCCATCATCTTCGTCGTCGGACTGCTGCGGGGCGAACAGCCGATACTGATGTTCCTCACCGCCGTCAGCCTCGCGGTCGCCGCCATTCCGGAAGCCCTGCCGGCCGTCGCGACCGTCTCCCTGGCGCTGGGCGCGCGCAAGATGATCCGCCAGCACGTGCTGATCCGCCGCCTCCCGGCGGTCGAAACGCTGGGTTCGGTCACCTATATCTGCTCGGACAAGACCGGCACGCTCACTCAGAACCGGATGCGGGCCGAGGCGTTCTATGCCGACGGCCGGCCGGGCCCGGAGCTGCCGGAGCCGATGCTGCGGGCCATGGCCCTGAACAACGATGTCCGGGTCGACAAGGAGGGGCGTCTCCTGGGAGATCCCACCGAGACCGCCCTGTACGAAGCCGCCGCCGCAGCCGGCCATTCCGGCATCGATCTCGCCGCCTCATGTCCGCGCACCGCCGAAATTCCTTTCGATTCCGAACGCAAGCTGATGACGACGCTGCACCGTGAAGGGGAAGGACTGGTCGCCTACACCAAAGGCGCGCCGGAAATGCTGTTGCCGCGCTGTCGGACGGTATGGAGAATCCAGGGTCCCGTCCCCATCCAGAGCGACGAGCTACATGAGATTGCCGAACGCATGGCGGCGGAGGGGCTGCGGGTCATGGCCCTCGCTTTCCGGGAATGGCCGGAGCCGCCGGCGGAGCCGAGTCCGGAAACCGTCGAAACCGGGCTGTGCTTCCTCGGCTTCGTCGGCCTCATGGACCCGCCGCGGCCCGAAGCCGCGGAAGCCGTGGCTCTGTGCAAGACGGCGGGAATCAAGCCAGTCATGATCACCGGCGATCATCCCGCGACCGCACGCACCATCGCCCTCCGCCTCGGCATCGCCGACGAGGACGCCCCGGTCCTGACGGGCGAGGAACTGGCCGGCCTGAGCCTGGCGGAATTCGAGAAACGGGTGGAGGAAATCCGGATCTACGCCCGCGTCGCCCCGGAGCAGAAGATCAAGATCGTCCGGGCCCTGCAGGACAAAGGCGAGTTCGTGGCGATGACCGGCGACGGGGTGAACGATGCGCCCGCCCTGAAATGCGCCAACATCGGCGTGGCCATGGGAAAGAGCGGTACCGACGTGGCGCGGGAAGCCTCACACATGATCCTCCTGGACGACAACTTCGCTTCCATCGTCGCCGCCGTGCGGGAAGGGCGGCGCATCTTCGACAACATACGCAAGTTCATCAAATACACGATGACGAGCAATTCGGCGGAGATATGGACACTGTTCCTCGCGCCGTTCCTCATGCTCCCCATTCCACTGCTCCCCATCCACATCCTGTGGATCAATCTCGTCACCGACGGCCTGCCGGGCCTGGCCCTTGCGGTCGAGCCCCAAGAACGCGGCATCATGCAGCGCCCCCCGCGTCCGCCTCAGGAAAGCATCTTCGCGCATGGCATGTGGCAACACATTCTCTGGATCGGGCTGCTGATGGGGGGCGTTTCTTTGCTGTCGCAGGCATGGGCCTACCATACCGGTTCGGCTCACTGGCAAAGCATGGTGTTCACCGTGCTCACCCTGTCGCAGATGGGGCATGTCCTTGCCGTCCGATCGGAACGGGAGTCGTTCTTCGCGCTGGGCTTCTTCTCGAACAAGCCCTTGCTCGGCGCCGTCCTGCTCACATTCCTGCTGCAGATGGCAGTGCTCTACATCCCGGCCCTCCACCCCATCTTCCGGACGGAGGCCTTGGAACCGCATGAACTGGCGGCCTGTCTCGTCCTGTCCACCCTCGTGTTCTGGGCGGTGGAACTGGAGAAATGGATGCGTCGGCGCGGCTGGATCTATCGGGAAGACCGCCAGACCGCCGCCTGACGGATCATTCCGGGGCCAACAGGAGTTCGACCTCGCGCGGCCTGGACGACGATCCGATACGGAAGCCCCGCATTTCCAGCACTCCTTTCGTGCCCAGCGAAACGATGAGATGCAGCGCCTCCGGGTAAGCGGCGAACTCGAGGTCGGCCGGGGATGGAATGGCTGCGGCCGTGGGGTGTGAATGGAAAATCGCGAACAGTTCCTCCCCCCGCTCCCGCATGGCGCGCAGGGCGTCGATCTGCCCCTTGGGATCGAGAAGAAAACGGCATTCCGGGCGTTCGGCGACGTTGGGCACCGGATAACAGCGCATCCTCCGCCCAGCGGTGGCACCGACCAGCCCGCAGACCTCGCGCTCCGGCGATGCCTGGGCCAAACGCAGAATCTGATTGATCAGACACCTGGGAATCACACACTGTTCCTTGGTCACTGAGGTCGTCTCCCGTAGCGGACGTTCAAGACGGCCTGCCTGAAGGTGCCGTCCAGATATGCGCTTCCATGACGCCGAAGCCGGCGGGGCGATCGTAAGCCGTCTGCAGGACCTGGACTCGCCGGGCCTTCCCTCGGTAAGCCAGGTCGCGCCCGCCCGCCTTCGCCGACACGGCAACGTCGTAAATCCCGGCATCCAGGCCGAGGAAGGGCAGTTCCACCCGAAGGCGCCCCCGCCCCCCGGCCAGGCATGGCCGGCTGTCCGCCGGCGTCAGTGTGCTGGCTGCGAGCAGACCCGCCGTATTCCAGAATTCGAGCCGCAGATCCACGGCCTCGAAATCGCGCTCGGCCCGGTATTCCAGTTCGAACGCCAACGGCTGGCCGGGGTTGGCCTGCAATGGCTCGTCCGCCGACCCGGAAAAATCCAGCCCGGCGGAAACGTCCGGAGGTCTAGTCGGCAAGACGCCGAGCGACTTCAGGTCGCGATTGAGATAACCCACGGCCTCGTAGTATTTCCCGAACACGGCTTCCGGCCGTCCCTCGACCACGGTCTGACCGTCGAACAGCAGCAGGCAGCGGTCGGCCACATGGAGCACGTTCATTTCGGAATGGGACACGAATACCAGGGCGCTGCCTTCACGCTTGAGGGTCTGGAGCCGCTCGAGACAGCGCAACTGGAATGCGACGTCACCCACCGCCAGCACTTCGTCGATGAGCAGGATATCGACCGGCATGCAGGTGGCGATGGCGAACTCCAGGCGGGCGTACATGCCATCGGAATAATGCTTGACCGGTCGCTCCAACACCGCCTCCAGTTCGGCGAAGGCCACGATTTCGTCCAGCCTGGCGTCGATCTCGCGCTTGGACAGTCCCAGCTCGGCGCACTTGAGATAGACGTTTTCGCGCCCGCTGTACATCGGCTGGAGCCCATGTCCCAAGCGGATCAGCGATTTCACCGCCCCGTGCAATTCGATCCCCCCGGCATCTGGGCGGTATTCGCGGCCGAGCATCCGTAGCAGCGTACTCTTGCCCGCACCGTTGGGGCCGACCAGTCCCAGGCACTCGCCCGCCGCGACTTCGAGGGACACGTCTCGCACCGCCCAGAATTCACCCGCCCGCAAGACCGGCGTCGGCCGTCGCCCGATCAGGCGCCGCCCTAGATCCTGCGTACGATGCCAAAGCGAATGCCCCAGGGAGCGGGAAAACTTCTTGCCGAGCCGGTGGGCCAGGATACGGGGGAAACTCACGGTCGGGACGAGGATGTCGGTTAGAATGCACAGCTTTCGCCGGTTCCAACTTAAACCAGCCCCGCGCACAGGTAAAGCCTTGACATCGCCCTCCTCGATCCTCCTCTACTGCCGCCGCGGCTTCGAAAAGGAATGCGCGGCCGAAATCCTGGTCCAAACCCAGGCGGCGGGGATTTCCGGCCATGTCCGGGCCAAGGAGAACTCGGCCTATGTGGTCTTCGTGGCGCACGAGCCCGAGATCCTGGCCAACCGAGCCGCCAGGCTGCGGTTCGACGCACTGATATTCGCCCGCCAGCGGATCTTCGCCAGCGGACCATTGGCCGACCTCCCGGTCGACGACCGGATCACCCCGCTCCTCGACACGGCGGCCGGCTTGCAGCGGCGCTATTCGACGCTCTGGCTGGAAACCGCGGACACCAACGAGGCCAAGGAACTGGCCGCCTTCACCCGCAAGTTCGAGCGTCCTTTCGCCGCCGCCGCGGCCGGCCTGCTCGGCGGCGGACCACAGGCCCCACGCCTGCACGTGTTCTTTCTGACTTCGACCGCCGCCTATCTGGGCTACACGCTGCCGGACGATTCGGCGCCGTGGCCCTGCGGCATCCCCCGCCTCAAGCTTCCCCGCTCCGCGCCGAGCCGGTCCACGCTCAAGCTCGAAGAAGCGTTCCTGGTATTCGTCGACCGGCCCGAAACCATGCTGCGCCCCGGCATGAGCGCCGTCGACCTGGGCGCCGCCCCCGGCGGCTGGACCTGGCAACTGGTGCGGCGCCACATCCGCACCACTGCCGTCGACAATGGCAACCTGGATCCAGCACTGTTGGACTCCGGTCTGGTGACCCATTTGCGCACCGACGGTTTCCGTTTCCGCCCTTCCAGGCCGGTCGACTGGCTGGTCTGCGACATGGTGGAACAGCCCTCGCGGATCGCTCGGCTGGTGGCCGACTGGGCGGCCGACGGCGCCTTCCGCTATGCCGTGTTCAATCTAAAATTGCCGATGAACAGGCGCTACGAGGAAGTCGAACGCTGCCGCGGCTTGATCGAGGAACGGCTAGCCGCACAAGGGGTGTCCCACCGCCTGAGATTCCGCCAGCTCTACCACGACCGGGAAGAAGTGACGGGATTTCTCGAGCTGGTGTCTTAGATCAAACGTTCCCGAGGGGAGAGGGGCTTGAAACTCATGCGTTCGCCGCTCCTGGGGTCGCCGATGCGCAGAACCGCCGCTTTCACCCTGATCGAACTCATGATCGGGATCGCCCTCGCCGCCGTCCTGCTCACCGTGGGCATACCCGGTTTCCGCGATCTGATCCTGGACAACCGCATGGCGGCCCAGATCAATTCGCTGGTGGCCGACTTGAGCTATGCCCGCAGTGAGGCCGTGAAGCGCAACTCCGAGGTCACCGTATGCAAGCGGAACACCGCCGGCACCGCCTGCGACGACTCGAAGAATTGGACGGACGGCTGGATCGTGGTGGCCGGTGCAACTGTATTGAGAGTCCATGACCCGGTTTCTTCGTCGCTGACCATGACCATCAAGTACACCGGCAGCAACCGCGTGGTTTACGGCGGCAAGGGGTTCCTGAGCGGTGTGAACAACGGCACCTTCATCTTCTGCGACAGCCGCGGTTACACCAAGGCGCGAGGTCTGGTGCTGGCGATGACGGGACGCCTGCGGACCACCCGCGACGACGACGGCAACCAGATTCAGGAAAAGGGCAGCAATGGCGTCAATCTTTCCGAAAGCGACTGCCAATGAACCGGTCTCGCCCTAACGGCTTCACCCTGATCGAAGTACTCGTCAGCGTGTTCATCTTTGCCGTGGCGCTGCTGGGCCTGGCCGCCCTGCAGATCACCGCCCGCAAGGCCGCGTTCGAATCCGCCCAGCGCAGTCTGGCCGCAGCCATCGGCCAGGACGTGCTGGAGCGGATGCGGCTGAACACCGAAGCCCTGTCCGGCTACACCGGGACCCTCAACGCGAACACCACGTTCAGCGACTCGCTCGACTGCGCGGGGCCGGCCAACCTGGCGGTCTGCGATCGCCGCGACTTCCAGCGCAGCCTGCTGGGCACCGCCGAAACGACCGGCACCGGAACGAATGTCTCCAAAACTGGCGGGCTGGCCAACCCCACGCTGTGCGTGACCAGCAGCAATGCAGGCGGCTCCGGCCAGTACACCGTCACCATCGTCTGGCGCGGCCGCGAGCCTGCCCTGCCCGAAGCAGGGTCGGAAAACGCATCTGACACCTGCGGCAACGGCCAATACGGCACCAACAACGAATACCGCCGGATCTTCCGGATCAGCACCTATATCTGCCGCGAAGGCGTCAGCGGAGGATGCATCTGAGCATGAAAATTCCGAGACGGAGCGGCCTGATGGGGTTTTCCACGGTGGAACTGCTGATATCGATGGTGCTGGGCCTTTTGGTGGTCGGCGCCATCGGCAGTCTGTTCGTGCAGCACAAGACCAACTACCGCCAGAACGAGCAATTCGCGCTGATGCAGGAAAACGGACGGTTCACCCTCAACCTGCTGGCCAGCGACCTGGCGCTGGCGGGATTCTGGGGTGGCGCCGATTGCAACGACCTGAGCCGTTGCCCTTCCGCCTCGGCCATCAGCGTGCAGAATGACTGCGGAACCAACTGGACGACCACGACGACGTCCTCGTCTCCGGCCACGCACTACCTCATGGCCCCGTCGGCGGACTCGATACCTGCCGATTGGCCCTGCTTCAACTCCAACGACTATCTCAAGCCTGGAACCAATCTGCTCGCCCTTAGGCACGCAGAAGGCAAGCCCGTCTATTGTCAGACCGGAGAGGACAAAAGGAACGACCGTTTCGCGGGACTGATCTATCTGCGAACCAGCGGCTCCAATGGCAATCTCGTAAAACTTCCCGTGTCCACCGCCACGCCGCCGGAGCCGCCCGACTGTCCGGTCAGCTCCAGCTCCGCGGCCTATTGGCGGTATGTCGTCCATGTCTATTACATCAGCCGAGGTTACACGGCGAGACAATGCGCCAGCAAACCCACCGATCCGCGGTGTGCGCCCAGGCTGATACGAAAGACCCTGGGCCGACAAACCGGAAACCCCATCATTTTCGAGTCGGATGACGGCGGAGAAATCGCCGAAGGTATCGAATATTTCCACATCGAATTCGGCATCGATGACGGCGACGGCAACATGACCGATGAGTCCTGCGACATGGATGGCATCCCCGAGCGGTATCTCTCCACCCGGGAGGATTACGCCGCCATCACCCCCGACGAGCTCGACTGCGCCATCAGTGCCAGGGTCCACGTGTTGGTGCGTAGCATGGAATCCGATTCAAGCTACACTGATGACAAGACTTATACATTCGGCTCGGTGACACTGGGACCGTTCGGTGACCACTTCCGCCGAAAAGTGTTCACGACCACGGTGCAGTTGCGGAACCAGCAATATCACTGAGCATTTCGTCGGAGGGGGAAGACGGCGATGGCCCGGAAAAGAAGCACGCAAAACGGCGCCGCCCTGGTCGTAGGCCTGCTGTTCACCATCGTGCTGACGATGCTGGGCATCGCGGCGATCCATTCCAGCAGCACCAGCGTCCGCATGGCGCGCAACGCCGAGGCCCGCATCAACGGCCTGCAGCAGGCGCAGGCGGCTGCCGACTACGTCGCGGCGGAAGCGATCGATCTCAACCTGGACCGGATGGGCAACAATGTACGTTGCACCGCAAGCTATCCCTACGGCACCTGCAACGGCCTGTCGCTGCCGGCCCTGCCATCACCGCTGACGACACCGCCGGTACACGTCCGGGTCCGCGGCAGCATCGCCTTCGGCTCGTCCAGACGCGAGGAGGGCAACAAGGTCTTCGAGCGCGTCATCGAAAGCGACTACGACGGCGCGCCGGCCGGATCGTCCGCCGATGCCAGCCGCGCCGGCGTGGTGTCCGCCGTCCGCGGCACCCTCGTCTCCAGCGGCTCGGTGCGTTACGACAGCGAAACTCCCGACCCGACGCCGACACCCGCGCCCACCTCCTAGCACCTGTCGAATCCGGAGAAGAACGATGAAAATCCAACCCGCAATCATGGTGCTTTCGATCGCTGCCCCCTTCTGCGCCGGCCGGGCGGACGACACCGACATCTATTTCGCTGGCGGCGGCTCGCTGGGCGGGAAACCGCTGGTGATGTTCAGCCTGGACTACCGCTCGAACCTGGGCGCACTGGTATGCCAAGGCACCGGTGAAGACGACGAGCATGACGATCACAGATATGACCATCAGGAAGATGACGACGATGAACACGGCGACGACTGCCGTTCGCTGAGGACGACTGTCTCCCCCAGTTCGGGAACCACCTATCTGCCCCCCAGCGGCGACGTGACCCATTTCGACCTGATCCGGGGCGCCTTGCGCAAGGCCATGGACGATCTCGGCACCGAGCTCGCCACTGTCCGGGTGGGGCTCATGATCAACCACGCCGATTCCACCACCGGCCAGTGCGGCGCCGGCCCCAGCGGCCAGTGCAGCAACGGCGCCTACGTGCTGAGAGGTTTCAGCACCGACAAGGCGCGCTTCCATGACGCCCTGGCCCGGATTCCCGTGCCGCAAGGCAACCTGGCCCACGACTTCCAGGGCAAGGAGCTCTATTTCGAGCTGTTCCGCTACCTGACCGGCCAGGCCATCTTCAACGGCCACAAGGGCTGGCAGGACTACGGCGACAGCAACCGGAACGACAACCTCGACGTCGACAACCCCGGAACGAGTTTCGACGACCGGCTGCTCAAGTGGGACAGCGGCATCGAAAACGGCACCAATTACGTGAGCCCACTGGTGGACAACTGCTCCAAGGTGTTCATGATCAACTTCATGTTCCAGGTCTCCAACAAGGACAACGACTCCGACGCCGCAATCAGGCAGAGCAAGGACTCGGGCGGTATGAACGGCCTCAATCCGGGCACCAGCAACAGCGCATTCGCCAACGTGATCCGCTGGATGCGCGACGCCGATCTGGCGGACGGCACCTACGGCAGCGCCGGCAACCTGGAAGACGTACAGAACGTCACGTCCTATTTCTTCGTCGCTCCCACGAACATCAACACCACGACCAACGGTTACGCGGTCGCCGGCGGAACCAACAATGCGCTGCCGCTGAGCACCGATCCCACTGTGCTGATCGCCTCCCTCAAAGAGGTCTTCAAGGAAGTGCTGAGCGTGAGCACCACCTTCGTCTCGGCCGCCTCACCGGTTAACGTCTTCAACCGCACGGAGTCGCTGAATCACGCGTTTTTCTCCATCTTCCAGCCGGAACAGGCGCCCCGCTGGAACGGCAATCTGAAACGGCTCAAGCTGGCATCCGATCCCACCACGCACCGACTCCAGGTCCTGGACGCCTCCAGTCCGCCGATCGAAGCGATCTCTCCCATCGACGGCAGGATCAAGCATGAAGCGTTCACCTACTGGACCAGCGCTTCCGGCTTCGATGTACAGACCTACGCCGATACCGGCAAGGGCGAAGTGGTTGGAAAAGACGGCCGCAGCGTGGGCCGCGGCGGCGGCGGCCAAAGAATCCCCGGATTCCTGACGAACTCGCCCGGCGACAGCAACTCCACCAGCGGCGCCCGGAAGCTCTATACCGAACCCGACAGTCTGAGCAACGGCACGGCGACGGCCCTGCGCGCACTGAACGCCGATTCGACCACCGCGGCTGCGCTCTGGAACACGCTCCGTCTGAACGGGGCGAAGAGCGGCGAGGTCTGGAGCGATGCCGCGAGCTATGGCACCGCCAGCAGCGACGATCAGGCCACGGCCGTGAAACTGCTCAAGTTCGCCCGCGGACAGGACGCCAACGACGAGGACGGCGACGGCAACTACACCGAGGCCCACCCCTGGGCGTCGCCGGCCAACCAGGCCAAGCGCAAGTGGCTGATGGCCGATCCGCTGCATTCGGCCGCCGTGCCGCTCAACTACGGCGCACGCAGCGGCTATTCGCGGGACGTTCAGGACGTCCGCATCCTGGTCTCCGGCAACGACGGCTTCCTGCACATGTTCCGCAATTCGGCTTCGGGAGGCACCACCACTGAAACGCCCAGCGGCGTCGAGGACTGGGCCTTCATTCCCCGCCGGCTGCTCGGCAATCTAAAGCCGCTCTCGGACAACGGCGCGGCGACACCCCATGTCTACGGACTCGACGGCACCGCAGCGGTCTATGTCAACGACATGAACCGCGACGGCACCGTGAACGGCGCCGACCAGGTCATCGCCTTCATCGGCATGCGCCGCGGCGGCAAGGGCTATTACGCGCTCGACATCACCGATCCCGACACCCCGAGGATGCTCTGGACGATCGAGAAGAACGACGCCAGCGGAAACTTCAACGAACTCGGCTACACCTTCTCCGATCCCACCATCGCCCAGCTCGACTGGGGCGAAGGCCGCAAACCCGTGCTCATCTTCGGCGGCGGCTATGGCACCCGCAAGGACGAAGCCAGCGCCGCGAATGCCCGGAACGCGGCGACCGGCACCGACGACACCGAGGGCAACGCGATCTACATCGTCAACGCCAAAACCGGCGCACTGGTCTGGAAAGCAGTCAAAGGATCGGGTGCCTCATCGGCAACGACGTTCCAGCATGCCGGACTGGCCGACAGCATTCCCTCCAAGGTCACGGCGGTCGATACCGACGACAACGGTATGGTGGACCGCCTGTACGTCGGCGACACCGGCGGGGTGCTGTGGCGCGCCGACCTGGCCTACGTGCAACCGGACGGCACCACGTCCTACAACGAGCCCGCCCACTGGACCCTCACCCCCGTGCTCTCGGTTGGCCGCCATGCCGGACAACCGGACCGGCGCTTCTTCCACCGTCCGGACTTCGTGCCGTCCCCCGCAGGCTCAAGCCGCTTCGATGCCGTGCTGATCGGCTCCGGCGACCGCGAGCACCCACTCGATACCAACGTCCAGAACCAGTTTTATATGTTCAAGGACACCTACGTCGCCAGCGGCTCGCCGCCGACGGGACCGGTCAAGACCCTGGCGGATCTCGACAACCTGACGAGCTCGACCACTGTCCATCCCGACAAATCCGGCTGGTACATCGACATCGGCAGTTCGGCCAGCGGCGAAAAAGTGCTCTCCAGCCCGCTCACCTACAACGGCTCGGTCTATTTCAGCACCTATGCGCCTCAGGGCGGGAGCGTTTCCGGACAGTGCGGACCCAACGAAGGCGAGTCGCTGACCTATGTCATCCGTCTCGCCGACGCGGCCGGCGTCTTCAACTTCAACGCGGCGACCACGGCCAACGAGCGCTTCACCGTCACCGGCCGGGGACTGCCCAGCGATCCCGTCACCGTCGCCGTCAACGGTAAACTCTACGTCACGGCCGGCAACCTGCCGGCGAATCCCGACCTGTCCAATCCGGTCGGCAATTCCGGCATCAACCGGCTCTACTGGTACGAAAAGGAGTGAACGGACGTGGCCGAACCGAACGGAAAGGTAAGCATTACTCCCGCCCGCCGGGCGGCGGAGGGACGGGGATTCTCCCTGCTCGAACTGATGATCACCGTGGCCATCATCGGCATCCTCGCCACCGTCGCCTACCCGTCCTACAAAGAACACATCGTCCGGACCCGCCGCGCCGACGGCAAAGCCGCGCTCCTGCGGGCCGCCGCACGCGAGGAGCAGTACTTCATGGACAACAAGACCTATACGAGCGACGTCACCAGACTCGGTTTCGCCTCCAACGGGAAATCCGACGAAGGCCATTACGTCATTTCCGTGACCGCCGCCGACGCCAATGGCTTCACGCTGCAAGCGACGCCGCAGAGTCCGCACACCGACGCACTCTGCGGCAATCTCACCCTGAACTCCCAGGGCGTGAAAGGAAAATCCGGCTCCGGCTCCGTCGCCGATTGCTGGAACTGGTAAAAGCGGGATGGGCGGTCAACCCGCCGCAGTGGAGACGGTGAGCCTCAATCCCCGATCCGCGCCAGCGAATCGATCACGGCTTTGGCCTCCGCCGGTCGCAGCCCGGTCGCCTCCCTCAGCCGATTGACCGCTCCACCCGGATTGCCGTCCCGGATCAGCCTGCGGATCTCCACCGCGGTATCGGAGGGCAGCCTGACCATTTTGCCGTTCACGACCACGTCGACGGGCTGCGCATCGGAGGGAATGCCGGCCCCACCTGCGGTTCGTCCAGGAGCGGTCCGTGCCGGTCCGCCGATCCGGGACACCAGCCAGCCGAGAAAGAAGCCGAGGCCTGTCCCCAGCAGCAGGAAGGCATATTCCTTGGGGAATCCGGACAGGTTCGCGGCGGCTTCGTTCATGGGCGTGTCGCTGGTGGGGGTTGAAAGGACTCGAGGACTTCAGCCTTTCACGCTGGCCTTGAGCGCTCGGAACTTCTCGATCATTTCCTTCTCCATCTGACCGCGGCCGATGGAATGCTTCAGTGCCTCGCCGAGGCCGGTGACTTGGTCGGTCGAAGAACGCACCGAGTAGAAGACCAGGGCGCCATCGAGGTAAGGCACGGTGCCGGCGAGAGTCTGGCTGACATCGTAGGAATGGCCGACGTAGAAGGCGCTCTGTAGCAGGAGGACCCCGTCGTTCCCGGCATGAATGATGCGGTGGACCAGGATCGGGGTGGGCCGTCCCTGCACCATGCGATTGAGCCAGATGAACGAATCCTCCGCACCGGCCGGCATCTCCGCCGGATAGCCGAGCAGAGCCTTCTGCAACCCAGGGAACCGATCGCCGAGCAACTTGCTGGCCCGGATGGCATCGGTCAGCTCGGCGGCCGGATCGGCCTTGTCACCGTCGCCGCGTTCGTATGCGGCCATGCCGGCCAGCCCCTTGCTCCGGTAGGCCCTCAGGCGGGCGGCAAGCACCGAGCGGTACTGCCTGGACACGGCTTCCACCACCGTTTCGTCGTCGTCGCTGGCGAGGCTCGCCTTCAGCGCGGCGAAGCCGGCGATTTCCTCGGCCGACAGATTGAAACCGGAACCCGGCCGGACGTTCAGCAGGTCGCGAGCCTCGTCCACCTGCGCCCGGCCGTAGGCGAACTTCGCGAAGGCTTCGACCCCGGCACCGCTGGGCACGACACCGCGAGCCGTGACGTCCGGATCGCGGGCAGCGAGTTCGCCGCGCCTGACGACCTCGACGATCCGGGCCGGCGCCGTTTTGAGGTACATGGCGATCCCGGTCGCCAGCGATTTGCTACCGGTCTCGACCACCGAATAGGAAACGATCTCTCCTTTCTGCAAGCGTGCGACGTCGGCCTGGGAGATCCCCACCTGGTCGATGAGTTGCCCCGCTGTCAGCCCGGCTCGGACGGGGGATGCGGCCAGAAGCAGAAAGCCCGCCAGCCATGCTTTCCGAAAAGCGATCGAGGGTGGGAAGGGACGGTTCATCGTTCTCGACTCCGGGGACAACGGTTGCGGCAGCCCGAAACCGACACCCCGGGCCCACGACGGCTTCAGCTTACACGGGTTTTTCCGCGCGGAAAATGCAGTAACGCACCATGCCCTCGCTGAATACCTTCCACTGCGCCAGTGCCACCTTGTAGTTGGCGGTCTGGGCCTTCTTGCGCAGCCCCAGCCAATGCATGATCCATTGCATCGGGGCGGTCCAGCGCGCGGTGAGATACATGCGGCGGGACGAAGGCAGGGTTTCCCGGGTCGCTTCGGTGACGTGGATCTCACGGAAACCGCATTCCTCCATGCCGGCATGGAACTCCTCCACGGTGGACAGGTTGGGCACCGCCCAGCCGTTCAGACAGTCCATCACCGCCCGCCATTCGGCTTCGTCGAACTCGCGCCGGGCGGCATAGCCATCACAGGCGATGAGGGTGCCGCCCGGCTTGAGCACCCGGTAAGCTTCGCGGAGGAAATCGCGCTTGTCCGTGGCGTAGCAACTGCTCTCGACGGCCCAGACCACGTCGAAGACGGCGTCCGGAAACGGCGTCTGGCAGAAGTCCGCCACCTGGAATTCGGTCTTGTCTGCGACGCCATGCCGCCGGGCGTTACGCCGGGCGTGCTCGACCTGTTGCTCACTGACGGTGATGCCGGTGGCCCGGGCCCCGACGTGCTTGGCTAGCCAGATGGAACTGCCGCCGATGCCGCAGCCGGCATCCAGCACGTGGTCGCCAGCCTCGATCCCCGCGATCGCGGCCATGATGCGGTTCTTGTTGATGAGGGCCTGGCTGTGGGTCTTGATCCCTTCTTCCCAGTAGCCGTAGTGCAGCGCCAGGTTCTCGTTGTCGAACCAGGCGGTGCGGTAGTCCCAGTAACAGTCGTCGTAATGCCTGGCCGTGTCGATACGGATTTCGGCTTCGGAAAACTCGGCGCCCTTGCGCAGGGAGTCGTTGCGGTAATCTTTGTTGGGTTCGAGATAATACATGGGTCATTCCAGAGCTGCTCGCCTCGTGCCCGATGCAGCAAAAACGCAAAGTGTACCCCGGAATTCTCGACCAAGGCATGTCTCGATGGAGTTCCGGGCTCAGCAACCGTTAAAATGACCGGTCGTTCTCCCATACTTCGAACTCCCCCCGCATCGAGCGGCCGAATCCATCCCGACATGAAACTCCCCCGAATCGGCTTCATCAGCCTTGGCTGTCCCAAGGCGCTCGTGGACAGCGAGCGCATCATCACCCAGTTGCGTGCCGAGGGCTACGCCATCGTGCCGACCTATCAGGACGCCGATCTGGTGGTCGTGAATACCTGCGGCTTCATCGACGCGGCGGTGGAGGAGTCGCTCGAAGCCATCGGCGAAGCCGTGGCGGAAAACGGCAAGGTGATCGTCACCGGCTGTCTCGGCGAACGGCCGGAGGAAATCCAGGCGCGCCATCCTGCGGTCTTGAAAGTGACCGGCGCCCATGCCTATGAAGAAGTCATGAACGCAGTGCACGAACACCTTCCGCCGCTGCACGATCCCTTCATGGACCTGGTGCCGCCACAGGGCGTCCGGCTGACCCCGCGCCATTACGCTTACCTCAAGATCTCGGAAGGCTGCAATCACCGCTGCAGCTTCTGCATCATCCCCGCGCTGCGCGGGGATCTGGTGAGCCGGCCGATCGGCGAGGTCATGACCGAAGCCGAACGGCTGGTCGCCGCTGGCGTGAAGGAAATCCTGGTGGTATCACAGGACACCAGCGCCTATGGGGCGGATCTAGGCTACCGCACCGGTTTCTGGGGCGGACGGCCGCTGCGCACGCGCTTCCAGGAACTGGCGCGGGCGCTGGGCGATCTGGGCGTCTGGATCCGGCTGCACTACGTTTATCCGTATCCCCATGTGGACGAAGTGATCCCGCTGATGGCGGAAGGACGACTCCTGCCCTATCTGGACATCCCGTTTCAGCACGCCAGTGCGCGGGTCCTGAAAGCGATGAAACGGCCCGCAGCGACGGAAAACATCCTCGCCGCCATCCGCCGCTGGCGTGAGGTCTGCCCGGAACTCACCTTGCGCAGCACCTTCATCGTCGGCTTCCCCGGCGAGACCGAAGACGAGTTCCGCGAACTGCTCGACTTCCTGGAGGAAGCCCGGCTCGACCGGGTCGGCTGCTTCGAATACTCGCCGGTGAAAGGCGCGGCGGCCAACGCCCTGCCCGATCCAGTGCCGGCCGAGGTGAAAGCCGAGCGCCATGCCCGTCTCATGGAGGTGCAGGAGCGCATCAGCGCGGCGCGGCTGCGGACGAGAATCGGCCGGACCGAGACGGTGCTGGTGGACGAAGTGGTGGAAGAGGGCGCGGTCGCCCGCCGCCGGGCCGATGCCCCGGAGATCGACGGTCAGGTCTTCATCGATGGCGCCACCCACCTCGAGGTCGGCGAATTCGTGGAAGCCACCTTCGAGGACGCGGACGCGCACGATCTTTGGGCCCGCCTGGCCGACTAGCGCTTCGAGACGACTCCCCGGGCAGCCGCCAGCCTTGCCGAATCAGTGGTGATGACCGCCGGGACCATGGACGTGGCCGTGTTCGAGCTCTTCGGGCGTGGCATCGCGGATGCCGGCGACTTCGACGTTGAAATGCAGGGTCATGCCGGCCATGGGATGGTTGCCGTCCAGCACCACCTCGTCTTCCAGCACTTCCAGCACCGTCACGATCTGCATGCCTTCGTTGGACTCGGCATGGAACTGCATGCCCGGCAGGATTTCGTCGACGCCCTCGAAGGCGTGCCGCGGTACCGCCTGGACCAGGTTCTCGTCGTGCAGACCGTAGGCCTCCTCCGGGGGGATGGTAACGTTGAAGCTGTCGCCGACCACCCGGCCGGTCAGCGCATCCTCGAGGCCGGCGATGATGTTGCCCATCCCGTGGATGTAAGCCAGCGGCTCGTCCGCGCTGGAGCTGTCGAGAACGTCTCCCTCGTCGTTGGTTAGGGTATAGTGGATGAGGACAACCTTGTGGGGAGAGATTTGCATGGGAATACCTGCTGAGATTGGAGTCGCCATCATAGTCTTTTTCCTCGAATGCAGACAGGCTTTCGTTGTCGCGGCTGATGACGGCCAGTTTCCTCTGTCCTTCGCCGTCTGACCGGGCGCCGGGCCTTTCCGAGTATACCTCCGCTCCCCGCCGATGCCGTATATCCACCGGACGCCCCGCCCCACGCGCGCGGCCGTCCTGCTTTGTTGTTGTGTCCTTTCCGGCGCCGCAGGCGACGAGGCCGGGACGGCTTTCGAAATACCGGTGCAGCAAACCGGGGTCGTGCTCGAACCCGCACGGCAGCGACTCGCTGGCATCGAAACGCGCATCCTGGATGCCGTCGAGTACCGGCCCGAAACGAGATCACTGGGCCGCATCGTGGATCTCCAGCCATTGCTCGAACTGCGCTCGCGCTACCGCGCCGCCCAGGCCGAGGCCAAGATCACCGATGCCGCGCTGCGGCTCGCCCGCAAGAACCGTGACCGGCTCGCCAGCCTGCACAGCGAAGCCATCGTCGCCACCCGCGAACTGATCCACGCCGAATCCCAACTCGCCGCCGACGAGGCACGGGCCGTGACGGCGCGCCAGCATGTCCGGGAGTTGCAGGAGGAAGGTCTGCAGGCGTGGGGCACGGAGCTGTTCCAGGCCGCCGTGGCCGGGGACTCCCGCTTGTTCGACGATCTGCTGCAACGGCGCCGGGTGCTGCTCCTGGTCACCCTGCACCACGGCCAGGCGCTGCCTGCGGACGCCGCCCGTATCATGGTGGCGCGGGAAGGTGACCGGCAGGCGGCACAGCCCGCCGAACTGGTCTCGGCGGCGCCGAAGACCGACGACATCGTGCAAGGGGAAACCTGGTTCTTTCACACCGATGCCCGCAAGTTGCGTACCGGCATGCGTATCGAGGCATGGATTCCGGCTTCCGCCGAAAAGCTGAGCGGCGTCGTCATTCCCCGCTCGGCGCAGATCTGGCACGAGGGCCGGCCCTGGGTCTACCTGCAGATCGGCGCAGACCGTTTCGTGCGAAGGCCGATCGATGCTCATCGCGACTACGGCGACGCCTGGTTCGTCGACGAAGGGATCGAGCCGGGCGCTTCGCTGGTGACGCGGGGGGCGCAGCTGCTGTTGTCGGAGGAACAGCGCCACGCGATCCCCGAAGAGGACGACTGATGCTGGGCGCCTTGGTCCGCTTCGCGGTGTGCCGCAGCGGTGTCGTGATCGCGCTCGCGGTGCTGCTGGCGGCCTACGGCCTGTACCGTGCGGCGACGGCGAAACTGGACATCTTTCCCGAATTTTCCGCCAAGCGGGTGGTGGTGCAGACCGAAGCCCCGGGCCTCACCACCCGGCAGGTCGAGATCCTCCTGACCCTACCCATCGAGCGAAAGCTGGCCGGCATCGTCGGACTGGAAACCCTGCGCTCGGAGTCGATCCAGGGTCTGTCGGTGGTAACGGCGGTATTCGCCGAGGAGACCGACATCTACCGCGACCGGCAACTGGTGAGTGAACGCTTGGCGCTGCTGGCCGGTCAGCTTCCGGAAGGCGCGGGGACGCCGGTCCTGGTGCCGTTGTCCTCCTCCTCGGCGACGGTGCAGACGTTCGGCTTGACTTCGGAGACCCTCGGCCCCATGGAACTGCGGACGCTGGCGGACTGGGTGATGACGCCGCGCCTCCTCGCCGTGCCGGGAGTCGCCGACGTCAATGTCTTCGGTGGCGCAGTACAGCAGTTGCAGGTGGAAGTCGATCCCGCACGGCTCAAGCGCTTCGGTCTCGACCTCAACGCCGTGAGCCTGGCGGTGCGCCAGTCGTTCCGCACCCAGGGCGCCGGCTTCGTGGAGAACGAGAACCAGCGTTTGGCCCTTCAGGTCACGGGCCTCCCGCTCGGTCCGGAAAGCCTCGGCAACGTCATCCTCAACCGTTCGCCCGGCGCGGTGCTCAAGCTGCGGGACGTCGGGACGGTCCGTTTCGGGCCCAGGCCGCCGATCGGCGCGGCCGCGGTCAATGGCGCCGCCGGGATCGTCATGATGGTGATCGGCCAGTATGGCGCCAACACCCTCGAGGTATCGCGCGGCGTGGAACGCGGCCTGGCGGAACTCGCCCCGATGCTCGCCGCACGAGGCGCGACACTGCATCCCAGACTGTTCCGCCCCGCCGACTATATCGAGCGGGCGCTGGACAACCTCGGCGCTCACCTGCTGGCGGGCGGGCTGCTGGTGATGGCGGTACTCTACGCCTTCCTGTATGACCTTCGCACCGCTCTGATCTCGGCAGTGGCGATCCCGCTTTCACTGCTGGGCGCCTTCGTGGTGCTCCAGGCTTTCGGTGTCAGCCTGAACCTCATGGTGCTGGGAGGACTGGCCATCGCCCTGGGCGAAGTCGTCGACGACGCCATCATCGACACCGAGAACATCTTCCGGCGACTGCGGGAAAACCGCGCCACTGCCGCCCCTCGCCCCGCGCTCACGGTCGTTTACGAGGCATCACTGGAAGTCCGCGGGTCGGTGGTCTACGCCAGCTTCATCGTGGCCCTGGTATTCCTGCCGCTGCTGGGATTGGGCGGCGTCGCCGGCCGTCTGTTCGCGCCGCTCGGCTACGCCTACATCATCGCCATCCTGATCTCGCTGGCGACCGCACTGACGGTCACGCCTGCGCTTTGCGTCGCCCTGCTGACAGGTTCGAAAGAGGCGGCGGAAACGCCGCCGCTGATCCGCTGGCTGCAACCGCTTTATGGACGCTGGCTGCGGTGGGCCGCGAGGCAGCCGGCCCGGCTCGCGGCCGGCAGCCTCGCGGCCTGCCTCCTGGCGACCGCGTTGGCCCCTGGGCTGGGCGGGGACTTCCTGCCGCACCTGCGCGAGGGGCACTACATCGTGCACACCACGAGCCTGCCCGGCACCTCGCTGCAGGAATCACTGCGCCTTGGCGGACTGGTCGTCCGCGAGATCCTGCGGATCCCCGGGGTGGAATCCGTCTCGCAATGGGCGGGACGGGCCGAGCGCGGCGCCGATACCTACGGCAGCCATTACAGCGAATACGAGGTGCGCCTCCAACCGATGTCCGGCAGCGGACAACAGAAGGTGCTGGAGCGGCTGCGCGGACTACTGGCGGGCTTCCCCGGAATACGGGCCGAGGTGAACACCTTCCTCACCGAACGGGTCAACGAAACGATTTCGGGCTACACCTCGCCGGTCGCAGTCAATCTGTACGGTGAAGACCTGGATCTGCTGGACCGGAAGGCGCGCGAGCTCGCCGACGAAATCGGCAGGATGGCTGGAGCCACGGACGTGCAGCTGCGGTCGCCGCCCGGCTCGCCGCTGGCGGAAATCCGGCTGCGGCCCGATCAGCTCCAGGTGTGGGGACTACGTCCGGGAGACGTCATGGATGCCGTCGACACCGCTTTCGCCGGCCGGACCGTCGGCCACTTCCCCCTCGGCCAGCGTATCGTCGAAACGTCCGTCATCCTCCGGCCGGATTTGCGGCAGTCGCTCGACAGCCTGCGCGAACTGCCGCTCAAAAGCCAGGACGGTACGCTCGTATCCCTCGGCGAGGTGGCCGAAATCTCCGAAACCGGGGATCGCTACAACATCCTGCACGGCGGCGGCCGCCGCATCCAGACCGTGACCGCCGGCGTCGAGGGGCGCGACCTGGCCTCGTTCGTGGAGGAATTGCGGGCCCGGTTGGATGCGGTGCTGGGACGTTCGACCGGCGTCTATGCGGAAATAACCGGCGCCGCGATGGAACAGGGCGTCGCCCGGCGCGAACTGATCGCCCGCGCCTGCCTGGCTGGCGGCGGCGTGCTGGTGCTCACCTATCTCGCCATAGGCCGTTTACGCCATACCGCCATCGTCCTGGCCAACCTGCCGTTCTCACTGGCTGGCGGGGTGCTGGCAGCAGGGATTTCCGGCGCCAGCCTTTCGGTGGGCGCGCTGGTAGGTTTCGTGACTCTGTTCGGCATCACCGTCCGCAACACCATCATGCTGCTTTCGCATTACCGTCATCTGGTCGAGAGGGAAAGGCAGACATGGAATCTCGACACCGCCGTGCGGGGTGCCCAGGAACGCCTGCCTTCGATTCTGATGACGGCGCTGGTGACCGCGCTGGCGATGCTGCCCATCGCCAGCGGCAGCGACGACCCGGGACTGGAAATCATGGGACCGATGGCTGCCATCATCATCGGCGGCCTGCTGTCTTCCACCTGCCTCAATCTCGCGTTGCTGCCGGCAATGCTGCTGCGCTGGGGAGGCTCTTTCGAAAACCGGTAGAATGTCGCCCGTGAGACCGAACCGTCCCCTTTCGCCTCGAGGATCGACCGCTCGATGATCAAAAAAATCCTGGCGGCGTCGATCGTCCTCGCCGCCGTATTCGCGTTTTCATGGCACATGGGGGTACGCCAGCGCCTGGCGAACGAAGCGAAGCGCGCCCAGGCACGGATGTCGGTACCGGCGCCGCCCGTCAGTCCGGCACCCACCCCCATACCACTCGCCGCGCCGGAGCAGCAAACGGCGCCAGAGGCCCCCACCGAAGCCCGGAAGCCGGTGGATCTGCTGAAAGAGCCTGCCAGGATTCACTCGGGTGGACGGAAAAAGGTCTGCAAAAAGATCCTCGGCCTGGAGACCTGCGCCGATACCGAATGGAACGTCCAGGTCGTGACGGAAGGCCAGCCGTCCGTCACCCGCAACGGGAACCTCTTCCATGTCTCCATCCCCGTCCGGTTCACCGGCGAAGCGGCGGCCTCCAGCGAGGACTTCAAAAGCCTGAAGCTCGACAGCCGGAAATTCACCGGAGCGGTCGATGCCTGGGCCGACGTGGGCATCGATCCCGCCGACGGCTGCACGATCAACGCGGTGTCGACCGGCATCGAATGGCGGGAAGAGCCGGAAATCGAGCTCGTGGGCGGACTGCAGGTGAAGGTGGGCGATCTCGTGAGGAGCCATTTCGAGAAGACCTTGCAGGACGCGGTCGAGTCACTGAAACTGCAGGCGACCTGCGAAATGGTGAAGAAACAGATCGAACGGCTGTACCAGGAGAACGGAAACTGACGCCGCCTCAGAACTTGAGCGGAGCCTTCCCTTCCTGCTCCCACAGTAGGTCGCAGCCATGTTTCAGCGAATCCTTGAGCAGCCCGATGAGCGGGAAGGCCCGCACCCGCAGGTTCGGCTTTTCCTGCCTTTCCTCTTCCTCGTCTTCGGAGGAAGTGGAGACCGGGGCCGCTTCGGCCGCCAGCCCCTGTTCGAGCTTCTCGAGCGCCACCGGGATGTCCCTGGCCAGCAGGGCACCCGGCACCGTACCGGTATTTCCCATCATCCTGAGCAGGTGCAGAGCGACATCGCCGAACATCGTCACCCGCCCGACTTTGCTTTCAAAGGTTATCAGCATGAACGTGCCGGTATGTCAAATGGCCATGGCTGCGGAGTTCATCGGCCAAGC
The DNA here is from genome assembly GCF_051295855.1 of Methylococcus sp. S1M. Classification (NCBI taxonomy): domain Bacteria; kingdom Pseudomonadati; phylum Pseudomonadota; class Gammaproteobacteria; order Methylococcales; family Methylococcaceae; genus Methylococcus; species Methylococcus sp. S1M. The sequence goes on from NZ_JBPDXO010000003.1 coordinate 199,124, forward strand.
TTCAGATATCTGGGATTGATTACTTTCAGATAGAAAAAGGCCACGATGGAAACCAGGCTGCCAACGATGGCGAGGGGATAAACCAGACCCCACACGTTTCCGGTGCGCACCGTTCTAACGCCCTCGGCAAGCCACTTCTGCCAATGCTGCACAGGATGCGGCAGCTTCTTCATCAGCGTCCATCCCGCCATGCCGAAGACGACGACCGCCGCCGTCCACCCGGGCGCAGCCAATGCCCCCTGGATTCGATCGGCGTAGACGGTCAACGCTTCATAGACGAAAGCCCAGATACTCAGAAGGACGACCAGTCCCAAACCTGCTCCCAACAATTTCCCTTTCGTATCGGTCAAGCGGAACACCTTGAAAAACATGTCACCGCCCACGGCAAGGCAATGGGTCAGTCTGCAGCTATCCAGCGTGGGACTCGTCATGACGGAATAAAAACCCCAGGGGAGAGACGGCGGATTCTTCAAGCCTTCGGATTGGTTGAGGAATCTATCGCACAAGCAATAACCGTCATACATCAGAGCGTTGGCTTCGATATCGGCGAAGGCATCCAGATCGGTACGTATCGCCGAGAGCAGAAATATTTGCCCGTTGTCCGCACCGGTCTGGTTGTAATCGCTGCTGTCGGGAGGCGGAGAGAAGCTCCGGAAATACGGCGTGCCGCCAAACCCCTCCCTGAGATGCCAGAAACGCGCATCGACGGTTTTGCCGCCCTCTTTCATCTCCAGCTCCCGAACGATGAGGTCCCGCACCCGTTTCATCAACACATCGTTTGAACGCATGAACACGGAAGCCATGCCGCTTGCAGGGCTGCGGTCATGGCACAACTGCCCGCTGGCATCGCTGCAGATGATGTGCGTGCATTTTCCATCGGTTAGCGCTGTCAAGCCCTGGTTGTCGAATACGCCGCCATCCACCAATTCGATGACGTCTTTTTCTCCGTATAAATCGTGAATCGCAAACGGCGCAAACAACGCTGGCACGCAGGCGGAAGCCGCAACCGCATCGGATAGGGTCAGCCTGTTCAATATGGCCGCACGCTTTTTGTTTTGCTCAGGTGACAAGCCGGGATCGTTGGGATTGGCGAAACTTATTCTCGGATAGAGATCCGATGAAGCCACGCCGACGTAAGACGCCGTGAATACCCAGTTGTCGCCGGAGTTCAGCGTCGTCGCGTTGATATTCAATACGGGAATCTTGTGCTCGGCGTCCCGGTTATGCAAGGCAACATCGAATCCGGGCCGTTCGCCCTTGGGGACGATTTTGAGATCCTTGAGAAATATGTCTCTGCAATCCTTTAGGCTCAGCGCATCTTGCAGCCAGTCCCGCAATGTCTCTTTCCCAGGTCTCTGGATGGGGCGGTAGAATGTCTCGTTATATAACTCCGACATGCGGTCACTGCGCGAATAATCGTCGCTGATGAACATCTTCGCATTTTTGATGGGGTTCAGCAGGGCACGCACGCGCAAGTTGGTCTGGACTCCTTTCAAGAATTCCGTTTCCAGCTCCTGGACTATCTTGACGTAGGCACCGGGTGTGGACGGTATGACCCCATCCGTGCGCTCGTGTTCCAGTAACTGTTTTACCTTCAGATAATACATCGCGCCGATGATGGAACCGCCGGACACGGTCGAGAGCATCTGCACATGTCGCAATAAATCGAGTTCCGCCATTTTCGCCAGAACGCCGAGATGGAACAGCGCGGCTCGAAACCCGCCCCCGGACAGGGCCAAGCCCAATCTATCGGTGTTTCGGATCGTAAAGGGAGCGTCGTGGTTCATCGTTACGGCCTCCAGCGAGACGAGACGGGGCGACTGCTAGCCCTCGACGATAGGGAAATCACTGACCAAGGCGGTGTAATTGCCTTTCTTGCCTGCGGAGACCTCGGCCCGCGTCCCGGCCAAGTGGTGGTGCTCGGCCCAATGTTCCGGATGCCGGAGCAGGCGTGTCAAGCGCCCCAGAAACAGGGAGGCCTCCTGGCGGACGCTCATGTCCACGTGTAACTGGCCGCTTTCATGGTTGCCGTAGCACAAGCGGCCGACGCCCACATAACCCAGGTCGTGGACGCTCAGTTCCAGGAACTCGTTCACCTTGACCGGAACACCAAAGCGCTTCAAAGGCAAATGCCTCGGGACGGTCACGAGCGTCTTCACCCACCTGCTCAGCAGTGTCGGCGGAACGTGGGGAACGATGTCGTCGCCGAATTCGATACGGTGGAACGGAAACTCCGCCGGAACCGCGTCTGCGAAGGTCCGGTCGCCGGCGCGCGGTGCGGCGAAGGTGTAAGTGGCCGCGACCTTGAATCCGCCCGCGAGCAACGCCACCGTCGCGAGCGTGGCCTCGGCGCCACCCTGACTGTGCCCCGTGAGGTACAAGGGTTTGTCCTTGCCACCGTTTTTCGACAACACGTCAATGACTTTGGCCTGGACGGCTTTCAGCTCGGAAAGGAATCCCGCGTGGACCCGGCCGGGGAGCTCCACCTCTTTGTCCAAGCCGAGATGTTCCTTGCCGAGTTTGAACGGCACCGGTGCCGCCCGGAAATTGTTGAGCCAATCCTCGATCGAATCCTTGGCGTTCACGGCGTTGTCGAATTCGGTCTTGGTGCCCATGTAGGCAACGACATTCTTGTCCGGTTACCGGAAAACGCAGGCCACCGAGGTATCGCCCCCTCGTATGGGCTCCAACGAGGCGGGATCGGGTTTGCCTCCCTGCTGCTCGATCCACTGGAGCGCATCGCCTTCCTCGGGGGCGAGAGCGAACGCCTTGGCATAGGTATAGCGGCAAATTTCGAGCAACAGCCGCGCGAATCCTCGATCGAATGTCGACATATCCCCTCCACGTTGGCAAGCGCCGCGGAAGCCTCTTCCCGCCGGCGGGACTTAACTTATTGGATCAACCCTTCGGCCTTCATAGCGGCCTGAACTGCTGGCCGCGCCTGGTTGCGTTCGAGATAGGCGAGGATGCGCGGCCACTTCGAGAGATCGATCTTGAGATATTCGCACCAACCCAGCACGGTAGAGAGATAAGCGTCGGCCACGCTGTAGCGGTCCCCCATCAGCCAGGGACCGCCCGCCTCCAGCCGGTCTTCCACGTAATCCAGCCTCCGCGACAGCAGCCCGAGTGCTATCTGCTTGCTGGCCTCGGGAGATTCCGGATTCCAGAACGGGCCGAAGGTTTTGTGGATCTCGGTGGAGATGAAGGCCAGCCACTCCAGGAGCCGGTAGCGCTCGAACGTCCCCGACGGCGGCATCAGGCCGGACTCGGGCGCGAGGTCCGCGAGGTATTGCAGGATGACCTGGTCCTCGGTCAGCACCTGGCCATCGTCCAGCTGCAATGCCGGTACATAGCCCTTGGGATTGACCTGGAGAAAGTCCGCGCCGCTGCCGGTCTTCTTGGTGCCGAGATCGACGTTCTCCAGCTCGAAATCCAAACCCGCTTCGCGCAGCACGATGTGGGGCGCCAGGGAACAGGCACCGGGGAAATAGTAGAGTTTCATGGGTGCATCCTCGTTTCGGTGTGTTTGAAGGGGGGCTACCGTCAGACACGTCCAGCCATGCTGACGGGCATGCGCTTCGCGCCCCAGTCCCCCGGCGCGGACTCGAACACGCCGGCACAGGGCGTGCCGCAGCGGTTGCAGCGTCCTTCCGGCGTGAGGTTCCACTCCGACAGCTCGTACCAGTCGCGGCCGATCAGCATCCGTCCGCAATGGTGGCAGTAAGTGCTGTCCCCCTCTTTGTGATGGATGTTGCCGACGTAGGCGTAGCGCACCCCATTCTTCATGGCGATCCGCCGCGCCTCGAGCAGCGTCGCGGGCGGCGTGGCGCTCTTGTTCAGCATCTTCCAGTCGGGATGGAAGGCCGAGAAATGCAGTGGAACGTCCGGCCCCAGCTTCTCCACCACCCACTGGGTCAGCGCCTCCAGCTCCCGTTCGGAATCGTTTTCGTCCGGGATCAGCAGGGTGGTGATCTCCAACCAGACCTGCGTCTCATGCTTGATGTATTCCAGGGTCTCCAGCACCGGCTGCAGATGGCCGCCGCAAATCCTGTGGTAGAAGTCCTCGGTGAACGCTTTCAGATCGATGTTGGCGGCATCCATGTGGCGATAGAACTCGGCGCGCGGCTCCGCGCACTGGTAGCCGGCGGAGACGGCGACCGACTTGATACCGAGCTCGCGGCAGGCGCGCGCGGTATCGATCGTGTATTCGTGGAAAATGACCGGGTCGTTGTAAGTGTAGGCCACGCTGCGGCAGCCCAGCGCCTTGGCGGTCCTGGCGATCGCCTCGGGGCTGGCCCGGTCCAGCAGCGAATCCATTTCGCGCGACTTGCTGATGTCCCAGTTCTGGCAGAACTTGCAGGCCAGATTGCAGCCGGCGGTGCCGAAGGAGAACACCGGCGTCCCCGGCAGGAAGTGGTTCAGCGGCTTCTTTTCGATGGGATCGACGCAGAACCCGCTGGAGCGGCCGTAGGACAGCAGCACCACCTTGCCGCCGACGTTGCCCCGCACGAAGCACAGACCGCGCTGCCCTTCGTGCAGTTTGCAGAAGCGGGGACAGACATCGCATTGGACACGACCATCCTCCAGAACATGCCAGAACCGAGTGGGAAAGGCTTCCGCGGCATCGATGTTGGTGTCCATGACGTACCCCCGGGAACGACGGGAAGTTGACAGACGGAACTACAGTATGAATTCTGTAGCCGCCAAGCAAGTGTTTCTTCATTGCACAGCAGGAGGACACCATGCGATCCGTTCGAGCTCCAGCCGTCGCCGGCCTGTTCTACCCCGCAGACCGCCGCCAGCTCCACGCCCTGCTGCAGGGCTTCCTCGGCGAAGCGAAGACCGCCGGTACACCGCCCAAGGCGCTGATCGCCCCCCATGCCGGCTACGTCTATTCCGGCCCCGTCGCCGCCAGCGCCTATGTCCTGCTGAAGCCTTTGCGGCACAGCATCCGGCGCGTCGTACTGCTGGGTCCGTCGCACCGCATCGCCTTCCGGGGGCTCGCACTGAGCAGCACCCAAAGCTTTGCGACGCCCCTGGGCGAAATCCCGCTGGACCTCGAAGCCCAGTCGGTACTCGCCGCACTGCCGTTCGTACACGTTTTGGACCAGGCCCATGTACTGGAACACAGCCTCGAAGTCCAACTGCCGTTCCTGCAGGAAATGCTGGAAGATTTCAAACTGGTGCCGATCGTGGTGGGCGATGCAGTGCCGGGCCAGGTCGCCGAGGCGATCGACCTGGTGTGGGGCGGGGACGAAACCCTCATCGTCGTCAGTTCGGATTTGAGCCATTATCACGATTATGCGACGGCCCGGCGGATGGACCGGGCGACCTCCGACGCCATCGAATCGCTGCACCCCGAGGAGATCGGCTTCGAAGACGCCTGCGGACGGCTGCCTGTGGCGGGCCTCCTCATCGCCGCGCGCCGCCGGGGTCTTTCGGCGAAAACGGTCGATCTGCGCAATTCCGGCGATACCGCCGGTTCCAAGGACAGCGTCGTAGGATACGGAGCCTATGTCATCGAACCAGGGCCCTTGCCCGCTTGAACCCGGACACCGGCGATACCTGCTGGACCTCGCCCGCGCGTCGATCCGGCACGGCCTCACCACCGGCAGCCCCCTCCCGGTCGACCTTGCAGACCTGCCTTCCCGGCTTAAGGAGCGGCGTGCGACCTTCGTCACGCTGAAGAAAGGCGGCGCACTGCGCGGCTGCATCGGCTGCCTGGAAGCGCTGAAACCGCTCGCCGTCGACGTGGCCGACAATGCCTTTTCCGCCGCCTTCCGCGACCCGCGCTTCCCGCCCGTCACGGCGGACGAAATCGACGGCCTGGACATCCATGTCTCCCTGCTCACGCCGCCCGAACCCATGAGTTTCGTTTCCGAGCGCGACCTGATCGGACGACTGAGGGCCGGCATCGACGGCCTGATACTTCAGGAAGGCCCCCTGCGCGGCACCTTTCTGCCTTCCGTGTGGGAAGCCTTGCCGCGGCCGGAGGACTTCTTGCGCCAGCTCAAGCTCAAGGCGGGTTTGCCGGAGGACTATTGGTCGGACACATTGAGGATTTCCCGGTACCAGGTCGAGAGCATCGACCAGGCCTGATATCGCCCGCTTGGCCTTCTTCCAGAATTGCACACAATCGCCGACTGCCCGGAAAAACCACCCTGAAGAAAACCCAGGCCAGCCAAGCCGCTGCTGAACTGGGCAGGTCCAACCCGCTCGAACGCGCCGCGATCGGCACTCGAGCCGGCGTCATCGCGGCAACTCGGGTCGACTGGTCGTTCAAGAAGACGCCCCGTGCGAAAAACTCCGTTGAGACCGAGCGGAAGAGAGGAAAGGAAGGCGGGCCGGAGTCACCCTGAAGCATGGGCCATCGGCCTGAAAGCCAGGTCTGGGAGCAGTTTGGCGAAGCGGTGCAACAGCCACACGCACAGCTCGAAGTCCGTATCCAAGGTGCCGGCCTCGATGCTCTGCTCTGTTTCCAGGGCCGCGACCCCGTCCGAATACGCCTGCCGGAGCGCTGTGACCGGCTCGCCGTGGCGGCGGGTCTGCGCATGGAATTCGGCGATCGCAGCCGAGTCCAGCGTGGTGACCGCTCCCACCGCCAGGGTGAGCAGGTGCTCCAACCGGGCTCGCAGAGGAGCGGCCACCACCTTTACCGGTCCGGGCAGGGCATCGAGATGGGTGGAGAATTCGGCGGAAGCTTCCGCGACATGCCGCACGAGGGCGAGCGCCGTCCGGAATCGGTACAGACGGGCGGTCTCGGCCGGCCCGAGCCCGTCGCGCAAGGCCAGCTTGACGCAGAAGCTCTCGATGGCGGCGGCGAGCCGGAGGAATTCCGGCTCCAGCAGGTCGGGGTCGGTATCGGCGGACGGCTTTCTTCCGTCCGGTCGGCGTGGCGCCACCCGCACAGAACCGAGCAGCCGCCCCAGTTCCTTCGTGAGAAGATCGAGCGCAGTCGGCGGATCCGTGAGTGCATGGCTGGACAGGAACGCCGGCTCGCCCAGCGCCTTTTCCGGCGCGGGCGGCCAGAAGCGGTCGAGCAGGCGGGCGCAGGCGGGCAGGAAAGGTGAGAGCGCCAGCGCTGGCAGCAGATTCGAGAGCAGAAACGCCACGGCGAGTTGGCCAGGGGGAGAAGCCGTCAGTTCCGCCACCAAGGCACCCACCAAGGGCACGCCGAAGTGCTCGCCCATGAACAGCGCCATCATCAGCAGCCCGCTGGCGAGGCAGAACAGGTCCTCGGTGCGGACCAGACGGACGGCATCGCCTTGCATGCCGAGAGCCAGCATGGCCCGCAGCGGAATCGCTCCCAGGTTGGTGCCATATATCATCGGAAGCGCGGCGGACGCCGGCATCGCCCCCGCCCCGCACAAGGTGATCACCAGCATCGTTGCCCCCGCGTTGGATTGCAGCAGCGCCGCGGCACCGAAACCGCAGGCGAAGGCGAACCAGGGCGAAGCCAGCGCCGTATCCAGACCTGCCCGGAACCAGGACTCGTTCTTCAACGGGGCGGCACCTGCCCCCATGTTTTCCAGCGCGAACAGCAACAGGCCGACGCCGAGCAGGGCAGCGGCGACGGTACTCCAGGGCTTGGCGCGCACGGAACCCAGGGCGATGCCGGTCCCGCCGACGAAATAGGCCACCAGCGGATGGATGTCGACGGCGGCGAGAAAAGCCAGGGCGGTGAGGCCGACGTTGGACCAGACGACAACGAGGCGGGCCGCCGCCGGCTTGATCAGGCCGCTGCCGAGCATGCTGGCCAGAATGAAAGTCACGGCGGTGGCGCTCTGGGTCAGCGCACCGCTCATGATGCCGAGCATCGAAGCCAGCGGCGGGATATGGGTGGCAGCCTCGACCGCGCGGCGGAACCCGCCGCCGCCCAACTCGGAAAGGCTCTGGCCGATCAGTCTGAGGCTGAGAAAGAACAGGCCCAAGCCGAGGACGAGTTGCTCGAAGGATTCCATGGAACGCGTGGCTATGCGGTTCGGGGGCTGCGCGGCAGCGGCATGGCGGGGACTACGGCGTCCATTCCTCGCACCCGCTGCCGGAGAGAGACCCGGGGTTTCTTCCCCCGGTCGTTGGAAGGCGGATCGTTCAGCACGTCACGGGCGGCGGCTCGGGCAAGCTTGTTGAGCAGCGGGTCTTTCTCCCCGTCGGACTGGTCCGGCAACGGTACGGCAGAACAGGTGACGACTGGCTTGCCCTGGATGTTCGCCACCGGCGAGACGGTTTCCAGCGTGTGCAGGGTGATGGCGGGCAAGGCCGCCGGGTCTTCGGACGGTAGAACCGAATCGGCGGTATTCCCGCCCAGATACCGAACGCCCAGCGCCGGTGAACGCTCCCTGCCGACATCGCACAATGCGCAGTCGTCCTGCTTTTCGCCGTGGCGCAGGATGACGATCTTGCCCGGAACGGCAAGCGCATGGGAACAAACCGCCAGCATCCCCGCCACCACTGCGAGGCGGCAGAATCCGGACCGCTTCTCGCCGCTTCTCATACCCCTCATCTGCAACCCCGCCTCCAGAAGGCTCGACCGGCATCAAGGAGACGCCATCGGCCCCATGGTAGCCGAGCTTCGGCGCCGGATGTTACGAATGAATCCGCAAAGACATCCGTTTCCTTCAATCTGCCTTAACAAACGTCCGGTACCGTTCCTGCCGCGTTTGACCGCTTGGCTCCGCCTTTCGGAACGGGCCGGCGCCGACGAAATCTACATCGGCAGCGCGGACTGGATGACGCGGAACCTCGACCAGCGCGTCGAAGCGGTCGCGCCGGTGGAGGACCCCGCCGCCGTCCGCCACCTTGAGCAGGTGCTGGATTTCCTGCTGAACGACAACCGCCACGCCTGGGACCTGCAGCCAGACGGACGCTATCTGCAACGGCAGCCAGCGGAAGGCGAACCCGAACGAGCCGCGCAGTCGCTGTTGATGGAGGGCGCCCGGCTGGGCGGATTCCAGGCACGATCTTGACAGGGACGAGCGTTTGCCCCTTTATCGGGAAAATTGCCGACACACCCTCCTCGACCCGGAACTCCCCATGGCAAGCAAGAAATCTGATCCGAAAAAGACCGCGCCGGCCCCGGATGCAGCGGAACACACCCGCACCGGCATGAGCCCGGAAATTCTCAAGGCCGCCTTCATCGACAACCTCACACTGGCCGTGGGTCGCCCCCTGGAAACGGCGGTGCCCGAGGACTGGTACCAAGCCATCGCACTGTCGGTGCGCGACCGCATCATGCAGCGCTGGGTCCGCCAGTTCGAAAAACGCAATGCCCCCGACGTACGCCAGGTCGCCTACCTGTCGGCGGAATTCCTCCCCGGTCCGCATCTGGGCAACAGCCTGCTCAATCTCGGCATCACCGACAATGCCCGCGAGGCACTGGCCGGCCAGGACCTCGACCTGTACATCGGACTGGAGGAGGAACCGGGCCTCGGCAACGGCGGCCTGGGGCGGCTCGCGGCCTGCTATCTGGACTCCCTGGCGACGCTGCGATACCCGGCGACGGGCTACGGCATCCGCTACGAATTCGGCATCTTCGACCAAGCCATCAAGGACGGATGGCAGGTGGAGACCACCGACAAATGGCTGCTGCCCGGCAACGTCTGGGAAATCAAGCGGCCGAACTTCGCCCAGGTGGTCAAGATCGGCGGACATACCGAGACTTTTACCGACCAGCACGGCGCCTTCCGGGTGCGCTGGATACCGGACCGCGTGGTGGTCGGCGTACCCTACGACACACCCATCGTCGGCTATTTGTCCGACTCCTGCGTCCTGCTCCGGCTGTGGAGTGCGGAGGCGGCCCAGTCGTTCGACTTCGCCGACTTCAACCGGGGCGACTATTACGGCGCGGTGGAGGAGAAAGTCTTTTCCGAGAACATCTCGAAAGTCCTTTACCCCAACGATGAGCAGCTCGAGGGCAAGCGCCTGCGCCTGGAACAGCAGTATTTCTTCGTCGCCTGCTCGATCAAGGACATGATCCGCCTGTGCTTGCGGCGGGGCTCGACGCTGGAGCGCTTCCACGAGATGTTCTGTGTCCAGCTCAACGACACCCACCCGGCCATCGCCGTGGCGGAGCTGATGCGGCAATTGGTGGACAAATATGCCATGCCGTGGGAGCGGGCCTGGGACATCACCCGCCGGACCTTCTCCTACACCAATCACACGCTGTTGCCGGAGGCCCTGGAAAAATGGCCGCTGCCGCTGTTCGGCTCGGTGCTGCCCCGGCACCTGGAAATCGTCTACGAGATCAACCGCCGCTTCCTCGACGAGGTCCGCACCCGTTTCCCAGGGGACGAGGACAAGATCGCGCGGCTGTCGATCATCGACGAAAGCGGCGAGAAATACGTGCGCATGGCCAACCTGGCGATGGTCGGGAGCCACACCGTCAACGGCGTCGCGGAATTGCACTCCGAGCTGGTGAAGACCCAGCTCTTCCCGGACTTCCACGACCTCGACCCGAAGCGTTTCCAGAACGTGACCAACGGCGTCACGCCGCGGCGCTTCCTGGGGCTGAGCAATCCGGGACTGACCCGGCTGATCGACGGGTGCATCGGCGACAGCTGGCTGTCGGATCTGGACCGGCTCAGGGAGCTGGAGGCTTTCGCCGGCGATGCCGGGTTCCAGCAGGACTGGATGCGGATCAAGCTGGAAAACAAGAGCCGGCTGGCCAGGATCATCCGCGACCGCACCGGTGTCGTGGTCGACCCGACCTCGCTGTTCGACATCCAGGTCAAGCGCATCCACGAATACAAACGCCAGCACCTGAACGTGCTGCACATCATCACGCTGTACCAGCGCCTCAAGCACGATCCCAGACTGCAGATCACGCCCCGGACCTTCCTGTTCGGCGGCAAGGCCGCACCCGGCTATTACATGGCCAAGCTGATCATCAAGCTGATCAACGCCGTCGCAGACACCGTGAATCAGGACCCCGCGGTGCGCGATCTCATCAAGGTCGTATTCCTGCCGGACTACAACGTCAAGCACGCGCAGAACATCTACCCGGCGGCCGACCTGTCCGAGCAGATCTCCACCGCCGGCAAGGAGGCCTCGGGCACCGGCAACATGAAACTGTCGTTGAACGGCGCGCTGACCATCGGCACGCTGGACGGCGCCAACGTCGAAATCCGTGAAGAGGTGGGGGCGGAGAATTTCTTCCTGTTCGGCCTGACCTGCGAGCAGGCAGCCCGGCTCAGGGCCGACGGCTACAATCCCGGCGACTACTGCCACGGTGATCCGGAACTGCGGGGCGTCATCGAACTGATCGACAGCGGCCTGTTCTCCCACGGCGACAGGGAGCTGTTCCGACCGCTCACCGCGCACCTGCTGGAACGGGACGATTATCTGCTGATGGCCGACTATCGGCCCTACGTCAACTGCCAGCAGCAGGTGGGGCACGCCTACCGTGACTGTCAGCACTGGACCCGCATGTCCATCCTCAACGTCGCCCGCATGGGCAAGTTTTCGTCGGACCGGGCGGTACGGGAGTACGCGGCGAACATCTGGAAACTGAAACCCTTCACCCCCGACCCATGAAAGCGGAGGAGGCGCAGCCGTTTCAGCCGGAACCGGCGAACTTGCGCATCAAAGCCGCTCTCACGTGCCCTGGCACGAAGGCCGAAACGTCGCCGCCGAATTTGGCGATCTCCCGGATGACCGAGGAAGAAAGGAAGGCATAGCTTTCGCCGGGGGTGAGAAAGATCGTTTCGATCTCCGGTCCCAGCGAACGGTTCATGCCCGCCATCTGGAATTCGAACTCGAAATCGGACACGGCGCGCAGGCCACGCAGGATCACGGTGGCGCCGTGAGTCCGGGCGCAGTCGACCAGCAGCGAGTTGAAACCCACGACTTCGACGTTGGGCATTTCGGCAACAGCCTCCCGGGCCAGTGCCAGACGCTCGCCGAAATCGAACAGCGGAGTCTTGGCCTTGCTCTCGGCCACCGCCAGGATGACGCGGTCGAAGATGCGGCTGGCGCGGCCCACCAGGTCCGCATGCCCCAGGGTGATGGGATCGAAAGTGCCGGGATAGATAGCGGTGACGTTCAAACGGGAGATTCCTCGAGACGCTGATACAAACGGTAGGCGACGTCACCGCTGGCTTTTTCCCGCAGCAGCGTCCAGTTGGCCGGAATTCCGTCAGGCGCGGGTCCGGCCTCGGCTTCCACGTAGATTCTGGCGCCGGGCTTCAGCCAGCCGCCCTGTTCCAGTTTTCGGCAGCAGGGACCGACCTGGCCAGTGCGAAAAGGCGGATCCAGGAACACCAGGTCGAAGACTTCCGGGCGCCCCGAAAGGAATTTCATGGTTTCGGCACACACCACGGTGATCTGCCCCGCATTCAGCATCGCACAGGATTGTTTCAGTACCCTGCAGACCCTGGGATTGCGCTCGACCTGGATCACCCGCGCCGCCCCCCGCGAGGCCGCCTCGAAACCCAGCGCCCCGCTGCCGGCGTAAAGGTCGAGGCAGACTGCGCCTCCTATGTGCTGCTGCAGCCAGTTGAAGACGGTTTCCCGCACCCGGTCGGGGGTCGGGCGCAGGCCGGGCTCCGGCGCGAACCGGATCCGCCGGCTGCGCCACAGCCCGCCGATGATGCGCAGCTCATTGCGCACTTTCGGCTGCGGAATTCGCGCCCACCAGCACCGTCTGCAGCCGGTCCGGATGGATGCGCGCCTGCCAGACCCGACGGACATCGTCCTTGGTCACGGCCTCGATTTTCGGGATGTACGTCGCCAGGTAATCGAGCGGCAGGCCGTAGAACGCCATGGAGGCGATCTGCTCGACCAGTTTCTGGTTGCTGTCGAGCCGCAGCACGAAGCCGCCGACGATGTTCTTCTTGGCCGCATCCAGCTCCTTGTCGCTCGGCCCTTTGGCAATGAAATCCCTGAGCGTCTGCAGCAGCACGGTCAATGCCTCGTCGGCCTTCTCGTTGCGGGTCTGCAGTCCCATCAGGAACGGCCCCTCGACCCGGAACGGATAGAAGTGGCTGTGGGCACTGTAGGACAGCCCGCGCTTCTCCCGCACCTCCTCGCTGATCCGCGACACCAGACCGCTGCCGCCGAGGATATGGTTGCCCACGTACAACGGGAAATAGTCCGGATCGTTGATGCGCATGCCGGGCTGACCGGAATACACGTGGGTCTGCTCGGAAGGGAAGGCGCGCCTGAGAGTCTGCGCTGGCTGATCCATCGGCACCGGCGGCAGAGGGGCGGCGGCCTCGCCCGGCGGCAGGGCCGACACCAGGTCGTCGGCGATCTTTTCCGCCTGCGCCCGCTCGATGTCCCCGACCAGCGCCACCACCGCGTTCCTGGCCACGTAGAACTTGCGGTAGAAGGCCTCCAGGTCGTCCCGGGTGAGCTTCTCCACGGTGGCGACATGGCCGTCCTTGGGGTGGGCGTACGGGTGATCGCCGTATACCGCCTCGAAGAAGGCGATACCCGCCAGGTCGGCGGGCGACTCTTCACGCTGTTTCAGCGCCAGCAGCACGCGGTTCTTTTCCCGCTCGAAATCCTCTGCCGCGAAGCGGGGTTTCGCCAGGATGACCCTGGCGGTCTCCAGCGCCGGCTGGAGCAGGTTGGGCTGGGTCAGGCTACGCAGCGAGAGCGAGGCACTGTCGCGGGAAATCCCGGTGCCCAGCACCGCCCCCACGCCGTCCAGGCGCTGGGCGATGGCGTCGGCATTCCAGTCGCCGGCACCGGTGTCCAGCACCGCGGAGGTCAGCGCGGCCAAGCCGAACTGCCCGCCATCGCGGGCACTGCCGGCGTCGAACACCACGCGGACGTCCAGCAGCGGCAGCCCCTGGGTCCGGGCGAAATACACCCTGGCCCCGTTGGCCGTAGTCCAGGTCTGGATTTCCGGCAAGGCGAACACACCCTGCAACGGCAGCAGGACGAACAAGAGAACGACGGCGAAGCGCTTAACGGACATGGCCGCCTCCCATGCCTTCGGGACCTTCCTGGATCTTCGCCCCTTCCGGGATCGGCTGTGGCTCGAGATGGGCGATGGTGAGCCCGTCGTCGATCAGGTATTTCCGGGCTACTTCACGCACCTGCTCGGCCGTCACGGCATTGATCTTGTCCACGTATTCCTCCACTTTCCGCCAACCCAGACCCACGGTCTCGGCCATACCGAGCTGCATCGCCTGATAAAACACCGAATCCCTCTGATACACGTTGCTCGCCAGCACCTGGGCCTTGACCCGGGCCAGCTCGTCCTCGGCGACCGGCTCCTCGCGCAGCCGGCGGACCTCTTCCAGCAAAGCCGCTTCCAGCTCCGCCACGGTCTTCCCCTGCGCGGGCGTTCCCTCGAGGCTGAACAGTGGCGACAGCCGGGCATAAAGATCGTAGCCGGCTCCGACGCCCGCCGCGATCTGCCGGCCCCGAACCAGGCGGCTGGTCAAACGCGCGCTGTTGCCGCCGTCGAGAATGCCGGCCGCCACTTCCAGGGCGTAGGCCTCCCATTCCGCGGCGGCAGTCTTGAGCGAGGGCACCTTGTAACCCATTTCCAGGTGCGGCAGCTTCGCCGGCACCTTGACCACCATCCGCCGCAAGCCGAGCTGGGGCACCTCGCCCTGCGGCTTCAGCGCCGGCAGCTTGGCCGGTTTGAGTGGGCCGAAGTGCTTCCTGGCCAGCTCGAACACCTCCCCGGGAGCGACGTCGCCGACCACCACCAGCGTGGCGTTGTTGGGCGCGTACCAGCGCTGATACCAGGCGCTCAGATCGTCCAGCGTGAGACCGGCCACGTCCTCGGGCCAACCGATCACGGGGTTGCGGTAGGGGCTGTCGGTGAAGGCGACCGCATGGAAATGCTCTTCCATCCGTGCGTGGGGCTGGTCCTCGGTACGCAGCCGCCGCTCCTCGATCACCACCTGCTGCTCCTTGACGAATTCGTCCTGCAGCAGCCTGAGATTGCGCATCCGGTCCGCCTCCAGCTCCAGACTCACCGGCAGGCGGCTCCGCTCCAGGGTCTGGAAATAGGCCGTGTAATCCTGCCCGGTGAAGGCGTTTTCACTCCCCCCGTTTGCTGCGATAATGCGGGAAAACTCCCCCGGCGGATGCTTCTTCGTGCCCTTGAACATCATGTGTTCGAGCATGTGCGACACGCCGGTGATACCGCCGTATTCGTAGCTCGATCCGACCTTGTACCAGACCTGCGACACGGCGACTGGCGCGCGGTGGTCCTCCTGAACCAGCACCCTGAGGCCGTTGGCCAGGGTGAATTCGTGCACCTGGGGCGGTGCCGCCGGCGCCGCCAGAGGCAGCGCCATGAGCAGAAATCCGAGTCTCGGTATCGACATTGAACTGAACTCCGTTGATGAAGCGGCCGGCCTGGCCGTCGTGAAGCCGGGGCATTTTAACCCAACCGATTCTTGAGCGATGACGACGAATTCCAGCGGCAAACCGGCTGGCGGCATCTCCTGGCGTACCTATCTGGCCCTGTGCAAACTGAAAGTGGTGGGCCACATCGTGTTCACCGCCATCATCGGCATGTTCCTGGCCGTGCCGGGCGTGCCGCCGCTGGACACCGCCTTCTGGGCTTCGCTCGGCATCGGCTTCGCCGCCGCCTCGGCGGCGGCGCTCAACCATTTCCTCGACCGCCACGCCGACGCCGAGATGGCCCGGACCCAGAACCGTCCGCTGCCCTCCGGCGACATCCGTCCGGCTCAGGTCGTCGGCTTCGCACTGGTGCTGGGCATCGTCGCCATGGCGATCCTGATCGCCTTCGTGAACATGCTGACAGCCTTTCTGACCTTCCTGTCGCTGATCGGCTATGCGGTCATCTACACCGTCTATCTGAAGCGGGCCACCCCGCAGAACATCGTGATCGGCGGCGCTGCCGGAGCCGCACCGCCGGTGCTGGGCTGGTGCGCCGTCACCGGATCGGTGCACCCGTACGCTCTGCTGCTGTTTCTGCTGATCTTCGTCTGGACCCCGCCGCATTTCTGGGCCTACGCCATCGCCAAACGCGACGACTACGCCAAGGTCGACATCCCGATGCTGCCGGTGACCCACGGCATCGCCTTCACCCAGCTCCACATCCTGCTCTACACCATCCTGCTGTTCCTGGCCGGCCTCATGCCCTATGTCACCGGCATGAGCGGTGAAATCTACCTGGCCGCCGCCCTGATCTTCGGCGGCATCTTCGTCTATTACGCCATCCGCCTGAAGCGCAAGGCCGATCCCCGCCTCGCCATGCAGACCTTCGCCTATTCGCTGGTCTATCTGGTGGGGATATTCTCCGCACTCCTGGTGGATCATTACATCGTGCTGTGAACGGTTGACGGGTCTTCCCGTCCAGTCGGCCCGGGAAAGCCTTTCTTCCGCCGGCGGGTTTGCGGCGGCTCGCGCCCGTCGCCCCTCGCCCGGCTTCCGGTGACGGCTGCCCATGCCCTTCGATTCGGATTACCATTCCCGGATTCTCCCCGGTCGAGAAACGATGTACACCCGATTCTTCCGGCTCACCGACGCGCCGTTTTCGATCGCGCCGAACCCCCGGTTCCTGTACCCCAGTGCCAGACACCGCGAGGCTCTGGCCCACCTCATTTACGGCATCAAGGAGGAAGGCGGCGGCTTCGTCGCCCTCACCGGCGAAGTCGGCACCGGCAAGACCACCCTGTGCCGTTGCCTGATCGAACAGTTGCCGGAAAACGTCGACGTCGCCCTGATCCTGAACCCCCGCCTGGACGCACTGGAACTTCTCGCCGCCGTCTGTGACGAACTGCACATCGGCTATCCGCAGGCAGGCGCCAGTCTCAAGCTTCTGGTCGATTCCCTGAACGAGTACCTCCTCACCGCCCATGCCAAAGGGCGGCGCACGGTGCTGGTGATCGACGAGGCGCAGAATCTGAGCTTCGACGTGCTGGAGCAGATTCGCCTCCTGACCAATCTCGAAACCAGCGAGCGCAAGCTCCTCCAGATCATCCTGATCGGCCAGCCGGAACTGACCCGGCTGCTGGAACAGAAGCGGCTACGGCAGCTCGCCCAGCGCATCACCGCGCGCTACCATCTGACACCGCTCACCCGCGCGGAAACCATCGACTACATCCAGCACCGGCTCTCGGTCAGCGGCTGCCCCGCCCCGCTGTTCACACGCCCGGCGCTGGCGGCGGTTCACCGGCTGTCCGGGGGAATTCCGCGTCTGATCAACATCATCTGCGACCGGGCATTGCTGGGTGCCTACGCACAGGGCAAATTCCAGGCGGACCGCACCACCGTCCGGCGCGCGGCCCGGGAGGTCCTGCCACGGAACCTGCATCCCCGCTTCCTGCGGCGGCTGCTCCTGGGGGTGGCGGTCGTGGCCCTGAGCGGCGCGGGGATCGCCCTCATCGGCCGCACGCCCGGCGGCAACACCGCATCATCCGCGCAGGAAGCGCCTGCAACCACACCGACCGCTCCACCCCGAGCCGCGCCGGAGACGGTCCTGCCGGCGGCAGCGACCGGCCGCGCCCGTTTCGAAGATCTGCTGAAATCGAAAGGCCGGGACGAATCCGCCGCCTTTGACCGGCTGTTCGCGCTCTGGCGAATCGAAGCAGGCGCCGGCAAGCCGTGCGCCACCGCAGAGCGCCAGGGTCTGCGCTGTCTCAGCGAGGATTCCGGCTGGCCGGGCCTGCGCCCGCTGAATCACCCGGCGGTGCTGGAATTCGCCCTCCCTGGCGGGGAAAAGCGCTATGGCACGCTGACCGGCATCGCCGGCGATCTGGCGACGGTGGAATTCGGCGGCGAGCCCGCGACCCTGCCGCTGACGGAAAACCTGCCGTTCTGGGAAGGCAGGTTCACGCTGCTGTGGCGTCCGCCGGCGGCGAATGTCACCGTACTCCGGCCCGGCGAATCGTCACCCGCGGTCAAATGGCTGCGCCAGCATTTTCCGGCAAAAAAGAAACCCGCCGACCCCCAGCGCTTCGACGAAGCCCTGAAAGCCCAGGTCGCCGCCTTCCAGAAACAGCACGGCCTGATTGTCGATGGTACCGTCGGACCGCATACTTTCATCCGCCTGCTCAACGAAACGAAGGGCGCCGACGCGCCGCACCTGGAATGACCTCTTCGCCCGGTTAGATCGATGTCCTATATCCTCGATGCGCTCCGCAAATCGGAGCGGGAACGAAAGCTCAGCCAAGCCGCCTCACTGGACAGCGTGATCTTCTCACCGGAACCGGTGCCTGGACGCCCTTGGCTGCCGTGGGTCCTGGGTGTGGTAGTCGTCGCCAACGTGGCGGCGTTGGGCTATTTTCTGGGACTCACCTCGGGCAGCCCGCCGGCGCCCGACGCGCCGGCAAGTCAGTCGCCGCCCTCCTTGACCCGGGAAATTCCTTCAATGACGGCGCCCGTGGCGGCCACCCAACCGTCGCCCCCTCCTGCGGCGACGGTGCCGCCTTTCGCCCGCCGGCTCGGCGGCGCCGACGCCCCCCCCAGAGGGCTCCATCCGCACCCGGCCGCACCGCCGGCGGCGGTCCGGCCCGTCGGCGGCAAGGGACCGGAAACCGAGACCGGAGAAGCGGCGGAAGAGGATGCCGGGGACGAAACGATGGCCGGCGAAATCGACGATGCGACCGAAGCGGAGGAGGAGGACCCGGAAACCGAGGCTCCGGTACGGAAGGCACCGCCGCCCGCTCCGGCCACGCCCGCGCCAAGGCGGGATACGGTTCCCTTGCTCAGCGAAATGCCACCCTCCTTCCAGAGCCGGGTTCCGCAGCTCAAGATCAACCTGTTCGCCTACGGTCCGCACCCCGACGACCGCTTCGCCGTCATCAACATGAAACGACACTCGGCGGGCGATACCGTCGCCGAAGGGGTGCGCCTGGAAAGCGTGGACGAATCCAGCCTGACCTTGGTCTTCGAAGGGCAACGCTTCCGCCTGGAACGCCCCTGATTCGGCTGCGGCTGGCCTGATCGAAAACCCCGGCTTTCATCCAAACGTCACCGAGTCTTAGCCAATCTGTCAATTCTGCTCCGTATCTTCTGCCGAACCTCTTTATCAAGTTCGCGGGAGATATACGTTGGGAGCACCGGAATCACGCACGAGTCGGCCGGGCCGGCTCACGGCATTCGTCGCGAGAGACGAAGCGACGATCGTTGCCGCACAGAAACTTCGCTACCGCGTCTTCGCCGAGGAAATGGGGGCGCGCCTGCACACGCCCATCGACGGTCTCGACATCGACGAATTCGACGCCTATTGCGACCACCTGGTGGTCATGGACAACCGCGAGCGCCGCGTCATCGGCAGCACCCGCCTGCTGAGCGACAGCCAGGCCAAACGGCTGGGCCGCTTCTATTCGGAAGGCGAGTTCAGCCTGTCCGGCGTCCTCGCCCTGAAAGGACGATTCCTCGAGATCGGCCGCACCTGCGTGGACCCGAACTACCGTGGCGGCGCCGTCATCGCCTGCCTATGGGGGGCCCTGTCGGAATACGTCACGCAAGGCGGCTTCGACCACCTGATGGGCTGCGCCAGCATCCCGCCGGGCCCGAGCGGTTTCGCGGTGGACGCGGTCTACCGCAACGTCGGGGAAGGACGACTGGGACCGGCAGAGCTGGGTGTCCGGCCCCGCCACCCGGTCCCCGCCTGGAAACGCTGCCAGCGCGACGAGAGCGGCGTCCCCCCCCTCCTGCAAGCTTATCTGCGGCTGGGCGCCTGGGTTTTCGGCGAACCCTGCTGGGACGAGGATTTCGACGTCATGGACGTCTTCGTCCTGCTGAAGATGGAACGCCTGCAAGGACGCTATGAACGCCACTTCGTCGGAGGCGAGCGGAATGCCGCGCTTCAGACAGGCCTATAGGGCCGTCCTGGTGACGGCCGCCTGCCTGGGCGGCATGGCGGCCGTGGTGCTGCTGTTCCCCCCCTTGCGGGCCCTGGGAGAAAACCGCGCCCAGTGCCTGCGGGACAGGGTCCAGATGGCCTGGTTCCGCACCCTCCTGCTCATCCTCGGTGTGCACGTCGAACGCCGTGGCCGATGGAACCCCGACGCGCCGCTGTGGGTCGCCAACCACATTTCCTGGCTGGACATCGTCGTCATCGGCGCTCAGGCTCCGCTGACCTTCATCTCCAAACAGGATGTCGCCGGCTGGCCGGTGTTTGGTTTCCTCGCCCGTCGCACCGGCACCTTGTTCCTGCGGCGGGGCGACCGCGAAGATACCCAGCGGCTCGGCGAGCGGATGACCTGGCTGCTGCGCCAGAAACGCACCCTGCTGCTGTTCCCGGAAGGCACCAGCTCCAGCGGAGAGACCGTGCTGCGGTTCCATCCCCGTCTGTTCCAGCCGGCCAAACGCGCCGGCGTCGCAGTGCAGCCGGTCGCGCTGGCTTACCGGGGGGATGCCGGCAAAATCGCGCCGTTCGTCGGCGAGGCTGCGTTTCTTCCCCACCTCCTGAGGATGCTGGGGATTCCCCGGACCGTGGCCGAACTGAGTTTCGGCCTCGCCATCGACAGCGAACACCTCAACCGCGACGAACTGGCCCACGCGGCCCGCCAGACGGTCGTCGGCTGCCTGGGAAAAGGCGAAACACGGCGGCAGGTCGCCTGAATCGACGCCCTGACCGGTTGCCGGAGCTCAGCCGTCTCTGAGAGGACTTGCATCCATGGCGTTTTGGCCCGAAAATGCCAGCCATCTACGCAATCACGGCCCGCTGCAGGCACGCCTTGAGTCCAGGGAGCGGGCCGGTGATCACCTACGAGGAGCCGCCCAAGTGAGCAGTGACAAAATCCTTCATGTGACCGACGCCGAATTCGAAGACAAGGTCCTCAAGGCACCCGGACCGGTGCTGGTGGACTACTGGGCCGAATGGTGCGGCCCGTGCAAGATGATCGCTCCCATCCTCGACGAGATCGCCGGCGAATACGAAGGCCGCCTGACCGTCGCCAAGCTCAACATCGACGACAACCCGGCGACCCCGCAGCGTTACGGTGTGCGGGGCATCCCCACCTTGATGGTATTCAAGGGCGGTGAAGTGGTCGCCAGCAAGGTGGGCGCATTGACCAAATCCCAGCTCGCGGCCTTCCTCGAAGGCAATATGTAACCTCCCGGGCATTCGCCGTCATTCCCCGGAGCGAATGCCCCTTTCGTCCGAAGCATCGAGCGCCCCGTTTTTTCCCCTGACCCGACAGCGTTCTGTCGGATTGACCCTGACCCCGAGTCCAGCGGCCTTCCTGGCCAATTCTCCCGGACTTTTCCCATACCCCGATAATTCCTCAATGGAAACGCATGAACCTCACTGACCTCAAGCGCAAGCCCGTATCCGAACTGATCGAAATCGCCGAATCCCTGGACATCGAAGGCGTCGCCCGAACCCGCAAGCAGGATCTGATCTTTTCGATCCTGAAGAAACTGGCAAAAAGCGGCGAAGACATCTATGGCGACGGGGTGCTGGAAATCTTGCAGGATGGCTTCGGATTCCTGCGCTCGCCGGACAGTTCCTTCCTCGCCGGACCCGATGACATCTATGTGTCGCCGAGCCAGATCCGGCGCTTCAGCCTGCGCACCGGCGACACCATTTCCGGCAAGATACGGCCGCCCAAGGACAGCGAGCGTTATTTCGCCATGCTCAAGGTCGAGCAGATCAATTACGAACCTCCGGAAAACGCCAAGCACAAGATCCTGTTCTCGAACCTGACGCCGCTGTTCCCGGTCCAGCGTTTCGTGCTGGAACTGGGCAACGGTACCACGGAAGACCTGACCGCACGGGTGATCGACCTGGTCGCCCCCATCGGCAAGGGTCAGCGCGGCCTGATCGTATCGCCGCCGAAAGCCGGCAAGACGATGATGCTGCAGAACGTCGCCCATTCCATCGCAGAGAAGAATCCCGAGTGCTATCTGATCGTGCTGCTCATCGACGAACGGCCGGAGGAAGTCACCGAGATGCAGCGCAGCGTCAAGGGCGAGGTCGTCTCCAGCACCTTCGACGAGCCGCCCGCACGGCATGTCCAGGTCGCCGAAATGGTCATCGAAAAGGCCAAGCGTCTGGTCGAACACAAACGGGACGTGGTCATCCTGCTGGATTCCATCACCCGCCTGGCACGCGCCTACAACACGGTGGTGCCGTCCTCGGGCAAGGTGCTGACCGGCGGCGTCGACGCCAATGCCCTGGAACGTCCCAAGCGCTTCTTCGGCGCGGCCCGCAACATCGAAGAAGGCGGCAGCCTGACCATCATCGCCACCGCCCTCATCGACACCGGCTCGCGCATGGATGAAGTGATCTACGAAGAATTCAAGGGCACCGGCAACATGGAGCTGCACCTCGAACGCAAGATCGCGGAGCGGCGCATCTACCCCGCCATCAACATCAACCGTTCGGGCACCCGTCGCGAAGAATACCTCGTCGATCCGGACGAACTGCAGAAAAGCTGGATTCTGCGCAAGATATTGCAGCCCATGGACGAAATGGCGGCCAACGAGTTCCTGCTGGGCAAGCTCAAGGACTCGAAGACCAACCGTGAGTTCTTCGACATGATGAAACGCTAAGGCACCGGCTTCCAGCGCTCCCGGATCAGAACCGCCGGGGATCCGGGATCCCGCATCACCGGGGTGGCAACGAGCCCCGGGATGCGCTCCGGCGCCAGGAGCATCGCGGCATCGATGCGGTCCGAGTCGCCCGCCTCCCGGAAATAGCCCAGGAAACCGAAGCGGTTGACCGCTTCGAGCCGGTCTATCCTGCCCACCCAAAGCGGGACGCCGTCTTCCGCCAGCACGAACCGGCTCGGCCACAGCCGCAGCACCGTCCAGCGCCCGCCGTGTTCGGGCCGCAACATGCGCAAGGCGTCTTCGCTGTCCTCGTTGAAACGCGCCAGCACCGGCCATTCCTCCGGTTTCGCCCGCGGGTTGAACCATTGCAGCGCCGACTGCCAGGACAATGGCGCCGCCATCCGCCAGCCCAGCTTTTCGAGGTTCTCCCGCGCGCCACTCAGGGAGGTCGCCCACTGAATCGGCAAAGGCTGGTGCGGTCGCCCCAACGGCTGCAGCCGGTAAGCCGGCAGCCGTTTCCAGCCGTCCGCGAGCCACTCGGCGGTCGTCATCCGGCGAACGAGCGGGGCATGCACGAATTCCGCCGGACCGTGCCGCACGGCTGCGGCCGCCAGCACCAGCGCCAGACAAACCGTCACCAGCGCCGCAACAGCCGGCGATGCCGCCTTCGCTTCGCAATGCCTACGGCAGGCGATTCCCAACGGAACCGTCCATGACAGACCGATCGCCAGGGCGAACAGGACCTGGGGTATTTCACTGTGTTCCAGGTAAATACGGGCGAATCCCAAGGCCGCGACCAGCGCCGCCGCCGCCGCGTACGCCACCCATCCCCCGACCCTCCGGAACACCGGCGCCACGAGAACCGCGACAAAGCCGGACGCCACGCCTCCACGCAACACATGACCATCGAACGCCGGCAGGACGAACCCATGGTCTCCCAGCCAGCCCAACGACAGCGCGAAGACCGTCGCGATCAACCAGTGGGCAAGGGCGACGAACCAACGCTGGAAGCCGAGCCAAAGCGCCAGTACGCCGAATCCGATCAGCAGGGTTTCACGGCTCCCCAACGACTCCAGCACCGTGAAACCGTAATCCGCCGCCGGCGTGCGCCATGCGGCGAACGAAACGGGCAACGGAGGAACCGTGAACGACCGCCCCAGGGCGAAAACCACCGCGAAAATGAGACCGCCGACCAGCGCCAGCCCCCCGTAGTCCCGCCGCTCGGAATCGAGCAACGGCAGCGTGATGCGACCGAGCAGACGGTGCTCTCCGGCGATGCGGAACATCAGCAGGATCAGGTCGCGGGCTCTGGGCTGCAGGAACGCATAGACACGCACCGTCGCCCACACCGCGAACCACAGCAAAGCGATGAGCCCGAGCCCGAGCCCGACCAGCCGGGCCGTCGTTCCCGAGGCCAGTTCCAGCGATGCCCCGAACAGGACCCCCGGGGCCAGGAATACGGGAACCCACAGGGCCGCCGCCACGGCGCTGTAGCCGACGAAGCGGCCTGCCGGCATGCCGGCCATGCCGGCCACCAGGGGTACGATACCGCGCACGGCGCCGAAGAACCGGCCGAACAGGACGCCATGGCCGCCGTAACGCCGGAAGAAGTGGGCCCCCCGCTCCAGCACCGCCGGGAACCGGCTGAAAGGCCAGACGGTCCGGATCCGCTGACCATGGCGCCAGCCCAGCCAGAAACTGATGCCATCCCCCAGGAGCGCGCCACTCAATGCCCAGACATACGTCGAGACGAAATCCATCGAGCCGCCGCCCACCAGCGTACCGAAAGTAAAGATCAGGACCGTGCCGGGCAGCAGCAGGCCCACGACCGCGAGCGATTCGGCCAGAACGATGGCGAACACCGCCAGCCCAGCGAGATGCGGGTGCTGGCCAACCCACAGATGGACGGCTTCCAGGCTCAAAGTCCGGCGAATACCCGCTCGGCCGCGGTGAGGGTGCGGTCCAGGATCTGGTAGTCGTGGGCCGCGGACACGAAGCCGGCCTCGAAAGCCGAAGGCGCGAGGTAGACCCCCTCTTCCAGCATGCCGTGGAAAAACCGCCGGAAACGCTCCTGGTCGCAGGCCATGACCTGATCGAACCGGCTCACCCCTTGCTGTTCGGTGAAGAACAGGCCGAACATACCCCCGACCCAGTTGACGCATAGGGGAATCCCCGCCTGCTCGGCCCGGACCCGCAGTCCCTCCGCCAGATGGCGGGTCTTTTCCGCCAGCTCATCGAAAAACTTCGGCTGCGAGATCAGCTCCAGCGTCTTCAGTCCCGCCGCCATGGCCACGGGGTTGCCCGACAGCGTCCCGGCTTGGTAAACCTGCCCCACCGGCGCGAGCTGCTCCATGATGTCGAGCCGGCCACCGAAAGCCCCGACCGGCATGCCACCGCCGATGACCTTGCCCAGCGTCGTCAGATCCGGGCAAATACCGTAATGCGCCTGGGCGCCGCCCAGCGCCACCCGGAAGCCGGTCATCACTTCGTCGAAAATCAACACCGCGCCGCTGGCGTCGCAGACGTCGCGCAGGGTCTCCAGGAAGCCCGGAACCGGCGGTACGCAGTTCATGTTGCCGGCCACGGGTTCGACGATGATGCAGGCGATCTCGGCGCCGTGACGCGCGAAGACGTCCCGCACCGCGGCGGCATCGTTGTAAGGCAGGACGAGGGTGTGTTCCGCCAGGTTGGCCGGCACACCGGGCGAGCTGGGCGCGCCGAGGGTGAGGGCGCCGGAACCGGCTTTGACCAGGAGTGAATCGGAATGGCCATGGTAACAGCCCTCGAATTTCACGATCTTGTCGCGACCGGTGTATCCGCGCGCCAGTCGGATGGCACTCATGGTCGCCTCGGTGCCGGAACTGACCATCCTCACCCGGTCCAGCGAGGGCATCAGCGCACAAACCGTCTTCGCCATGGCCGTCTCGGCCACCGTCGGCGCGCCATAGCTCAGACCCCGGTCGACCGCGGCATGCACCGCCGTCAAGACTTCCGGATGGGCATGGCCAAGTATCATCGGTCCCCAGGAACCGACGTAATCGATATAGGCCTTGCCATCCACGCCATAGACGTAAGGGCCTTCGGCGCGATCGACGAACACCGGCGTCCCCCCCACGCCGCGGAAGGCGCGGACCGGAGAGTTCACCCCGCCGGGAATGAAACGGCAGGCATCGGCGAAGAGAGTGGTCGAATCGAGCATGAAGGGGGTTCTCCGAAAAAGGTCGAAATCAAGCCTTGGGCAGGGTGACACCGGTCTGGCCCTGGTATTTGCCGCTGCGGTCGCGATAGGAAGTTTCACAGACGTCGTCGGCGCCGAGGAACAATACCTGGGCAACGCCTTCGTTAGCGTAGATCTTCGCCGGCAGGGGCGTGGTGTTGGAAAACTCCAGGGTCACGTGCCCCTCCCATTCCGGCTCCAGGGGCGTGACATTGACGATGATGCCGCAGCGGGCATAGGTCGATTTACCCAGGCAGATGGTCAGGACGTCGCGGGGGATACGGAAGTACTCCACGGTCCGAGCCAGCGCGAATGAATTGGGCGGAATGATGCACACGTCCGAGACCAGGTCGACGAAGCTGTTCTGATCGAAATTCTTGGGATCGACGATGGCCGAATTGATGTTGGTGAATATCTTGAATTCGTTGGAACAGCGGACGTCGTAGCCATAACTCGAGGTGCCGTAGGAGATGACGCTGGAACAATCGCCGTGGCGGACCTGATGCGGCTCGAACGGTTCGATCATGCCGTGCTCCCGCGCCATCTTCCGTATCCAGCGGTCTGATTTGATACCCATGTCGATGCGGTCAGTTGTTGACGACAGTGATGGTGGGGAAGCGGCCGCTGTAGTCCTTGGCCTTGAGCGCCAGCCGCGCCGCGACCTTGCGGGCGATGCTCCGGTACATCCGGGCCGGCTCGCTGTCCGGCGCCGCGATCACGGTCGGCCGCCCGCCGTCGGCGTCTTCGCGGATGCTGCGGTCCAGCGGCAACTGGCCGAGCAATTCGGTGCCATACTTCTGCGCCATCTTCTCGCCGCCGCCCTCGCCGAAGATCGGTTCGGCGTGTCCGCAGCGGCTGCATACATGGACGCTCATGTTCTCGATGATGCCGAGCACGGGGATACTGACCTTTTCGAACATCTTGAGGCCCTTCTGGGCGTCCAGAAGAGCGATGTCCTGCGGGGTGGTGACGATGACGGCGCCGGACACCGGGATCTGCTGCGCCAGCGAAAGCTGAATGTCCCCGGTGCCGGGCGGCAGGTCGACGATCAGGTAATCGAGGTCCTCCCACAGGGTATCGTTCAATAGTTGCTGCAAGGCGCCGACGACCATCGGGCCGCGCCAGATCATCGGGGTGTCCTCGTCGATCAGATAGCCGATGGACATGGATTGGAGACCATGCGCAACGATGGGGTGGATCTTCCTGCCCTCCGTTTCGGGCCGCCCGGACACGCCCAGCATCAGCGGCTGACTGGGACCGTGGATGTCGGCGTCGAGAATACCGACCCGCGCGCCTTCGCCGGCCAGAGCCAGGGCCAGATTGACCGCCGTGGTCGACTTGCCGACCCCTCCTTTGCCCGAAGCGACGGCAATGATATTCCGCACCCCCGGCATCGGCTTCAGGCCCTTCTGTACCGCATGGGAGACGATTTCCGAGACGAGGTCGATCTCGACCTCGGCGGCGCCGACCGCCGCGCGGATCGCGGCTTTCGCGGCCTGCGCCAGTTCATCGCGGCAGGAACCGGCGGGATACCCCAGCGCAATGCGAAGACTCACGCGGTCGCCGTCCACGCTTATCTTTTTCACCGACTTGGCGGCGAACCAATCGACGCCGAGATTGGGATCGACGAAGTTTTTCAGAGCGGCTTCGACATCCGCCTGGGTAACGCTCATTCTCGAGGGCTCCTGACCAGAAACTTCCAGTATGGGTTCCCTGTAGTTTACCCGCAAACGGTGCCGAAAGACCGGGTAACACCGGTCGGCGACACTGCATTACTCGCCACACGCCTTTACCTGCCCGGCGATTTCACATAAGTTGTGGCGATGGCGGTCTGACCGCCCCGAGAAAGAGGACACCGACTCATGAGCAATTTGCCGGCCGGGCTGAAATACGCCAAGACCCACGAATGGGCCCGCTTGGAAGCGGATGGAACCGTCAAGGTCGGAATTTCCGACCATGCCCAGGAAGCGCTGGGGGATCTGGTCTATCTGGAACTGCCGGCGGTCGGCCGCCGCGTCCACGCCGGCGAGGCCTGTGCGGTGGTCGAATCGGTGAAAGCGGCAGCGGACGTCAACAGCCCCTTGAGCGGAGAGATCGTCGCTCGCAACGAGGCTCTGGCCGACGCGCCGGAACGGGTCAACCAGTCGCCCTACGAGGCCTGGCTGTTCGCCGTGAGACCCGACGACATTGGGGAAATGGACCAGCTGCTCGACGCCGAGGGTTACCGGACCATCGCCGAAGAGTGAAAAGAGACCGCCCGGTCACCAGGCTCCGTGGAACGCGGCGTTAGACCGGACGGCACGGCCTTCGGCCCGGTTCCGTGGAGTCTAAGGGGAGAGGAGGCTCTTCACCGCGTCGTATTTCGGCGCGCCGCCCTGATCGCGGTATTCGAGCAATCCCCACGCCCCCCACTTCGAATAGGGCTCCACGCTGTTCCACAGATTGTAGAGTCCGCCGCCCGCGGCGCTCCAGTCGTTCAGGTGCCGGCTGTAGACCGGGCCCATGCGGCCGTCGCGGTTGGCGGCGACGAACAGATCGGTGACCGCATTGTCGTCGACCACCGCGCCGACACCCGCCAGATGTTGCCCACCCTCATAGGCGACCAGCTCCAGCCCGTATTCCGCGGCGACGGCCTTGTACTGCAGCATCTGCCGCCTTGCGTCCTCCAGCGCACCGCCGGCCGGCCCGTTGACGAAGGAACCGCCCTGCAGGAGCTCGGCGAACAGGCTGGCCAGCCCGCCGTCCGCCTGACCGGTCCACGCGTCCACGACCGTCCGATTCTCCGGCAGACCGAGGTAATAGCCGAAATAGGGAGCAATCGCCAGCGCGCGGATGCCGTGCTGCACGCACGAGGCTCCGCCGTTTTCCGCCGCCCATAAAGGACAGTCCAGCGCCTGCCTGGCGGTCCAGGGATTGGCCGCCTGGGCGCCCAGGACGCACACCACCCGGCTGAACGATGCACCCCAGACCGCCTTCCAGATGTCGCAGATCTGGGCGGTGCGCATGCCATACCATTGCAGGCGCTTGCCGAAGGGTGTGTCGCTGGCGCCGGCCCAGCGCGTGAGTGCCTGATTTTCCATCCAGCTCCCGGCGGAAAACGCACCGTTCCAGGCCTCGTTGCTGTACTCCACGTACACCTTCCGGCTTGCCGCGAGCGTGTTCTTCACCAGAGTGGCGAAACTGCGCACATAGCCGTCGTCCGCATGGGTCGGCATGTTCACCCAGATGTCGGCACCGAGCTGATTGCCGAGCGCCACCGCCATCTCCACCGGCCCGCCGTCGCCGCGCTCGGACACCCAGGTGACGTCGTCGGGCAGGGTGCGGTCGGCCCACAGTTCGACCTGCGAGTCGTTGGTGTTCTGGAACGCCATGAAGCGGACGGCCTTGAAACCCGCCAGATTGCGCAGGAAGCGAGGGTCGAACGGTTGAGTCGGGTAAACCTGCTCGAACGACCGGCACGAGCCGCCGCTTGCACAGCCGCTCTGTGCCGCCGAGGGGTCGCAGTACGCCGCCGGATCGTTGCTGCAGACCCCGCCGGCCTGCAGCAGGCGCAGGTTCCTGATGTGATTCCCGGTCTTGTTGGGATCGGTGGCCTTGATGGAGACCTGGATCCAGGTCTGGATGCCGTCGGTCGAGACGTCGATGACATCCCGGCCCGGCGAGGACAGCGAGGCATTCCTGCTCGCGCCGCGGCCGTATGCCAGGGTGCCTTCGCCGTCATAAAGGACGATGAACCGTCCGGCCGGGGTGGCGGAATTCAAGCCGGTCGGGACCAGGGTCGCGACCGATGTGTAGTTGGTGCCGCTAGCCGCCCCCTGGGCGGGATCGGGCAGCGAACGCGGGTAGCCGTTCGAATCCAGAATCAGCTTGGCCTGCTCCCTCGTGTTCCAGGAACTGCCGCCCGCTTCGACGAAGGTGCTGCAGTTCGGATCCTGGTAGGCGTCGCACTGGGTCAGCCACGGCTCGGACAGCTTGAACAGATTCAGGAACGGCACCTCGGTCCCGTAGTAGGAAAGCCCGGTGATGTTGATGCCGATCGGGTTGGCCGCCGGACCCGGAGTCGGCGTCGGCGTCGGCGTCGGCGTCGGCGTCGGCGTCGGCGTCGGAGTCGGAGTCGGAGTCGGAGTCGGAGTCGGAGTCGGAGTCGGAGTCGGAGTCGGAGTCGGAGTCGGAGTCGGAGTCGATGAACATTGTGCCCCATTGAGCGTCATGGCCGCAGGAATCCCGTTGACCCCGGAGTAGGTGGCATCGAATCCGAACTGGATGACTCCTCCGCTCGCCACCTTGCGGTTGGACTCCAGGTTGCGCACGGTGACCGCCGACAGCCTCTGTGACCACTTGCCGTCCCACAATCGGGTGATCTTCTGTCCGCCGGGCATGTTCCACGCCACGGTCCATCCGCTCAGCGCGCTGCCCGTGTTCGTGACCCTCACACTGGCGGAAAAGGTGTTCGCTGCCTGACTGGTGATGATGTACTCAAAGCTGCATCCATCGGCTGCCCATGCCGAAACCGACGAAGCGGCCCAGGCACAAGAGCCGAGAACCAACAGCCAAAGGGAATTCTTGAAGTAACCGCTGTGTTTCGTATCCATGATTCTCTCCTCTTGCGCTGACCGTTTGCGCGGCATTCCCGGAAGGTTGCGCAGCCCCTTCCCGGTCGATGCCGTCACTCCCCATTTTCCCGGCGAGGCAGCCCTCATCGCTTCTTCTTTCCTAAAGCATAGTCCTTTTTTCACGTTCAGACCGAGGAGCCAGCCACAACACCCTTGTAACCTCGGCGTGGGATAGTGGCTGATTGCAACTTCGGCTTTTGACAACCGTTTTCGAAGGAAATCGCATGGCTGGACAAAATCTCAAGGGCTTCGCACGCCTTTACGCCGCATTCATCAATTCCCTCGCCGGCGTACGCGCCACCTGGCACCATGAAGAGGCCTTCCGCCAGGAATGCTGGCTGACCCTCGCTGGCGTGCCGCTCGGTTTGTGGTTGGGTGAAACGGGGATCGAGCGGGCGTTGCTGGTGGGGGTGCTGATCAACGTCCTGATCGTTGAACTGCTCAACACTGCCGTCGAGGTAACGATCGACCGCATCGGCATCGAGCGGAACAACCTGTCCGGTCGGGCCAAAGACATCGGTTCCGCGGCGGTGCTGAGTTCGCTGGTCCTGGCCGGCAGCGTCTGGTTCCTCATCTTGATTCGTTGAAACACTCCCGGCAGACTAGCCCATTTCACTCCGACGATAGCAGGACGATACCGGCATGAGCGCTCTCATCTGCGGCTCCATGGCCTATGACACCATCATGGTGTTTCAGGACCGTTTCAAACACCATATCCTGCCCGACCAGGTCCACATCCTGAACGTCTCGTTCTTAGTGCCGGAGCTGCGCCGCGAATACGGCGGCTGTGCCGGCAACATCGCCTACAACCTCAAACTGCTGGGCCACGATCCCCTGCCGATGGCCACCGTCGGCAAGGATTTCGGACCCTATGCCCAATGGCTGGCGTGCTGCGGCATCCGCCGTGACTACATCCGCACGGTCGAAGACAGCTACACCGCGCAGGCCTATATCACCACGGACATGGACGACAACCAGATCACGGCTTTCCATCCGGGGGCCATGTCCTTTTCCCATCTGAACGACGTGCCGACCGATGCCGGCATCCGCCTCGGCATCGTGGCCCCCGACGGCAAGGACGGCATGCTCCAGCATGCGCGCCAGTTCGCCGATGCCCATATCCCTTTCATCTTCGATCCGGGTCAGGGCATGCCGATGTTCGACGGGGAGGAACTGCTCAAGTTTGTCGAGCTGGCGAATTGGGTCACACTGAACGACTACGAGGCACGCCTGATGCAGGAGCGCACCGGCCTGAATCCGGCCCGGCTCGCCGAGCGGGTCGATGCTGTGATCGTCACCCGCGGAGCCGGCGGCTCCCTCATCTACGCCGCCGGAGCCTGCCATGAAATCCCCGCCGCACGTCCCAACGCCGTGCTCGATCCCACCGGCTGCGGCGATGCTTACCGGGCCGGGCTGATCTACGGCCTGCTCGAAGACCTGGACTGGGTGACCACGGGCCGCATCGCCTCGCTCATGGGCGCGATCAAGGTGGAAACGGCCGGCACCCAGAATCACAGCTTCTCGCTCGAAGCCTTCCGGGAACGTTTCCGCGAAAACTTCGATTACGCCTTCTGACCGTGCAACAGACCCGACGCCTCCTCGATATCATGGCCCGCTTACGGGACCCGGACACGGGCTGCCCTTGGGACCTTCGGCAGGACTTCGCCAGCCTGGTCCCTTACACGCTGGAAGAAGCCTATGAGGTCGCCGATGCCATCGAAAGGGGCGACTTCACCGACCTGCGGGACGAACTGGGCGATCTGCTGCTGCAGGTCGCGTTCCATTCGCGGATGGCGGAGGAACGGGGGCTGTTCGATTTCGAAGCCGTCGCTGCAGCGATCGCCGACAAGCTGGAACGCCGCCATCCGCACGTCTTCGCCGGCATCGACTTCGCCAGCGATGCGGAACGGCTGCGCCATTGGGAGACGTCCAAGCTCGAAGAGCGGTCGGAGAAAAACGGCCAGACTGGCGGAAGCGTTCTGGAGGGCGTCGCCACCGCCTTGCCGGCCTTGATGGAAGCCCACAAACTGCAGAAGCGCGCAGCCCGTCACGGCTTCGACTGGGATGCATCCGCAGCGGTATTGAGCAAGGTCCGCGAAGAGTTGGACGAACTGGAACAAGCCGTCGCCTCGGGCGATACGGCGCATGTGCGTGAGGAAATGGGCGATCTGCTGTTCGCGCTGGTCAACCTCGCCCGTCACCTGGACGTGGACGCCGAAACCGCGCTGCGCGAAGGCAACCGCAAGTTCCGCCGGCGTTTCCGGTTCATCGAGGACTGCGTCAGCCGGAGCGGCAAGCGGCTGACCGACTGCACCCTGGCCGAACTCGATGCTTTCTGGGACGAGGCCAAGCGAGCCGGACATTGAACCGTGGGCCTGGCGCTCCAGCATTCACATCGCTGGGACTTGAGTCCCAGGGAAGCCGCCAACCTGCAAACCCGTCTCCGCCCGCTGGTGCTGGCCGAAGACGCGCTTCCCGACGAGATCCGCACGGTGGCCGGGGTGGACGTGGGGTTCGAGGATCACGGCCGCATCACCCGCGCCGCGGTCGCCGTGCTCGATTTTCCCAGCCTCCGCCCGAGCGACCAGGCCATCGTTCGCCGGCCGACCCGTTTCCCCTACGTACCCGGCCTGCTTTCCTTCCGCGAACTGCCCGCACTGCTCGAAGCGCTGGAACGGCTGAATCTCCTACCCGAACTCATCCTGGTGGACGGGCATGGCTACGCCCACCCGCGGCGTTTCGGCATCGCCTGCCACCTCGGGGTGCTGACGGGAATTCCGACCATCGGCGTCGGCAAGACCCGCCTGGTCGGCACGCATGGAGAATTGGCGGAGGATCGGGGAAGTTGGATACCGCTGATCGACGGGGACGAAACCGTCGGTGCGGTGGTGCGGACCCGCCGGGGCGTCCAGCCGGTGTACGTCTCAGTGGGGCATCGGCTCAGTCTGCCGACCGCTGTGGACTGGGTACTGCGCTGCGCCCCCCGGTACCGCCTGCCGGAAACGACCCGGCAGGCGCACCGTCTGGCTTCCGCCTGAAGCCGGGAGTTATTTTTTCAGCTCGCTGTCGCGGTAGTGGGGATCGACCCAGCAGCGGGGCAGGTCCTCGCCGGAGGGGAACATCAGATCCGACTTGGCGAACTTTTCGGGGTCCTGCAGCTCCTCGCCGTAGTGCAGACGGCCGGGCACCATCTTGTGCATCGGATTGAACAAATCGCCGAGGCCGAGAATCTCGACCAGATGTCCGTTCTGTTTTTTCTTGAGAAACATGGGTCTTCTCCATCTATGGCTGAAACGGCAATCCGAAGGCGATTCGCATGTCGACGATCGATCCATCGGTCCCGCGCAAAGACTACTCCCACCCCGAAAACATTTTCAACATCGCATCGCCTCGACGTCCCCCTTTGCAGACTCGGCGGCATCGAACCGCCCAGGCAAAGACGGTACCCATCGGAGTGGCCGGTGGCCCTGGGCGGCAGGGGCTAGGCGTCGATCGCCACGATCCGGGGAATGTGCCGGCCACCCTCGAAGCCGGTCGAGAGAAAGGTCTCGACGATCTTCTTGGCCATGTCCAAAGTCACGATGCGCTGGCCGATGGCGATGCAGTTGGCGTCGTTGTGCCAACGGGTGAGGTAGGCGGTTTCTTCGTTGAAGCAGTAGCCGCAACGGCAGCCTTTGACCCGGTTGGCGACGATGGCCTCGCCATTGCCACTGCCGCCGAGCACGATGCCGCGCTCGACCTCGCCGGCGGCCACGGCCTGCGCGCAGGGGCGTATCCAGGTGGGATAATCGGTGCGCTCGTCGCTGAAACAGCCGTAGTCGACGACCTCATGGCCGAGCGAAGCGAGCCAGGCACGGAGCCGTTCTTTGTAATCGAAACCGGCGTGATCGGATGCGATGCCTATTTTCATGGGTGGGTTCCTGCATGGGGTGGGGGGATCTGACGAGCCGATCAAAGATGCGCCAGCACGGCCTCGGCATTCGAGACTTCGAACTTGCCGGAGGCTTCGACGCCGAGATATTTGACGACGCCGTCGTCGACGATCATGGCGAAGCGGTGGCAGCGGATGCCCATGCCGTTGGCGGTCAGGTCGCGCTCCAGGCCGAGCTTCTTCGCATATTCGGCGCTGCCATCGGCCATCATGCGCACCTTGCCGCCGGCCTTTTGCTCGCGGCCCCAAGCCGCCATCACGAAGCCGTCGTTCACGGCCATGCACCAGATTTCGTCCACGCCCTTGGCCCTGAGCCGATCGTGATTCGCAACGAAGCCGGGCAGGTGCTTGACCGAACAGGTAGGGGTGAAGGCGCCGGGCACGCCGAAGATCACGAGCTTCTTGCCCTGAGCCTGTTCACCGACGTCGACCGCCCTGGGATTCATGGGACAGGCGGTGGCCGGATCGAACTCGG
Source organism: Methylococcus sp. S1M (assembly GCF_051295855.1). NCBI lineage: Bacteria > Pseudomonadati > Pseudomonadota > Gammaproteobacteria > Methylococcales > Methylococcaceae > Methylococcus > Methylococcus sp. S1M. The sequence goes on from NZ_JBPDXO010000003.1 coordinate 233,800, forward strand.
TGCATTCGGTGAGGCTGCCCGCGGGCAGACGGTCTCCGACTCGGATGGTCATGGGATTTCCTCCTGGTGTTTCGTCAGTGGTCTGGGACAGGCGGGAGGATGGCGCAAGCAGTGCCGGAAGTCAAAAGGGAGGCGATCTCAACCTTATGATTTTCATGGTATTTAGTCATGCACCCGCAGTTCCGGCGCTGTGCTACAGTCACGGCGCGAAAAAATTTTCCAAAACGACAACGCTCGAGGAGGGGAAACCATGGAAATTCCAACGAAACTGCGCTGGGGCATCCTCGGCGCGGCCCGCGTCAACGAACGCCTGATGCCCGCCATCGTCGAGGCCTCGAATTCCGAACTGGTGGCCATCGCCAGCCGGCGTCCCGGCGCCGCCGCAGAGACCCTGGCCAAATACGCACCGCACCAGCAGGACGTGCGCTGCTACGACCAACCCGAGGTCCTGCTCGCCGATGACGCGGTCCAGGCGGTGTATCTCCCGATGGCCAATCACGAACACGCCGAATGGGCGGTGCGGGCGCTGCAGGCCGGCAAGCACGTGCTGTGCGAGAAGCCCATGGCGCTGACGGCGGCGGACATCGGGGCGATCGCAACGGCCGCCCGCGAACGCGGCCTGACGGTGATGGAAGGCTTCATGTACCGCTTCCATCCCCAGCATGCGCGGGTGCAGGAGATCGTCCGCTCCGGCGCGATCGGCGAGGTCCGCTATGCCCGCGCCAGCTATTCGTTCATGATGCGCCCGGCCCGGCGCTACCGCTTGGCACGCGACGTCCGACACGGCGGCGGCGCGATGTGGGACATCGGGCCCTATGCGGTGCATTCCCTGCGCTGGTGCTTCGAGCAGGATCCGGTCGCTGTGACGGCGATGGCGAAATACGTCGAGAGCGGCGCGGACATCGCCACCAGCGGCGTGATCGATTTCGGCGACGGCCGGCGCGGCCATTTCGATATCAGCTTCGAATGTGCGCGGCGCTCGGAGTACGAGATCACCGGCACACTGGGCGGCGTGAAGTGCCATACGGCCTGGCAGAATCCCGGCGACATCCCGGTCATCTCCTGGTGGACCGAGGACGGCCGCCAGTGCCTCGAACAACTGCCGGTGGCCAACCATTTCCGGCTGGAGATCGAGCATTTCGCCGACTGCGTCCTGAACGGCAAGCCGCCGTTGCTGTCGCTGGACGATGCCAGGACGAATTGCCGGACCCTCGTGGCCGCGCTGGAATCCGCCGCCAGCGGCCGGACCGTGAGATTGGACGCCTGAATCTTTTGATCGCCTCCCAAAGAAGCCTCATGAAAAAATTCATCAACACGGTCGAGGATTTCCTGGACGAAAGCCTCCGCGGTTTCGCCCTGGCCCACGCCGACATCGTCGATTTCAGCCCCGAACCCCGCTTCGTCTCCCGCAAGGCACCGGCCAGGCCGGGCAAAGTGGCCCTGGTCTCGGGCGGAGGCTCGGGGCACGAACCGCTGCACACGGGATTCGTCGGCCTCGGCATGCTGGACGCCGCCTGCCCCGGCCAGGTGTTCACCTCGCCGACCCCGGACCAGATGCTGGCGGCCGCCCAGGCGGTGGACCACGGCGGCGGCGTCCTGTTCATCGTCAAGAACTATGCCGGTGACGTGATGAACTTCGAAATCGCCGCCGAGATGCTGGACATCCCCCACGACTCGCTGCTCGTGCACGACGACGTCTCCCTCCCGGAAAACCGCGGCATGGGCCGGCGCGGCATCGCCGGCACCACGGTGGTGGAGAAGATCGTCGGCGCGGCGGCGGAAGCCGGCTACGACCTCGCCGCCTGCAAGGCCCTGGGGGAACGCGTGGTCCACGCCACCGCCTCCATGGGCGTCGCCCTGACCAGTTGCACCGTGCCAGCCTTGGGCAAGCCGATGTTCGAGCTCGGCGAACGGGAAATGGAAATGGGTGTGGGCATTCACGGCGAACGGGGGCGGGAGCGCATGGCTCTGGGCAGCGCCGGCGAGATCGTGGACTACATCGCCGCCGTCATCGACGAGGAGCTGAAACCGCGAGCTGGCCAGCCGGTACTGCTGCACGTCAACGGCTTCGGCGGCACTCCCCTGATCGAGCTGCATCTGGTGTACGGGCTGGCGCACCGGTACTGGAGCGGACGCGGCGTCGACATCGCGCGCTCCCTGGTAGGGAATTACACCACTTCGCTGGACATGGCCGGCTGCTCCCTCACCCTGAGCCTGCTGGACGAGGAAATGCTCAGGCTGTGGGACGCGCCGGTGCACACGGCCGCCCTGCGCTGGGGCTGTTGAGGGCCGGCGGCGTCACCAGGCCGATTCCGCCACGACTTCGGCGATGGCCGAGATCATCAACTGGCTGCTGCGGGCGCCGGCGTCGACGTGGCCGATGGCGCGCTCGCCCAGGAAAGAGGCGCGGCCCTTGGTGGCCAGCATGTCGCGGGTGGATTCCATGCCCGCCTCGGCGGCGCGGCTCACCTCCTCCGCCAGTTGCCCCGGAGCGATGGCATGCTCCGCCGCCGATTTCAGTACGTCGGCCACCGGGATCAGCACGTCCAGCATGGTCTTCTCGCCCCGATCCGCCTTGCCGCGCGCCTTCATCGCCTCCACGCCCCGACCGAAGGCCTCGGCCAGATTCGCCAGGTTCATTTCCCGGTCTTTCATGGCCTTGCCCATGGCGATGAACAAGGTGCCGTACAGCGAGCCCGACGCCCCGCCCACCGACGCCATCAGGGTCATGCCGATCTTCTGCAAGGCCGCCGGCCAGTCCAGCGCCGCCAGACTTTCCGCCTGCTGCGACAAAGCCTCCAGCCCTCGCTGGAGGTTGACGACATGGTCACCGTCGCCGATCGCCTGATCGAGAGCGCTCACCTCCTCGGCATGCGACTGGATGGCCGATGCGGCGCTTTGGATGAGAGTGGAGATGAGGTGGGGAGTGGCCGGCATCGGATCACCTTTACCTACGGAGGTGGAAGCGGAAGCGTTTGATGACTTCGATCAACGTGTCCAAGGGCGATGAAAATCGGATCATCGGTCTTTCGCATTGCAGGTTCGCAACAACCGTCCCCGGTCGCATCCCGGCATCACTCGCCGCATGGAAACCCGTCGAGCATCGGCACGATGGACGCCGCATCGCTCTGAGCGGAACCACGGGCCGTTCCCCATCGATCAAGCCAGGCGCGAAGCCGATAGACCCTGCCAGACGACCCGCCGGTGGGCCGTCCCTGCCGGAGGATTCAGGGCTTGAGCGCGGCCGCCTCGCGCGCCAGGCGGGTGATTTCCGCCCAGTTGCCGGCGGCGACGAGGTCTTTGGGGGTCAGCCAGGAGCCGCCGACGCAGACCACGTTGGGGAGCTTGAAGAAATCCGGGGCGTTCTGGGCGTTGATGCCGCCGGTCGGGCAGAACCGCACCTGCGGGAACGGACCCCGGAAGGATTCCAGCATCTTGACGCCACCGGCGGCCACCGCCGGGAAGAACTTCATCACGGTCAGCCCGCCCTCCAGCACCTGCATCACCTCGGAAGTCGTGGCAACACCGGGGAAGAACGGCAGCCTGCTGTCGACGATGGCCTTGAGCAGAGTCGGCGTGGTGCCCGGTGAAACCCCGAACTGGGCGCCCGCGGCGATCGAGGCCTCGAGCTGGGCGGGGGTGGCGATGGTGCCGACGCCGACGATGGCATCGGGAACCTCGCGGCGGATCGCCTTGACGGCGTCGAGACCGGCGGCGGTGCGCAGGGTGATCTCCAGCACGCGGATGCCACCCTCGACCAGGGCGCGGGCCAGCGGCACGGCATCTTCGGGACGGTCCACCACCATCACCGGCATGACGCTGGTGGCTTCGATGATCTGATCCAGATTCATGGTTTTTTCCTTGCAGTTGCAGGAACGGGCCTTAGCGGACACCGTCGTCGAAATTGAAAGTGAAAGCTCCGCGCTCCGGCGTATCGGCCAGATGGCGGAAGCCGCTGAACAGCTCCCTTCCGCAGCCGAACCGGTTGCCGGACAGATCGTCGGTCACCGGTTCACGCAGCGCCCAGCGATCGGCCGGCACCTCGGCTTCCAGCTTGCCCCGCACGGCGTCGAGCAGGATGGTGTCGCCGGTGCGCAGCAGGGTCAGCGGGCCGCCCATGGCGGCCTCCGGGGAGATGTGGATCGCCGCCGGTACCTTGCCGGAGGCCCCGGACATACGGCCATCGGTGATCAGGGCGACCTTGAAGCCACGGTCCTGCAGCGAGGCCAGGGCCGGCGTGAGCTGATGCAGCTCGGGCATGCCGTTGGCGCGGGGCCCCTGGAAGCGCAGCACGGCGACGAAATCGCGCTCCAGCTCGCCGCGTTTGAAGGCGGCGATCAGTTCGTCCTGGCTTTCGAACACGATGGCGGGCGCCCGCACCACCCGGTTCTCCGGCGCCACCGCCGAGACCTTGATGACACCGCGGCCGATATTGCCGGTGACCAGACGCAAGCCGCCGTCCGGACTGAACGGCTCGCCCGCCGGGGCGAGCACCTCCGGATCGTGGCTCTTCTCAGGCGCATCGCGCCAGGCCAGCGTACCGTTGTCCAGCCAGGGCTCTTCCGCCCAGCGGCGCAGCCCCGGGCCGAGGATGGTCTGCACGTCCTCGTGCAGCAGGCCGGCATCGAGCAGCTCCCGCACCAGGAAACCCATGCCGCCGGCGGCGTGGAAATGGTTCACGTCGGCCTTGCCATTGGGATAGACGCGGGCCAGGAGCGGCACCACGGCCGAGAGATCGTTGAAATCGTCCCAGTTGACCTCGATCCCCGCGGCGCGGGCGATGGCCACCAGGTGGATGGTGTGGTTGGTCGAGCCGCCGGTCGCCAACAGGCCGACGATGGCATTGACGATCACCCGTTCGTCCACGATATGGCAGAGGGCGGGCGCCGTGGCATCCCGGGCCAGATCCACCGCCACACGGGTCGCCGCACGGGTCAGCGCTTCGCGCAGCGGCGTGCCGGGATTGACGAAGGACGAGCCCGGCAGTTGCAGCCCCATGATCTCCAGCAGCATCTGGTTGCTGTTGGCGGTGCCGTAGAAAGTGCAGGTGCCGGCGCTGTGGTAGGAAGCCATTTCCGACTCCAGCAGCGCATCGCGGCCGACCTTGCCTTCGGCGAACTGCTGCCGCACCTTGGCTTTTTCGGAATTCGAGATGCCGGACACCATGGGGCCGGCCGGCACGAACACGCCGGGCAGATGGCCGAAGCGCAGCGCGGCGATAAGCAGGCCCGGCACGATTTTGTCGCAGACGCCGAGATAGAGATTGGCATCGAACACACGATGCGACAGCGCCACCGCCGTGGACAGCGCGATCACGTCGCGCGAGAACAGCGACAGCTCCATGCCGGTCTGACCCTGGGTCACGCCGTCGCACATCGCCGGCACGCCGCCCGCGACCTGGGCGGTGACGCCGGCCCGACGCGCCTCGTCCTTGATGATCTCCGGATAGTGCTCGTAGGGCTGATGGGCCGAGAGCATGTCGTTGTAGGCGGTCACGATGCCGAGATTCGGCACGGTCGCGGCCTTCAGCACCAGCTTGTCGTTGGCGGGGGTCGCCGCATAGGCATGGGCCACGTTGGTGCAGGCGATGTGAGAGCGCTCTACACCCTTCTGGCGTGCGCGGTGCATGAGATCGAGGTAAGCGGCGCGGCGGTCGTGGCTGCGGGCGCGGATGCGGTCGGTCACGTCGACCAGTGTCTGGTGCAGGAACATGGGTTCGTCGATGCTCGTCTTCTTTTGGGCGCAGGGAAAACACCCATAGCCGGAGATAAAACCTCCGCATTTAATCCAAGGTCGCAACGGGTGTCAAGAAATGGCAACACACTGTCTCCTGCCGTGAATTCCCCGCCTCCCGGAGCCCTTCGAGACGATCCGGGCGGTGCCGGATGGGACCGCGTCCGGTCACTGGTCGATCAAGCGGCGGCATGGGAAAATCGCCCGGATTTTGCAGACGGCGTCCCACACCGGTCAAAAACGTGACGATGACCGTTCCTGCGGTGCCCCCAAGCCGGGAGAAAAAAGGTCCCAACCGGAAGTCCTCACGGTTTCGCCACTCCGGGCTCGGGTCACCGGCCGACCGAGGGCATCGGCAGAAAGGATGCCTGGAGCGGAACCGGCGAACCAAGCCCGCCCGGGAACGTATCGAGGGAAGGCCACCATTGATGACCCCGCAGCCCCTGACGCCACACCAAAGCCAATACATCGCCTGGCTGCTCACCCGCCGCGCGGCAGGCGACACCGTGGAGTCGCTGGCCTCGACGCTGGTCGATTCCCAGGTGGATCTCAATCCGCATCAGGTCGATGCCGCCCTGTTCGCCTGCCGCAACCCGCTTTCGCGCGGCGTCATCTTCGCTGACGAAGTGGGCCTCGTCAGCCTCATCGACGACCGTGTCTTTGGCGACCTTGACTGCTTCCGCGCACAGTTCACTGCCAGTGGCCGCGATCAAGCCTTCGGTGCTTTACGCGAACGACTCTCCACCGTATGCAAAGGAACGCGACACGGTGATGATCGCCACCGAAGCGGGCGCGGAAGGCATCAACCTGCAGTTCTGCTGGCTCCGGCGTGGACTTCGAGCGCCGCATCGCCGACATCTACCAGAACTGCCGGAATCCGAGCGAAATCAAGGCCAGCTTCGAACAGCTCCAGCTCGACCTCTCCAGCGAAATCAACGAGGCGATGGTCAAGACGCGCCAGATCCTGCTGGAAAACTTCGACGAGGAAGTGCAGGACAAGCTCCGCGTCCGCGCCGAGGACAGCCGAAGTGCGCGTAACCGCTTCGAGCGCATGCTGATGGATCTGAGCCGTGCGGAGCTGGACGGCTGCGCCGACTTCGATAACGATGGTTTCAACCTGCACCGGCTCCCCTCGCCCGCAGGCGGGAGAGGGGGTGGGGGAGAGGGCGAACCGGATGCCGATATCCCCTTGGGCCACTACGAACTGCCGCGCCGTTCCGGCGAGGCTCACCTGTACCGCATCCACCATCCGCTGGCGCAATGGGTCACGCAGCAGGCCAAGTCCCGAAAGCTCGACAGAGCCAAACTGGTGTTCGACTACGACGCTTATGGCACCAGGGTCAGTACCCTGGAGCCTTATCGCGGAAAAGCTGGGTGGCTCACATGCAAACTGCTCATCGTTGAGGCCCTGGGCAATCAGGAGCAGCATCTGCTGGTCGCAGCCACCACCACCGACGGTGAGGTATTGGCCGAGGACGACCCGGAGAAGCTGCTGCGCCTGCCTGCCACTGCACAGGCGGCGGGCCTTTTCTCTGACGAGGGCAACGCCTCGTTGGCAGCCGATGTGGAAAGCCGGCGAACCCAGTTGCTGCGGGAGATCAAGTCCATCGACGCGGAAATCGAAGGAGGTGCGCTGCACGGCAGCGACGTCGCCCACGCTGCAAGAAAAACTGGCGCACCAGAAGCGTCAGCGTGAACTGGAGAGCCGTCGGTCAAAATTGCGGCGCGAACTGTTCAGCCGGCAAGATGACATCGAAGCACAACGCAGCGATCTCATCGAACAACTGGAAAAGCAGCTCGAACAGCAGGCGGACGAGCGCACGCTGTTCACCATCGAATGGGAATTGCAATAGGAAAAACACACATGGCCGCAACCAACTTCAGCACCGCCAACCGCACCTATCGCGAACTTCTCGGTAATGGTCAGACCTACCGCATCCCCCGCTTCCAGCGCGATTACTCGTGGGATGAGGAACACTGGGAAGACCTCTGGGCAGACCTGCTCGGTACCCTGCTGCCCGATGGCGAGCCGGCGCACTACATGGGCTATCTGGTCTTGCAGACGGCCAACAATAGGGAATTCGAAGTCATCGATGGCCAGCAGCGCCTGACCACCTCCAGCCTGATCGTGCTGGCCGCCATGCGGCTGCTTCGCAAGCTCGTCAGCGAAGGCAAGAACGCCGAAGCCAACCAGAAGCGGCTCGACCAGCTCCGAGCCACCTACATCGGCTATCTCGACCCCGTCACCCTAGTCACCCGCAACAAACTCTCGCTCAACCGCAACAACGACGCCTACTACCGCGACTATCTGGTCACGCTCGCCGACCACTTGCCGCAGCGCGGCTTTCCCGCTTCCACCCACGCCATGCGCAAGGGGTTTGAATGGTTCGAGCGCCGTTTGCGCGAGCACGTCAAGAACGAGCCGGATCAAGGCAAGGCGCTGGCGCAGTTCATCGACACCATGAGCGACAAGCTCTTCTTCACGGTCATCACCGTGGCCGACGAGCTCAACGCCTACAAGGTATTCGAGACGCTCAACGCCCGCGGCGTGCGTCTGTCTGCCACCGATCTGCTGAAGAATTACCTGTTCTCCGTGCTTGCGCGCGGCAATGAATCCGCGCACGAATTGGACGAGCTCGAACGGCAGTGGGAAAAAATGGTCGGTCGCCTCGGGCAAGAGAGCTTTCCCGACTTTCTGCGCATGCACTGGAACAGCCGGCAGGGCTTCGCCCGCCAGTCCGAGCTGTTCAAGACCATCCGCAACCGCATCCAGAGCCGCGAAGCGGTGTTCACCCTGTTGCGGGACATGGACGAGGACATTGACGCCTACCTCGCGCTGACCCAGCCCGAAGGCTCGCAATGGCCGCCCGCCTGCAAGCAGAGCGCGCAGGAACTGCGCATGTTCTCCGTGCGCCAGCCCTATCCCATGTTGATGGCCGCACGGCGCAAGCTCGGGGATGCCGACTTCGAAGCCCTGCTGCGTGCCACCGTGGTCATCGCCTTTCGCTACAACGTCATCGGCGCCCAGCATACCGGCGAGCAAGAACGCATCTATCACACCGCCGCGCTCAAGCTGCACAAAGGCGAGGCGAAAACCCTGCTCGACGCGCTCGAAACCCTGCGCCCGGTCTACCTCGGCGACGACGCCTTCCGCGCCGACTTCGCCGACAAGAGCATCAAGACCACGCAAAGCCGCAACGCCAAGGTCGTGCGTTACATCCTGTGCAAACTCGAGCGGCAGGCGGGCGGCATCGATTTCGATCCCGAATCCGCCACCTACACCATCGAGCACGTGCTACCCCAATCCCCCCAGGTGGGCTGGGAGGCCTTTTCCGACCGCGATCTGGACAACTTCGTCTATCGGCTCGGCAACATGGTTATGCTCGAAGCGGGCAAGAACAAGGCGATAGCCAACCAGCCCTACGCTGACAAGCGTCTGGTGCTGGAGCAAAGCAGCCTCAAGCTCACCCGCGAACTCGCCGAGGAAAATGAAGACTGGACGCCCGAGCGTATCGACGCCCGCCAGAACAAATTGGCCAGACTCGCTACCGCCGTCTGGCGCATTGCGCAACTGAGCTGACGCCCATGAGCAAGCAAAAACTCGAACTCACCTGGATCGGCAAGGGTGAGCGCCGGTCGCCGCGAGGCGAGAAAAAGCCACTTGACGTGGCTTTTTCGGGCGCGAACGCCGCGCCGTGGATGGCGCGGCCGGACGGCGCTCCAGGGAAGGATTGAACATGACCAAGCAAAAGCTGGAATTGACCTGGATAGGTAAAGAAAAACGCCCCAAGCTGGAACCGCGCATCCTGCTCGAAGACCCGGAAAAGTCCTACCACGCCAAATTCAGGACTCCCCCTCGCCCGCTGGGAGAGGGGCAGGGGGTGAGGGAGGACCTCTTCGACAACCGGCTGATCTTTGGCGACAACCTCTTGGCCTTGAAGGCGCTGGAGGCGGAATTCACGGGTAAGGTCAAATGCGTGTTCATCGACCCGCCCTACAACACCGGCAGCGCCTTCACCCATTACGACGACGGGCTGGAGCATTCCATCTGGCTCGGGCTGATGCGCGACCGGCTGGAGATCATCCGGCGGCTGTTGTCGGACGATGGCTCGCTGTGGATCACCATCGATGACAACGAATGTCATTATCTGAAGGTGTTGTGTGATGAGGTGTTTGGGCGGGGGAATTTTGTTTCTACTGTCATTTGGCAGAAGAAGTACGCCCCTAAGTCGGACTCTAAGTATTTTTCTAACTCTCACGACTTTGTGCTTGTTGTCGCAAAAGACTTAACCAGATTCAATCTCGAGCGATTGCCAAAAACAGAGAAGCAAACAGGACGATACACAAATCGGGACAACGATCCTCGTGGGCCTTGGAAGGCAAGTGACGTACTGCGCAACGAAGCGCGGGATTATGCGATCTTTCCTGTTAAGTTGCCCTCCGGTCGGGAGGTTTATCCGCCGCCGGGAACGAGTTGGCGCTACACGAGAGAGAAGTTTGCTGAGCTGATTGCTGATAACCGGATCTGGTTCGGCGTGGATGGTGATGCGCGTCCGGCGTACAAGCGATTCCTGTCGGAAGTTGCCGACACGATTCCAAGCACCACCATCTGGCTCTACGAAGAGGTTGGCCATAACGACGAAGCGAAGAAAGAAATGCGGGCATTGTTTGGCGAGGATCTCTTTGATACCCCAAAACCAGAACGTCTCCTGCAGCGTGTTCTAACTCTTGCTACTCGTCCCGGCGACCTCGTCCTCGATTCCTTCGCCGGTTCCGGTACGACCGGCGCTGTCGCCCACAAAATGGGCCGCCGCTGGATCATGGTGGAGCTGGGCGAGCACTGCCACACGCACATCATCCCGCGCCTGAAAAAGGTGATCGACGGCGAAGACCCCGGCGGCATCACCCAGGCCGTGGGATGGAAAGGCGGCGGCGGTTTCCGCTACTACCGCCTCGCGCCCACACTCATCGTCAACGACCGCTGGGGCAACCCCGTCATCAATCCCGAGTACAACGCGGCGATGCTGGCGGAAGCCTTGGCCAAGCTGGAAGGCTTCACCTACGCGCCCTCCGAGGTGCTGTGGTGGCAGCACGGCCACTCCAGCGAGCGCGACTTCATCTACGTCACCACGCAGAACCTGTCCGCCGAGCAGTTGCAAGCGCTGTCCGAGGAAGTCGGTGCCGACCGAAGCCTGCTCGTGTGCTGCTCGGCCTTCCGGGGGGTGACGGCGGCGCAGGCGGCGGAACGCTGGCCGAACCTGACGCTGAAGAAGATTCCCAAGATGGTGCTGGCGCGCTGCGAGTGGGGGCGTGACGACTACAGCTTGAACGTGGCCAACCTGCCGATGGCGCAAACAGAGCCTACTCCGCCGTCTTCTGAACCGGCTGGCCGCTCAAATGGCCGCAGGCCCGCCAGCCCGATACCCGACCTATTTGGCGAGGAGGACACGCCATGAGCGGCACACCCTCCCCCCTGCCGCCGGACTACGCCGACTGGCTGGCCGAGATCAAGACGCGGGTGGCCGCGGCCCGGGCGCGGGCGGTGCTGGCGGCCAATGCGGAGCTGATCCGGCTCTACTGGCAGATTGGCCGCGAGATTCTGACCCGGCAGGCGGCGCAGGGCTGGGGCAGCAAGGTCATCGAACGGCTGGCGCGGGACTTGCGCGCCGAGTTTCCGGAGATGAAGGGGTTTTCCAGGCGAAACCTGATGTACATGCGGGACTTTGCCGAAGCCTGGCCAGACGCTGAAATGGTGCAGCAGCTTGCTGCACAATTGCCCTGGTTCCACAACGTGCTGTTGTTGACCAAGCTGAAAGACCCAGCGCTGCGCCTGCGCTACGCCGAACAGGCCGTGAGCGAAGGCTGGTCGCGCGCCACGCTGGAAGCGAAGCTGCGCAACCAGTGGCTGGAGCGGCAGGGGCAGGCCGTGACCAACTTCGCCGCCCGCCTGCCCGCGCTGCATTCGGCCTTGGCGCATGAAACGCTGAAAGACCCGTATCTGTTCGACTTTCTTGGCCTGGGCGATGCCGCGCACGAGCGCGAGATCGAAAACGCGCTGGTGCGGCACATTACCCGCTTTCTGCTGGAGTTGGGCAGCGGCTTTGCTTTCGTGGGGCGGCAATTCCGGCTCGAGGTCGGCGAGCAGGAGTTCTTCATCGACCTGCTGTTCTATCACACGCGGCTCAAGTGCTATGTGGTGGTAGAACTCAAGGCCACCGAGTTCAAACCCGAGCACGCCGGGCAACTGAATTTTTATCTCACTGCCGTTGACCGGCAGATCAAGGCAGCCGACGATCACCCGACCATCGGCCTGTTGCTGTGCAAAACCAAAGACCGGCTGGTGGCGGAATATGCACTCTCCGGCATCGACAAGCCCATGGGCGTGGCGGAATACCAGCTGGTGCGCGCCCTGCCCGAGCCGCTCGTGGCTAGCCTGCCGACGGTGGAAGAACTGGAAGGCGAGCTTGCGGCCATCGAACAAGAACCATCCGAGGGGAGTAAGACATGAGCGCCCGCGCCCTGCATCACATCGCCGGCCGCTTGTCGCTGCGGCCGCCGCAGGAGGAATCGCTCAAGCGGCTGGCGCGCGCGCTCGAAGCCGCCCCCGATTTGTTGCGCAAGGAGCGCGATGTCACGGCGATTCTTTCCACGCTGAAGGCGGAATTTCCCACGCTGGAAGACTTTGAGCGCGAGTTCCCCTCGCTGTGCTTTGCGCTGGCCACGGGCGTGGGCAAAACGCGGCTCATGGGTGCGTTCATCGCTTATTTGCATCTGGCGCACGGCATCAACAACTTCTTCGTGCTCGCGCCCAACCTGACCATCTACAACAAGCTGATCACGGACTTCACGCGCAACACGCCCAAGTACGTGTTCAAGGGCATCGCCGAGTTCGCGCAGCAACCGCCGCTGATCATCACCGGCGACAACTACGACCAGACCGGCGCGGCGGTGGACGATCAGTCGATGGGCTTTGCCCATGACGTGCGCATCAACATCTTCAATATCTCCAAGATCAACTCCGAAGTGCGTGGCGGCAAGGAGCCCCGTATCAAGCGGATGCGCGAGGTGCTGGGCGACAGCTACTTCAACCATCTGGCCAACCTGCCCGACCTGGTGCTGCTGATGGACGAATCGCACCGCTACCGCGCCAGCGCAGGCGTGCGGGCCATCAACGAGCTGAAGCCCTTGTTCGGCCTGGAGGTGACGGCCACACCCTTCGTAGAGTCGAGCCGAGGGCCGGTGCCGTTCAAGAACGTGGTGATGGATTACCCGCTGGCGCGGGCGATGGAAGACGGCTTCGTCAAGGAGCCTGCCGTGGTCACCCAGCGCAACTTCTCGGCCTCGGCGCACACGCCCGAGGAAGTGGAGAAGATCAAGCTGGAAGACGGCGTGCGCCTGCACGAAACCACGAAAGTGGAGCTTTTGACCTATGCCCGCGAAAACGGCGTGCCGCTGGTCAAGCCCTTCATGCTGGTGATCGCCCGCGATACCACGCACGCGGCGCAACTCAAGTCGCTGATCGAGTCGGCGCAGTTCTACGAGGGCCGCTACGCGGGCAAGGTGATCCAGGTGGATTCCAGCCGCACGGGTGCGGAAGAGGAGGAGATGATCACGCGCCTGCTGGCCGTGGAGAGTGTGGACGAGCCGACCGAGATCGTGATTCACGTCAACATGCTCAAGGAGGGCTGGGACGTGACCAACCTTTACACCATCGTGCCGCTGCGCGCCGCCAACGCGCGCACGCTGATCGAGCAGAGCATCGGCCGCGGCCTGCGCCTGCCCTATGGCAAGCGCACCTTTGTTCCGGCGGTGGATCGCCTCAACATCGTCGCGCACGACAAGTTCCAGGAGATCATCGACGAGGCCAACCGTGGCGATTCGCCGATCCGCCTGAAGCAGGTCATCCTCGACGCGCCCAGTGCCGACGACAAGAAGGTCAGCGTGCAGGTCGGCTCCGGTGCGGCGGTGCGGCTTGGCTTGTCTGCCCTCACCCCAACCCCTCTCCCGGAGGGCGAGGGGCTTGCACTCCCCTCGCCCGCGAGCGGGAGAGGGGCCGGGGGTGAGGGCCCGGTTTTCACCACCGAAGCCGAAAAGCAGGCGGCGCGCGTGGTCATGGAGGTGATCGGCAAATATGAGGTCAAGCGCGATCTCGTGCCGACCAGCTGCGCGCTGCTGAAGCCAGAAGTACAGCAGGAAATCCTTGCCGAAGTGGCGGAGCGTTTGCGCCCGATGCAGGGCAACCTGCTGGCGGGCATAGACGATGCGACGCCAGCACTCGATCTGTCATCCGTGGTGGCCAAGACCACTGAGATCGTGGTGCAGCAGACCATCGACATCCCACGCATTGCCGTGGTGCCCAAGGGTGAGGTCACCACCGGCTTTCGCCCGTTCACGCTGGACGTGAGTCAGCTGCGCCTGCAACCGGGTGAACGCGAGATCGTCGGCCAGATGCTGCGCACCAACGAGCAGTTCACGCTGGCGGCGGAAATCGGCCTGAAGGAGCAGCGCCCGGAGGACTACATCGTCCACGCGCTGGTGGACTTCGACGACATCGACTACTTCACCCATGCCGACCTGCTCTATGACCTCGCGGGCCAGATGGTGAGGCATCTGCAGAGTTACCTGTCGGAGTCCGAGGCGGTCAGTGTGCTGGATCGTGATCGCCGCCTGATCGCGCGGGAAATCCACGCCCAGATGATGGCGCACTTCTTCGAGGAGGCGACCGAGTTCGAGGTGCAGGTCAGTCGCGGCTTCACGGAGCTCAAGCCCTGCAACTACACCGCCACGGCGGGACAAGCCCCGCGCCATTTCCGCGAAACGGTGGAGGACGTGGGCCGCATCAAGCAAATGCTGTTCGGCGGGTTCACGAAGTGTCTGTACCCGCTGCAGAAGTTCGACTCGGACACCGAGCGCCGCTTCGCCGTCATCCTCGAGCGCGACGCCAGCAAGTGGTTCAAACCCGCGAAGGGGCAGTTCCAGATCTACTACAAGCTCGGCACTGAGCAGCCGGAATACATCCCCGACTTCGTGGCCGAAACCGATACCACGATCTTCATGGTGGAGACCAAGGCGCGCGCCGACCTCGACACCCAGGAGGTTCAGGCCAAGGCCGCTGCCGCCGTGCAGTGGTGCGGGCATGCCTCGGAGTACACGGCGAGCGTCCAGGGCAAGCCCTGGAAGTATCTGCTGCTACCCCACGACGAGGTCGATGAGTCGCGGCGGCTCACCGATTTTCTCCGGTTCCGAATCACGGCCTGATCGGCCGTCGCCATCCACTCCTCGCCGCTTCCACGTAGGGGGCCGTTGCGGATGCCCCGCCCCCTTGGCGCATCGAACGAATCCATCGCTCGACAGTCCGCGTTGCGGCGACTAACATTGATCGATTTTTGGCCGGGCTTTTTCGTTGTGAACCCGGCGCGTCATCAGTCCCCCTGCCGGCCGTTCGACGGCGGGGCCATAACAAGAGGATGTCAGCGGTGAGTCAGCTCCCATTTCCCGAATCTTTCAACATGGTGTTCTTCGGCGGCGCCGGCGACCTGGTCACGCGCAAGCTGTTGCCGGCAATGTATCAGTGCCACAAGAACGGCCTGCTGGTCGAAGCCGGCCATATTCTCTGCGTCGACCGGCAGGATCTGAGCGAGGAGGCTTTCCTCGAACTGGCGGATGAAAAGGCGTGCCAGTTCATCCCCACCGCCGACTGGGATGCCGCGGTGTGGGCCGGATTCCGCCAACGCCTGGCCTATCTGCGCATCGACGCCACCCAGCCCGAACAGTACGCGCCGCTGAAGGAGCGGCTGAAAAAAGCGCCGGCGGCCGTCACCGTATTCTACCTGTCCACGGCACCGTCCCTGTTCGCGACGATCTGCGCCCATCTGACCCGCCAAGGCCTCAACGGCCCCCACAGCCGGGTGGTGCTGGAAAAGCCCCTGGGGCACGACCTGGCCTCCGCCAATGCGATCACCGCCGACGTGGACCGCTATTTCCACGAGAACCAGGTGTACCGGATCGACCATTACCTGGGCAAGGAATCGGTGCAGAACCTGATGGCCTTGCGTTTCGGCAACGCGCTGTTCGAGCCGTTGTGGCGGCGGATGTGGATCCGCGACGTCCAGATCACCATCGCCGAGGACGTCGGCATCGGCAGCCGCGCTGGCTTCTATGACAAGGCCGGCGCCTTGCGCGACATGGTGCAGAACCATCTGCTGCAGCTGCTGTGCTTCGTGGCGATGGAACCGCCGGCCAGCCTGGATTCCAACGCCATCCGCAACGAGAAACTCAAGGTGCTGGAGTCGCTGGTGCCGTTCACCGAAGAAGACGTGCATCAAAAAACCGTGCGCGGCCAGTACCGCGCCGGCATCTGCGGCGGCAAAGCGGTGCCGGGGTATCTGGAAGAGGAGGGCATTCCGCCGGGCAGCCACACCGAGACCTTCGTCGCCATCAAGGCGGAGATCGCCAACTGGCGCTGGGCGGGGGTACCGTTCTACCTCTTCACCGGCAAGCGGCTGCCGGAACGCCTGGCGGAAATCGTCATCCACTTCCACGACGTCCCCCACCCGATCTTCCCGCTGCCCAAGAGCGGCGCCTGCGCGCCGGCCAAGCTGGTGATCCGCCTGCAACCAGACGAGTTCATCCGCCTCTACCTGTATGCCAAGCAGCCGGGCGATTCGATGGAACTGCAGCCAGTGTCGCTGGACCTGAATTTTGCCGAGCAATTCAAGGTACGCCGCGCCGAAGGCGGCTATGAGCGCCTGTTGCTCGATGCCATCCGCGGCAACCAGGCACTGTTCGTCAGGCATGACGAACAGGAGCAGGCCTGGCGCTGGGTCGAGCCCATACTCAACACCTGGGCCAACGATCCGAAGGGCCCGGAACCCTATGCCGCGGGTACCTGGGGGCCGGCCGCATCCCTGGATCTGTTGAGACGCGACGGCATCTGCTGGCACGAGGGGAAATGACATGACCGAGATCCGATGGTTCGACGACAACACGAGCTTGGCGCCGGCGCTGGCCGCGGCGGTGGCGGAGGATGTGCGCGCCGCGTTGGCGACCGATCCCGCGGCTATTTTGGCCGTTTCGGGCGGCCGCTCGCCGGTACCGGTGTTCGAGGCCTTGCGCGAAGCCGATTTGGACTGGGCACGGGTCATCGTCACCCTGGTCGACGAACGCTGGGTGCCGGAAACCGATCCCGCCAGCAACGCCGCCCTGGTGAAGACCCATTTGCTGCAGGGCAAGGCGGCGGCGGCCCGCTTCCTGCCGCTGTACACCGGGGACGCTTCCGCCGCCGCAGCCGAAACCCGCCTGGCCCGGTCCTTCGCCGAGCTGCCACGGCCATTCGCGGCGCTGATCCTGGGCATGGGCGACGATGGCCATACCGCCTCGCTGTTCCCGGCCAGCCCCAACCTGGAGGCCGGTCTGGCGCTGGGCGGCACGGTCGAGAATACCCCGCCCTGTCTGGCTCAGGTGGGCGCGATCGCGCCGACCGAACGCGTCAGCCTCACCCTGCCCTGGATCCTCGACGCCCGGCATATCTACCTGCAGTTCGGCGGAGCGGGCAAGGTGGAGGTGTTCAACGCCGCCCTGGCCGGCCCCAACCGGCAATATCCCGTGAGTTTCGTGCTGGCCCAGACGCGGACCCCGGTCACCGTGTTCGCGGCGCGGAGTTGAAACGGTTCAGGGGCCGAGAAAAGACTTCAGGCGCTGCGCCGATGCGGCAGCGGTTCCGAGACCCTCGTTCAGCACAGCGAGCCAGGAAGGATCGGCGGATCTCGCCAACATGCGGGCGCCGAGGAGGAACAGCACGGCGGCGAACAGCCGCTTGAGTCCCCGCATCGGCAGACGGTGGGCCAGCGCCGCCCCGTATGGGGCGGTCAGCACGCTGGCGGCGCCGATGCCGAGGAAGGCGGGCCAGTAGATGTAGCCCAGGCTGTGGGCGGGCAGCGACGGATGGCCCCAGCCCAGGACGACGTAGCTCAGGGTCCCGACGACGGCGATGGGGAAACCGCAGGCCGAGGAGACGGCGACGGCATGGCGGATGTTCTGCCGGCAGCGGAGCAGGAAGGGCACGGTGATGCTGCCGCCGCCGATGCCGAACAGCGCCGACAGAAGGCCGATCATGATCCCCCCGCCGGTCATCACGCCGGGCGGGACGGGCTTTCCGCCCGCCGTTTCTTCCCGCCTTCCCCGGTACACCTGCACCGCGACCAGCATCAGGAACACTGCGAACAACCGCTCGAACTGCCGGGTGGGCAGATGGTCGGCGACGATCGAGCCGGCGACCGTCCCCAGGGCGATCCCCGGCACCAGCCGCCACACCAGCGGCCAGACCACCGCGCCGCGGCGGTGGTGGGCACGGACCGAAGCGACCGACGTCACCATGATGGTGGCCAGCGAAGTGGCGACCGCCATGATCATGAGGATGCTTTCCGGCACGCCCTGGCCGGGGAACAGCCAGACCAGGAACGGCACGATGATGGCGCCGCCGCCGATGCCGAACAGGCCGGAAGCGACGCCTGCAAGGGCGCCGAAGGCGAGATAGAACGCGAGCGTGGTATACATACGGTCATGCAGCCGTCCCCGCAGGCGACGGAACGAACCTTGAGTCCTCGAAGAGTCGAGTCCACATGAAAGCCTTTCTGGTTGGCGGCGCCGTCCGCGACCGCCTGCTCGGCCTGCCGGTCCGCGAGCGCGACTGGGTGGTAGTGGGCGAATCGCCGGAAACCATGATCGCGCGCGGCTTCCGCCCCGTAGGCCGCGACTTCCCGGTGTTCCTGCACCCGGAAACCCACGAGGAGTATGCCCTCGCCCGCACCGAGCGGAAGACTGCGCCCGGCTACCGCGGTTTCGTGGTGCACGCCGCGCCCGACGTCACGCTGGAGCAGGACCTGGAACGGCGCGACCTCACCATCAACGCCATGGCGGAAACGCCGGATGGCCGGCTCGTCGATCCCTTCGGCGGCCGGCGCGACCTGGAAGCCCGGCTGCTGCGCCACGTCTCCTCCGCCTTCGCCGAAGATCCGGTGCGCATCCTGCGCGTCGCCCGCTTCACGGCCCGGCTGACGCCGCTCGGTTTCCGCGTGGCGCCGGAAACCCTGGTGGAAATGCGGCGCATGGTCGAGGCCGGCGAGGTCGACGCCCTGGTTCCGGAACGGGTCTGGGCCGAGTTCGCCAAGGCACTGGCCGAACCGGCGCCCTCGGCCTTCTTCCGGACGCTGCGCGACTGCGGGGCGCTCAAACGGCTGTTCCCGGAAATCGAGCGGCTGTTCGGGGTACCCCAGCCGCCGCGGCATCATCCGGAGATCGACACCGGCGTACACACGCTGATGGTGCTGGACCAGGCCGCGCGCCTCACTGCCGACCCTTCCGCACGCTTCGCCGCCCTGACCCACGACCTCGGCAAGGCGCTCACGCCGCCCGAACTCTGGCCCAGCCATCGCGGCCACGAGCGCCTCGGCCTCGACGCCCTGAACACACTCTGCGACCGCTTCCGTGCGCCCAACGCCTACCGCCGCCTGGCGGAGAAGGTGATGCGCTACCACGGCCTCTGCCACCGCGCGGCGGAACTGCGCACGTCGACCCTGGTGGACCTGTTGGACCGGCTGGGCGCGCTCAAGCGTCACGACGACACCCTGGAACCCTTCCTGCTCGCCTGCGAGGCGGACGCCAGGGGCCGGGCCGGCTTCGAGGAGCGGCCCTATCCCCAGGCCGATTGGCTGCGGGAGGCGCAACGCGCGGCCGTTTCGGTGGATAGCCGTCCGTTGATCGAACAGCGGCTGCAGGGTCCGGCGTTCGGACGGGCTCTGCGACAACTACGCATCGCCGCGGTACGGCGGCTCCGAGCCGCCCGGTCCCCCGCGACGCCCGCCGGCCGCCTCCCTCACCCACAGGGAGAGGGGGAATGAGCTCGCTACGCGACTTCGTATCATTCGCCGGTCAGCCGCCGCTCCGCCTCCCGGTATTTCTCCGCGGTGCGCGCCAGGATGTCCGGGGGCAGATGGGGCGCCGGCGGCTTCTTGTCCCAGTCCAGCGTCTCCAGGTAATCGCGCACGAACTGCTTGTCGAAGCTCGGCGGGCTGATGCCGGGGCGGTAACCGTCAGCCGGCCAGAACCGTGAGGAATCCGGGGTCAGCGCCTCGTCGATCCAGTGCAGCACACCCGCCTCGTCCACCCCGAATTCGAATTTGGTGTCGGCGATGATGATGCCGCGTTCCAGCGCATAGGCCGCGGCTTCCCGGTACAACCCCAACGCCACCTCGCGCATCCGCTCGGCCAGCTCCCGCCCGATGAGGCCGACCACCTGGTCGAACCCGATGTTTTCATCGTGCGAACCCATCTCGGCCTTGGTGGACGGCGTGAACAGCGCGTCCGGCAGCCGCTCGGCCAGTCGAAGGCCGGACGGCAGCCCGATGCCGCAGACGGCGCCGCTGCGCTGGTAGTCCTTCCAGCCCGAGCCGATGAGATAACCCCGCACCACGGCCTCCACCGGCAACGGCCTGAGGCGCTTGACCACCATGGCCCGGCCCTCGACCTGCTCGCGCTCGGCCGGATCGGGCAGCACCGCCTCCAACGGCGTGCCGGAAAGGTGGTTGGGCACCCGGTCCTTCAAGCGTTCGAACCAGAATCGCGAGACGCGGGTCAGTACCCGGCCCTTGCCGGGAACGGGGTCGGGTAAAATGACGTCGAAGGCCGACAGCCGGTCCGTCGTGACGATCAGCATCAGATCGTCGCCGGCTTCGTAGATGTCGCGAACTTTTCCCCGCGCTTTCAGCCGCAGTGAAGACAGGCTGGATTCGAACAATGTCTCAGGGACGGTCATCGGGCTGACTCTTCCAGACTTTAAGGATAAACATCAATCATGTAAGGTGCGAAGGTTTATGGCAAGTCTCGAGGAACGGTTTCTCAGGTGAGCTGGCTCGGCAAACTCTTGGGGGGTACCTTCGGTTTCCTTGTCGGAGGTCCGCTCGGCGCCTTGCTGGGCGCCGCCATCGTCCACAAGCTGGACGGCGGCAAGGACAAGTACGCCCAGATCGAATCGGACCCGTCACCCGACGCCCAGCACCGGATACAGATGGCTTTCTTCACCGCCACGTTCTCGGTGATGGGCCACGTCGCCAGGGCCGACGGCCGGGTGTCCGAGGCCGAAATCACCGTGGCGCGGACGGTGATGAACCGCATGAGCCTGTCCGAGGGCATGCGCCGCACCGCCATCGAACTCTTCAGCCGCGGCAAGCAGCCTGATTTCCCACTGCGGGAAGCGGTCGAACAATTCCGGAAAGAATGTCACCGCCGCTACGCACTGCTCCGCATTTTCCTGGAAATCCAGCTCGAAGCCGCCTTCGCCGACGGCCCCGTCAACCAGGCCGAGGAACGCGTCCTGCTCGACATTTGCGACCGGCTCCGCATCTCGCGCTTCGAGTATCACGCCATGAAGGGACGCCTGGATGCGGCGTTACGTTTCGCCCGGGCCTATCAGAATTCCTCTTACGGCGGCCACCGGAACACACCCGCGCGCCGCCGCGAGGACACGCTGGAAGACGCCTACGCCATGCTCGGCATCGAGGCATCGGCCGGGGCTGACGAGGTCAAGCGCGCCTACCGCAAGCTCATCAGCCGGCATCACCCGGACAAGCTGGTCGCCCGGGGGATGCCCGAGGAGATGGTGCGCATCGCCAACGAGAAGACCCAGCAGATCCGCAAGGCTTACGAGGTCATCGCGGCGGCGAGAAACCTCTGAGCCTCAAATCGGCAGGAAACTTCCGCCGCTTGCCACCGCCGCGGTGATCAGTCCGAGCACCAGATTGATGCCGACCAGACGGCGGATCACGCCCAGGGCTTCCGCCCCCATCGCCCAGTCCTCCGCGGCAACCGCGGCTTTCAGCGCCTTGTACGGCCGGGCGTAGATCACCCCGAAAATCACGGTCATGGTGAGGGCGATGAGCAGCATCAGATGCACCGGCCACCCCACCTGCCCGAAGCCGCCATAGGCATGGATCAACCCGAAGCCGGTGAGGAACAGCAGCACGATGGCGCCCTTGACCCAGGGAAAGAAGCGCGCAAACACCGCGTTCCACAGCCGCAGCCGTTCCGGCGCCTGCAGCAAGCCGGCGGCGACGGGACGCAAAACCTGATGGGCGAAGAACATACCGCCGACCCAGAGGACGGCGGAAAGAACATGCAGTACGAGTGCCAGTAACATCATGGGATTTCCTGCTCGGTATCGAAGGGTGAAAGGGTCAAGCGGCCAGATCGCCCCACAGGGTCTGGATCGCCGCCAAGGCCGCCAGGGCGGCGGTTTCGGTGCGCAGCACGCGCGGGCCGAGGCGGATGGGAACGAACGCAGCCGCCACCGCCATAGCACGCTCGGCGTCGCTGAAGCCGCCCTCCGGTCCCGACAGCAGGGTCACCGAACCGACGGGCGGTGCCAGCTCCCGCAGGCTGTGAACGGCATGGGGATCGAGACAGATCCGAAGGCCCGCGGCCTCCGGGAGCCAAGCTTCCAGGGAGCGCGGCTCCAGCACTTCCGGCACCCGGTTGCGCCCGCTCTGCTCACAGGCGGCCCAAACCACCCGGCGCCAGTGCTCCAGCCGCTGCGCCTTGCGTTCCCCATCGAGCTGCACCATGCAGCGTTCGGTGAACAGCGGGGTGATGGCGCCAACACCCAGTTCCACCGCCTTCTGGATGGCCAGGTCCATACGCTCGCCGCGCGAGATGCCCAGCCCCAGCCTCACGTCGAGCCGGGATTCGCGGTCGTCCGGCCGATGCTCCCCCACCGTCAGACTCACGGCCTCCCGGTGACAGACCCCGATCCGCGCAGCGAACTCGCCGCCTTCGCCATTGAACACCGTGAGATCGAAGCCGCGCTTGAGCCGCAGGACCGTGCGCAGATAATGGGCGCGCTCCCCGTCCAGCACGACATCGGCGCCCGATGCCAGCGGCACCGGGAGATAGAGTCTGGAAATGCGCATGGCCTTTCAGTCCTCCGCCGCCACCAGCAGGCCTTCCCAGGCCACCTCCGCCATGAGGCGAATCTGCTCGGGGGTGATGAGGTAAGGCGGCATGAAATAGATCACATTGCCCAGAGGGCGCAGCAGCACGCCCCGCTCCAGCGCGCGGCGGTAGACCCGCAGGCCCCGCCGCTCCTGCCAGGGATAGGGCTCGCGGGTCGTCTTGTCCTTCACCATCTCGATCGCCAGGATCATGCCGCGCTGGCGGACTTCGGCGACATGGGGATGTTCCTGGAAACGCTCGGTGGCATCCGCCATGCAGCGCGCCAGTTCGCGGTTTCGCTCCAGCACGTCGGCCGCGTCGAACAGCTCCAGCGTCGCCAGGCCCGCCCGGCAGGCCAGGGGGTTGCCCGTGTAGCTGTGGGAATGCAGGAAAGCCTTCAGCGTGCCGTAGTCGTCGTAGAAGGCCGCGTAGATTTCCGGGCGGGTCAGCACCGCCGCCAGCGGCAGATAACCGCCGGTGAGGCCCTTGGAAAGGCACAGGAAGTCCGGGCTGATGCCGGCCTGTTCGCAGGCGAACAAGGTGCCGGTGCGGCCGAAGCCGACCGCGATCTCGTCCGCGATCAGGTGTATACCCAGCCGGTCGCAGGCAGCGCGCAGCAAACGGAGGTACAGCGGATCGTACATGCGCATGCCGCCGGCGCATTGCACCAGCGGTTCGACGATCACGGCGCAGATTTCATCGGCGCCCCGCTCCAGGATCGCCAGCATGTCGCGGAAGCGCCGCTCGGCATAGCCGGCTTCGGTTTCGCCCGGCTCGCGTCCATAGGCGTCCGGACTGGGCGCGGCCACGGCCTCCATCAGCAGGGGCCGGTAGGTCTCCTTGTACAGCGGCACGTCGCCCACCGCCAGTGCGCCCAGGGTCTCCCCGTGATAGCTGTTCTCCAGGGTGACGAAGCGGGTCTTGCCGGGGCGGCCCCGGTTGCGCCAATAGTGGAAGCTCATCTTCAGCGCCACCTCGACCGCCGCCGAGCCGTTGTCGGCGTAGAAGCAGCGCTCCAGCCCCGGCGGGGTGATGTCTACCAGCCGCTCCGCCAGCCGGATGCCCGGCTCGTGGCTGAAACCGGCGAAGATCACGTGCTCCAGCCTTCCGAGCTGGTCGGCCAGCGCGGCGTTGATCGCGGGATGGCAGTGGCCGAACAGGTTGACCCACCAGGAGCTGATCGCGTCCAGGTAGCGCCTGCCGTCGAAATCCTCCAGCCAGACACCCTCGCCGCGGCGGATCGGGATCAGCGGCAGCGACTCGTGGTCCTTCATCTGGCTGCACGGATGCCAAAGCACCGCGAGATCGCGCTCCATCCATTCGCGGTCGGCGGATCCCATGCCCCGGCTACTTGACCTTCATGCCGGGCTGGGCGCCTTCGTCCGGCGACAGGAGGAAGATGTCGCCGCCGCCCGGCCCCGCCGCCAGCACCATGCCTTCGGACAGGCCGAACTTCATCTTGCGCGGCGCGAGATTGGCGACCATCACGGTCAGCCGCCCGATCAGGGTCTCCGGCGCATAGGCCGACTTGATGCCGGCGAACACCGTGCGGGTCTCGCCGCCCAGATCCAGCGTCAGCTTCAGCAGCTTGTCCGCGCCCTCGACGTGCTCGGCATCGGCGATACGGGCGATGCGCAGATCGACCTTGGCGAAGTCGTCGATGGAAATCGTCTCGGCGATCGGCTGGACCTGGTGCTGCTGATGCTCGGCATGGCGCACCTGGGAATGCGGCTCCGGCTGCCCTGCCGTGGCTTGCAGGCTCTGGCGGTTGGCTTCGACCAGGGCATCGACCTGCTTGGGGTCGATGCGGGTCATCAGATGTTGATAATCGTTGATGGTATGACCTTGCGGCAGCAGGGTTTGTGCGTCCTGCCAAGTAAGAGAAGGAATGTTCAAAAACCCTTCGACCGCCTCTGCCAGCCTGGGCAGAATCGGCTTGAGATAAATCGTCAGCAACCTGAACAGGTTCAACGTTATCGCACAAACCACTCTTAGGTCTCCACGGGAATAGCTGTCATCCTTTTTTGCGATTTCCCATGGTTTTTTCTCGTTAACGAAGATATTTACCTCATCGGCTAATTCCATGATCTTACGAATCGCTTTGTTGTAGTCACGGCTGTCGTAATAGCCGGAAATCTCCTCGGCCGAATCCCGTAGCCTGTCGATAAGGGGATCCAATGCCTCGCCATCGGCAAGCTGCGGCGACACATCCAATCGTCCGTCGAAAAATTTCGTCACAAACCCCGCGGTCCGGCTGGCGATATTGATGTATTTCCCCACCAGATCGCTGTTCACCCTGGCGACGAAGTCCTCCAGGCTGAGGTCGATGTCCTCCATCGTGCCGTTCAGCTTGCAGGCGTAGTAGTAGCGCAGCCATTCGGGGTTGAGACCCTGCTCGAGATAGCTCTGGGCGGTGATGAAGGTGCCGCGCGACTTGGACATCTTCTCGCCGTTCACGGTCAGGAAGCCGTGGGCGAATATCCTGGTCGGGGTGCGGAAACCGGAATGTTCCAGCATGGCCGGCCAGAACAGGGCGTGGAAATAGAGGATGTCCTTGCCGATGAAATGGTACAGCTCGGCCTCCGAGTCCTTTTTCCAGTATTCCGCGAAATCCAGGCCCAGTCTGTCGCAGAGGTTCTGGAAACTCCCCATGTAACCGATCGGCGCATCCAGCCAGACGTAGAAATACTTGCCCGGCACATCGGGAATCTCGAAACCGAAATACGGCGCATCGCGGGAAATGTCCCAGTCGGAAAGACCCGCTTCGAACCATTCGTTGAGTTTGTTGGCAGCCTCGGTCTGAAGGGCGCCGGAGCGGGTCCAGTCCTTCAGGAATTCGGCGCATTCGCCCAGCTTGAAGAAGTAATGCACCGATTCCCTGCGCACCGGCGCGGCGCCGGATACCACGGAGTAGGGGTTGATCAGGTCGGTGGGCGAATAGGTGGTGCCGCAGACTTCGCAGGAGTCGCCGTACTGGTCCTTGGCGTGGCACTTGGGACATTCGCCCTTGATGAAACGGTCGGGCAGGAACATTTCCTTGACGGGGTCGAAGTACTGCTCGATCGCCCGCGATTCGATCAGTCCGCGGTCCTTGAGCCTGCCGTAGATATCGGCGGCATGAGCTCGGGTCTCCTCCGAATGGGTCGAATAGTAGTTGTCGAACTCGATGTGGAAGCCGGTGAAGTCGCGCAGATGCTCGCCGTGGACGCGGGCGATCAGCTCTTCAGGGCTGATGCCCTCCTTCTCCGCACGCAGCATGATGGGCGTGCCGTGGGTGTCGTCGGCGCAGACGTAGCGGCAGTCGTGCCCACGCATCTTCTGGAAGCGCACCCAGATGTCGGTCTGGATGTATTCGACCAGATGGCCCAGGTGGATCGGACCGTTGGCGTAGGGAAGAGCGCTGGTGACGAGGATTTTTCGCGGGCTGGTCATGGAAACGGAGTCTGGCAAACGGATCGAATGTGCGATTATCCCATAATCGACCGGGGCGGCTCCGGCGAGCGCTCAAGCCGCCCGCCTCACTCCACCGTCACCGACTTGGCGAGATTGCGCGGCTGGTCGACGTCGGTTCCCTTGATCAGGGCGACGTGGTAGGCGAGGAGCTGCAGCGGCACGCTGTAGACGATCGGCGCGACGACTTCGTCGGTCTCCGCCACCCTGAGGATCCTGACGCCGGGCACGTTTTCGATCGGCGCTCCGGCATCGGCGAACACGTAGAGTTCGCCGCCGCGCGCCTGGACTTCCTGCAGGTTCGACTTGAGCTTTTCCAGCAGCTCGTTGTTGGGCGCGACGGCGACCACCGGCATCTCGTTGTCGATGAGCGCCAGCGGCCCATGCTTGAGCTCGCCCGCCGGATAGGCCTCCGCGT
This sequence comes from Methylococcus sp. S1M, assembly GCF_051295855.1. Taxonomy (NCBI): domain Bacteria; kingdom Pseudomonadati; phylum Pseudomonadota; class Gammaproteobacteria; order Methylococcales; family Methylococcaceae; genus Methylococcus; species Methylococcus sp. S1M. Next base: position 260,384 of record NZ_JBPDXO010000003.1, read on the forward strand.
GGATGTAGGAGATTTCCTTGAGCTTGAGCGCTCCTTCCATGGCGACCGGATACTGCGCGCCGCGGCCGAGATAGAGGGCGTGGTGCTTCTCGCCGAACAGCTCGGCCCAGGCCGCGATTTCGTCTTCGAGTTGCAGGACATGCCGGATCTGCGCAGGCAGGGTCTCCAGCTCGCGGACGATCTTCGCTTCCTGTTCGGCGGCCAAGGCGTGACGCCGGCCCAGCGCCAGCACCAGGAGCAGCAGGGCGGTCAGCTGGGTGGTGAAAGCCTTGGTCGAGGCCACCCCGATCTCGGGGCCGGCCCGCGTCATCAGGCAGGAGTCCGATTCGCGCACGATCGAGCTTTCCGGCACGTTGCAGATGGCCAGGGTGTGCGCATAGCCGAGTTCCTTGGCGGCCTTCAGCGCCGCCAGCGTGTCCGCGGTCTCGCCAGACTGGGAAATGGTCACGAACAGGGTGCCGGGCTGCACGACCTGCCGGCGGTAGCGGAATTCACTGGCAACCTCCACGCTGCAGGGCAGGCCGGCCAAGGCCTCGAACCAGTAACGCGCCACCTTGCCGGCGTGGTAGCTGGTGCCGCAGGCGACGATCTGCACCGCCCGGACGTGCTCGAACGCGGCCTCGGCGCGCTCGCCGAATGCGGCAGACAGCACCTTGCCCTGATGGATGCGGCCGCTCAGGGTCTTTTCGACCGCGACCGGCTGCTCGTGGATTTCCTTCTGCATGTAATGGCGGTATTCACCGCGCTCCACCGAATCCGGCGCCAGCCGGGTCTCGTGGACCGGGCGCTCGACCCTGCCGCCATCCTTGCCATAGACCCGGACCGACTCGGTGGTCAGTTCGACGAGGTCGCCCTCTTCCAGGAAGACGAAGCGCTGCGTTTCGCCGACCAGGGCGAAAACGTCGGAAGCGACGAAGTTTTCGCTTTCGCCCAAGCCGACCACCAGGGGACTGCCCTTACGGGCGGCTATCAGCCGGCCCGGCTCGCAAGTGCTGACGACGCCGATGGCATACGCGCCTTCCAGGATGCCGACGGTGGCGCGCACTGCCTCCAACAGCGGGAACCCCTGCTCCAGGAAGTCGTGGATCTGGTTGACGACGACTTCGGTGTCGGTCTCCGACAGGAACTCGTACCCCTTCTGCTGGAGCTGCCGGCGCAGCGCCTCGTGGTTCTCGATGATGCCGTTGTGGACCACGGCGACTCGCTCGCGGCAGACATGCGGATGGGCGTTGCGTTCGGACGGCACGCCGTGGGTGGCCCAGCGGGTGTGAGCGATACCGGTTTCACCTTCGACCAGGGCGGATTCCAGGGCGGCTTCCAGCTCGCGCAGCTTGCCCGGACGGCGCACCCGCTCCAGCGACCCGTCCGCAGCGATCACTGCGATGCCGGCGGAATCGTAACCGCGGTATTCCAACCGCCGCAGACCTTCCAGCAGGATCGGGGTGACATTGCGGTGTGCCACCGCGCCCACTATTCCGCACATGACTCCTTCCTCGCTTTCTCCGGACGTTTCCAGCCTTCCACGCTGAGCTGCCGGGCGCGGCTCAAAGTCAAGCAGTCTTCCGGCGTATCCCGGGTGATGGTGGAACCGGCGCCGATGGTGGCATTGCGCCCCACCCGGACCGGCGCGACGAGCTGAGTGTCGGAGCCGATGAAGGCGCCGTCCTCGATGATGGTCCGGTGCTTGGCGACGCCGTCGTAGTTGCAGGTGATGGTGCCGGCACCGACGTTGACACCCCTGCCGATGCTGGCATCGCCGATATAGCTCAAATGGTTGACCTTGGAACCGACGGCGATGTCGGATTGCTTCACTTCCACGAAATTGCCGATGTGAACCCCTTCGGCGAGCACGGATTCGGGCCGCAGCCGGGCAAAGGGTCCGACCCTGGAACCGGCACCGATGACGGCGCCTTCGATCACGCTATTGGCGAGGACCGCCACGCCCGGTCCTATCGCGGTGTCCTTCAGATAAACGTTGGGACCGATGCGCACCTCGTCGCCCAAGGCGATTCTTCCTTCGAGAATGACGTTGACGTCGATCTCCACGTCACGACCCAGTTCGACGATTTCCCCTCTCAGGTCGAAACGCGCGGGGTCGCGCAGGGTCACACCCCGCTCCATCAGCGCGCGCGCCTGGTGGACTTGGTAGATTCGCTCCAGTTCGGCCAGTTGCCGGCGGTCGTTCACGCCGAGCACTTCGTCCGGACTGGTGGGATGCGTCGCATCGATGAAATAGCCCTCCGCCACCGCCATGGCGACGATGTCGGTGAGGTAGTACTCGCCCTGCGCGTTGTCGTTGCGCAAAGCCTTCAGCCAGCGCTTCAATGGCGCCCCTTCGACCGCCAGGATGCCGGTGTTGACCTCGCGGACGGCGCGTTCTTCCGGCGTGGCGTCCTTCTCCTCGACGATACGAAGCACCCTGCCGCTGGCGTCGCGAATGATGCGGCCGTAGCCGGTCGGGTTGTCCAGGTCGACCGTCAGTAGCCCCAAGCTCGATTCGCCGGCGTGGTGCAGCAGGGTTTCCACCGTCTCCCGTCTCAGCAGCGGGACGTCGCCGTACAAAACGAGCACCGTCGAATCGTCGCCGATCCGGTCCACGGCCTGCATCACCGCATGGCCGGTCCCCCTGCGCTCCTTCTGCTCGATCCAGGTCGCCGGCAGATGGCCCAATGCGGACAGCGCCTGCTCACCGCCGTGGCCGTAAACGATGACCGTTTCACGGACTTCGAGGGCCGCCGCGAGCCGGTAAACATGCTCGAGCAGACAGAGGCCGCCGATCCGGTGCAGAACCTTCGGCAGACCGGAACGCATGCGCGTGCCCTGACCCGCCGCCAGAATGAGAGCGATGACTTCCACTCAAGTCTCCTTCAGGAGGATCAACGAATAAACGGGTATTTCCGTCAACAAAAAACCCGGTAAAGGTGAAGCATAGCATCACCTTTACCGGGCCGTTGACCGCCGCGGGATCGGCCGGTTACGCCCGGCCCTTGCGGTAATTCTCCAGCGTCCGCAACTGCGCCACCGCCTCCGCCAGCTGCGCCTGGGCCTTGGCGTATTCCATGCGGCCGGAGCGGTCCGCCAGCGCTTCCTCGGCGGCCCGCTTGGCTTCCTGCGCCGCTGCTTCGTCGATGTCTTTCGCGCGCACCGCGGTTTCCGAAAGGATCGTCACCAGATACGGCTGCACCTCCAGCATGCCGCCGGAGACGTAGAACGACAACGGCTCCTGACCCTCGCTCTTGACCCTGACCTCTCCCGGCTTGAGCGGCGAGAGGAACGGCGCGTGCCGGGCGGCGATGCCCACCTCGCCTTCCTGGCCCGGTGCCACGACCAGCTCGGCCTGCCCGGAGAAGATCTCGCCTTCCGCACTCACGATGTCCACATGCATCGTCATAGCCATCTCAGTTACCTCCTATGGCTGCCGGTCAAGCGGCCAGGCGTTTGGCTTTCTCCAGCGCCTCGTCGATCGAACCGACCATGTAGAACGCCTGCTCCGGCACGTCGTCGTAGTCTCCGTCGACGATCCCCTTGAAACCGGCGATCGTGTCCTTGAGGGGAACGTACTTGCCGGGCGAGCCGGTGAACACCTCGGCCACGAAGAACGGCTGCGACAGGAAGCGCTGGATCTTGCGGGCGCGCGAGACGATCAGCTTGTCGTTTTCCGACAGCTCGTCCATGCCGAGGATGGCGATGATGTCGCGCAGCTCCTTGTAGCGCTGCAGAGTGCTCTGCACCCGGCGGGTCGTCTCGTAATGCTCGTGCCCGATTACCAGCGGATCGAGCTGGCGGCTGGTGGAATCCAGCGGATCGACCGCCGGATAGATACCCAGCTCGGCGATCTGGCGCGACAGCACGACGGTGGCGTCGAGGTGCGCGAAGGTGGTCGCCGGAGACGGGTCGGTCAAGTCGTCGGCCGGAACGTACACGGCCTGGATAGACGTGATGGAACCGGTCTTGGTGGAGGTGATGCGCTCCTGCAGAATACCCATTTCCTCCGCCAGGTTGGGCTGGTAACCCACGGCCGAAGGCATGCGCCCGAGCAGGGCCGACACTTCCGTACCCGCCAGGGTGTAGCGGTAAATGTTGTCGATGAACAGCAGCACGTCACGGCCTTCGTCGCGGAACTTCTCGGCGATGGTCAGGCCGGTCAGAGCCACGCGCAGACGGTTGCCCGGCGGTTCGTTCATCTGGCCGTAAACCAGCGACACCTTGTCGAGAACGTTGGATTCCTTCATTTCGTGGTAGAAGTCGTTACCCTCACGGGTACGTTCGCCTACGCCCGCGAACACCGAGTAGCCGCTGTGTTCGATGGCGATGTTGCGGATCAGCTCCATCATGTTGACGGTCTTGCCCACGCCGGCGCCACCGAACAGCCCGACTTTGCCGCCTTTGGCGAACGGGCAGATCAGGTCGATCACCTTGATGCCGGTCTCCAGCAATTCGTTGGCGGCCGCCTGGTCCTGATAGGAAGGCGCCTTGCGGTGGATGCCCCAGCGTTCCTTCTCGCCGATCGGTCCCTTCTCGTCGATGGGATCGCCCAGCACGTTCATGATGCGACCCAAGGTCTCCGTGCCCACCGGTACCGAGATCGGCGCACCGGTGTTGGTCACCGTGACGCCGCGCCGGACCCCGTCGGTGGAACCCATGGCGATGCAGCGCACCACACCGTCGCCCAGCTGCTGCTGGACTTCCAGGACGAGGCCGACCTCGTCGACGCGCAATGCGTCGTAAATCTTCGGTAAGGATTCACGCGGAAATTCCGCGTCGACCACCGCGCCGATGATCTGTACGATTTTCCCAGAACTCATTTCTGCCCTCTTCGGATATCTATTGATTTATTCCGCTAGACCGCAGCCGCGCCGCCGACGATTTCGGCGATCTCCTGCGTGATGGCCGCCTGCCGCGCCTTGTTGTAGATCAGCTGCAACTCCTTGATGAGTTTGCCGGCGTTGTCGGAGGCACTCTTCATGGCGACCATGCGGGCGGCCTGCTCGCACGCGTTGTTCTCGACCAGCCCCTGGAACACCAGGGACTCGATGTAGCGGGTGATGAGCGCATCCAGCACGGTCTTGGCGTCCGGCTCGTATAGGTAGTCCCAATGTCCCTTGAGCTCATCGGAAAGCTCTTCCGCCTTGATCGGGGCCAGGCACTCCAGCTTCGGCTTCTGCGTCATCGTGTTGACGAATTCGTTGTGAGCCACGTAAAGCTCATCGATCTCGCCTTCGCCGTACGCATCCAGCATGACCTTCAGAACACCGATGATGCCCTCGAGGTGCGGCGTATCGCCCAAGCGGACGACCTGGGCGGCGACGTCCGCTCCCACGCCGCCGAAGAACGACGCCCCCTTCTGCCCGATCACGCCCAAGCGGACCTCGACGCCCGCCTCGCCCCATGCCTTCATCCGCCGCAGCAGCAGCCGGAACAGGTTGGAGTTCAGCCCCCCGCACAGACCACGGTCGGAAGACACCAGCACCACCCCCACCCGTTTGACGGGGCGTTCGACCATGAACGGATTCTTGTACTCCGGGTTGGCCCGGGCGAGGTGCTTGATGATCCGGGCGATCTTGCGCGCATACGGACGGGTCGCCTGCAGCCGGTCCTGGGTACGGCGCATCTTGCTCGCCGCAACCATTTCCATGGCGCGCGTGATCTTCTGGGTGTTGCGGACGCTCGCGATCTTTATGCGGATTTCTTTGCCGACGGCCATGGCTGCACCTTCACCAGGCGTGAGTCGCTTTGAACTTCTTGATCGCTTCGTGCAAGCCGGCCTGGATCGCGTCGTTGTAATCGCCGGTGGCGTCGATCGACTTCAGCAGTTCGGCACACTGCGACTTCATGTACTCCTGTAGGGCATCCTCGAAGTCACGCACCTTGCTGACCTCGACGTCATCCAGATATCCCTCGTTGGCGGCGAACAGGGAGACGGCCATCTGGGCGATGCTCATCGGCGAATACTGGTTCTGCTTCATCAGCTCGGTGACCCGCTGGCCACGCTCGATCTGCTTACGGGTCGCCTCGTCCAAGTCGGACGCGAACTGGGCGAACGCCGCGAGCTCGCGGTACTGGGCGAGGTCGAGACGGATGCCGCCGCCGAGCTTCTTGATCACCTTGGTCTGGGCCGCGCCACCCACACGCGACACCGACAGACCGGCGTTCACGGCCGGGCGGATGCCTGCGTTGAACAGGTTGGTTTCCAGGAAAATCTGGCCATCGGTGATCGAGATCACGTTGGTCGGCACGAAGGCGGAAACGTCACCGGCCTGGGTTTCGATGATGGGCAGGGCGGTCAACGAACCGGTCTTGCCTTTCACCTCGCCCTTGGTGAGACGCTCGACCTCTTCCGCATTGATCCGCGAAGCCCGTTCCAACAGGCGCGAATGCAGGTAGAACACGTCGCCCGGATAGGCTTCGCGCCCTGGGGGACGCCGCAGCAGCAGCGAAATCTGACGGTAGGCCCAGGCCTGCTTGGTGAGGTCGTCATAGACGATGAGCGCATCTTCGCCGCGGTCGCGGAAATATTCGCCCATCGCGCAACCGGCATAAGGGGCGATGAACTGCAGCGCCGCGGATTCGGAGGCCGAGGCCGACACGACGATGGTGTGCTCCATCGCGCCGTGTTCCTGCAGCTTGCGCACCACGTTGGCGATCGACGACTGCTTCTGGCCGACGGCGACATAGATGCACTTAACCCCGGTGCCCTTCTGATTGATGATGGCGTCGATCGCGATGGCGGTCTTGCCGGTCTGACGGTCACCGATGATCAGCTCGCGCTGGCCCCGGCCCACCGGGATCATCGAGTCGATGGCCTTGAGGCCGGTCTGCAGCGGCTGGCTCACCGACTGGCGCGAAATGACACCCGGGGCGATCTTCTCGATCGGCGAGAACAGCTTCGCATCGATCGGGCCGGCTCCGTCGATCGGATTGCCCAGCGCGTCGACCACGCGGCCGAGCAGCGCTTCACCCACCGGCACTTCCAGAATGCGCCCGGTGCATTTGGCGGTGTCGCCTTCGGAAAGGTGCTCATAGGAACCGAGCACCACGGCACCGACGGAATCGCGTTCCAGGTTGAGCGCCATGCCGTAGGTATTGCCCGGAAACTCCACCATTTCCCCTTGCATCACGTCCTGGAGGCCATGGATGCGGACGATGCCGTCGGTCAGGCTGACGATGGTTCCTTCACTGCGTGACTCAACGCCCAGATCGAACTTTCCGATCCTCTGCTTGATGAGATCACTGATTTCAGACGCGTTCAGTTGCATGATACTGTCTCATTACTAATTGGAGAGTCGTTTCGCCAATCGCTGGAGCTGGCCATGGACGGAAGCATCGACGACCCGGCCGCCGGCGCGAAGAACCACGCCGGCGATCAGGGATTCATCCACGGTGACGTGAAGGCGCCCCTTACGCGACATCCACTTTTCCACCAACGCATTGAGATTCGTTGTTTCGCTCTCTTCGAGCGGGTAAGCGGTAATGACATCGACATCGACGTAACCTTCCTCTTCCGCCCGGAACTCGGCGAACATGTCGGCGATCGTCCCGACCAGCCCCAGGCGGCCATTGCTCGCCAGGAGACGAATGAAATTCTCGCCTTCCGGGATGACGTGACCTTTGCAGAGATCCAAGAAGTTGGCGATGAACCTGTCTTTGCCTGCCTTCGGATCACTGGCGGCCCGTTGCATGAGGGGATCGGCCATGACCTGCTTGAGGAATTCGAGCATGTCGGCCCATTCCTGGATGTTGCCGGCTTCCTTGGCCGCTTTGAATACGGCGACGGCGTAGGGCCGAGCCAGGGTGGTCAGTTCGCTCATCGGTGTCTAGCCCAACTGCTTGCCGAGGCCGGCGAGGATTTCCTTGTGCTTTTTCTGGTCGACCTCCCGCTGCAGGATCTTCTCGGCGGCACTGATCGCCAGGGCAGAAACCTGTTTGCGGAGTTCTTCCTTGGCATTCTCCAGCTCGCGGTCGATCTCGGACCGGGCATTGGCGAGGATACGCTCACCCTCGATCTTGGCCGCTTCCTTGGATTCGTCCACCAGGGCATTGGCGCGCTTTTGAGCCTGGTTCACGATCTCCGCAGCCTGGTCTTTGGCCTCCTTCAAGGCGGCGGTCGCGCGCTTCTCGGCAAGCTCCATTTCGTGCTTGCCTTTTTCGGCGGCAGCCAGACCTTCGGCGATTTTTTTCTTGCGCTCTTCCAGCGCTTGCAACAGGGGCGGCCAGACGTACTTCATGGTGAACCACACCAGAAGCGCGAATGTGACCATTTGCCCAAATAGCGTGGCATTGATGTTCACGGCGCTGTCCTCACTTGCTTGAGTGCTTTCGCTAGGGTTCCAACCGTATGCGAAGGGTCAGCTTACTTCACGAACGGGTTCGCGAAGGTGAAGAAGAGAGCGAGGCCGACGCCGATCATGGTCACTGCGTCGAGCAGACCCGCAACGATGAACATCTTGACCTGCAGCATCGGTACCATTTCCGGCTGACGGGCGGCGCCTTCCAGGAACTTGCCGCCGAGCAGCCCAAAGCCGATGGCGGTACCCATGGCGCCCAGGCCCAGGATGATGCCGACAGCAATCGCGGTCATACCGTATACAGTTTCCATTTTTCCTCCAAAAGGTCAGTTAAAGTGATTTAGAAAGAAGAACCGGGAGCATCCCTTAGTGGCTTTCGTGCGCCAGACTGAGATAGACGATGGTCAGCACCATGAATATGAACGCTTGCAGCGTGATGATCAGGATGTGGAACACCGCCCAAGGGAAGCTCAGTGCCGGCTGCACCCACCAGGGCAGCAGCGCGATCAGGATGAAGATCAATTCGCCCGCATACATGTTGCCGAACAGTCGCAAGCCGAGAGAGACCGGCTTGGCCAGGTACTCGACGGTGTTCAGCAACAGATTGAAGGGGACCAGCGCCCAGTGGCTGAATGGATGGAACAGGAATTCCATCGCGAAATGGCCCGGGCCCTTGACCTTCAGGCTGTAGAAAATGATCAGGAAAAACACCGAGATCGACATGCCGAAGGTGGCGTTGAGGTCGGTGCTCGGGACCACGCGCAGATATTCGAGGCCGATCGCCTTGCCCACGTCCGGCAGCAGGTCGACCGGCAGGAGATCCATGGCGTTCATCAGGAAGACCCAGGCGAAGATACTCAGGGCCAGCGGCGCGATCAGGGCGTTGCGGCCATGGAAACTGTCCTTGACCTGGGTGTCGACGAACTCGACGATCATCTCGACGAAGTTCTGGAAAGGACCGGGCACGCCGGCCGTCGCCTGTTCGGCGGCCTTACGGAAGAAAAACAGGAACACCGCGCCGAGGAACACCGAAAAGAACAGCGTATCCACATGCAGTGTCCAGAAACCCTCACCGGAAGAGAGGGGGGTCAGGTGATGGACGATGTAACCGGTGGCGCCACCGGCATCGTGCGCTTCTGTCGCCATTGTCAGCCTTGCTCTAGTTGTTCAAATTCATTGCAGCAGGGCGATCCAATACACCCCGAGTGCCACCATAAATCCGGAGAAAAGCGGCAAAAATTCCAGTTCGCGGAATTGGAATGCCAGGAAGAACAGGACGCCGGTCAAGACGAGCTTCATGGACTCGCCGACATAGAAGGCCCGTACGATGTCGCGGGCACTCCGGGTCGGGTCGAAGAAGCCGAAACGGAGCGCGAAGAACGCATTCGGTACGAATGCGATCAGCCCCCCTGCAGATGCCGATATTGCTGTTTTCCATCCGCCCGCAACGTAGGCAATCACTCCGCAGGCAACCATCACGACGAGTTGCCAGCGGATGATCCGTCGTACCCCCCCGTACAAACGCCCGCCCAACATTTCAGGCATCCCCGCACAAACGCCGCGGCATCATAGCAGCGGGTTTTCCAAAGATCAAACCGGTTCAGCCTTCGAAGCGCGCCAGCAAACCCTCGAGCTGCTCCAGGCTGGCATAGGAGATGACGAGCCTGCCCGCCCCTTTTGCGCCATGCTGGATCCGGACGCCGGCGCCCAGGCGCTCGGTCATGCGACGTTCCAACCGGGCGATGTCGGGGTCGACGACCTTGGCCGGCTTCGGACCGGCGTCGGCGGCTTTCAACAGACCATTCACCAGGGACTCGGTTTCCCGCACGCTCAGGCGCTTTTCGGCCACACGCCGGGCGGCTTCGCCCTGCTGGCCGTAAGGCAGGGCGAGCAGGGCCCGGGCATGGCCCATGTCGATCTCGCCGGCACGCAGCAGTGCCTTGGCATCGGGATGCAAGTCGTTGAGGCGGTTGAGGTTGGTGATGGTGACGCGGGACTTGCCGAGGGCATCGGCCACTTGCTGATGGGTCATCCGATGCTCTTCCAGCAGACGCTGGATCGCCTCGGCTTCTTCCAGCGGATTCAAATCTTCGCGCTGGATGTTTTCGATCAGCGCAATGGCGAGGGCGGCTTGGTCCGGCACTTCGCGCACCACGACCGGCACCTCGCGGACGCCGGCGAGCTGGGCCGCGCGCCAGCGCCGTTCGCCGGCGACGATCTGGTAACGCCCCGGCTCCGCGGAACGCACCACGATCGGCTGGACGATGCCCTGCGCACTGATGGAGTCGGCAAGTTCGCGCAACTTGGCAGAGTCGAAATCCTTGCGCGGCTGAAACGGGCTCGGTTCCAAATGCTCGATGGGGAGTTTGCGCAAAGACTCCTGCTTCGGATCCAGCCTGGCTTCTCCCAGCAGGGCTTCCAGGCCCCTGCCCAGGGCGGGTTTCTTCATGCTCGTCGATTCACTCGTTTTCTATGCGGCGGCGGTCTTACGCTCGTTGCGCCGGACGATTTCACCGGCCAGCGCCAGATAGGCCAACGCCCCCTTGGAACTCTTGTCGTGATACATGACCGGCACGCCATGACTCGGCGCCTCGGCCAAGCGGATGTTGCGAGGGATGACGGTGCGGAACACACCGTCCGGGAAATGCTCGAGGAGTTGTTCGGAAACCTCGTTGGCAAGCCGGCTGCGGGTGTCGTACATCGTGCGCAGCAGACCTTCCACCGCCAGCCGGGGATTCACGGTCGCGCGGATCTTGCCCAGGGTGTCCATCAGATCGGACAGGCCTTCCAGCGCGTAGTACTCGCATTGCATGGGGATCAGCACGCTGTCCGCCGCCACCAGGGCGTTGACCGTCAGCATGTTCAGGGAGGGTGGACAGTCGATCAGGATGAACCGGTAACGGCCGAGACAGGGTTCGAGCGCCTCCCTCAGGCAACGGTCGCGTCCTTCGATCTGCAGAAGATCGACCTGCGCGGCCGCGAGGTCCGAATTGCTGGGAATCAGATCGAAACCCGGCCCATCGAGTTCGATGATCGCTTCGGACACCGGCGCCTGCCGGATCAGCACCTGGTAGCTGGACCGGCTCAGCGAGCGCTTGTCGACACCGCATCCCATGGTCGCGTTGCCCTGGGGATCAAGATCGATCAGCAGCACTCTGTTTTTCGTGGCCGCGAGCGATGCCGCCAGATTGACACCGGTCGTGGTCTTGCCGACCCCCCCTTTCTGGTTCGCGATTGCTATGATCTTTGCCTTGCCCATTTACGAATCCTGCCCTGTCGGCTTCAGTTCTGCAAGATGCCTTTCCGCTTCCACGCCGGGCACCCGCAGCCGATGGATGCCGACCGCGACGCCGGCCGGCAGGTCGCCGAGTTCGGCCTCGGGCCGGCGCCCCTTGAGGGCCAGCACCGTACCGCCGGTCCTGAGCAGGGGTGCCGCACCGGTCCAGATTTCCGCCAGCGAGCCATAGGCCCGCGCCAACACGCAGTCGAAACCCTCGGCATCGGTGAAAGATTCGATCCGCGCCTGCACCGGCACGACATTGGCCAGGCCCAGTTCGATCACCGCCTGCCGGACGAAACGGATCTTCTTCGCGTTGCAGTCGAGCAGTACGAATCGCCGCTCCGGCTGCACGATCGCCAAGGGAATGCCCGGCAGTCCCGGGCCCGTCCCCACGTCCAGCACCCGCCTGCCATGAAGGAAGGATGCGATCGAAAGGCTGTCCAGGAGGTGAAGCCGCACGCCTTCGCAGAGGTCTTCGATGGCCGTGAGACTGTACACCCGGTTCCATTTGCGCAGCAGTTCGAGAAATCGAAGCAGACGTTCGCGCTGATCGCCCCCGGCATCCGACCCCAGTTCGCTCAGGCCCCGCTCGAGCATCGCGTTCGGAGACATCACGCAGCGCCGGTTCGGCGCAGGTGTACCAGCAGCAGCGAGATCGCCGCCGGCGTGATGCCCGGGATACGCGCCGCCTGGCCGACGGTGGCGGGCCTGACGCGGCCGAGCTTTTCCCGCACTTCGCTGGAGAGCCCGACGACCTTGCCGTAATCCATGGAGTCCGGCAATTGCCAGGCGTCGTAGCGCCGGACGCGTTCGATTTCGGCCTGCTGGCGTTCGATGTAGCCGGTGTACTTGGCTGCGATTTCCACCTGTTCACGCACCGCCCTGTCCATGCCTTCGAACAGCTCCGGAGCATGGCCGGCAAGGTGTTCCAGCCCGACATCCGGGCGTCTGAGCAGTTCCAGCAGGCTGGCTTCGCGTTGCAGCGGTATTGCGGTGAGCGCGTTCCAGCTTTCGGCTTGACCGCTGTCGGGACGGATGCGCCGGGCGGCAAGACGCGCGCCCAGCGTCTCGATGGCTTCGCGCTTGGCTTCGAATGCCGACCAGCGGACATCGTCCACCAGTCCCAGGGCGCGGCCGGTTTCGGTGAGACGCAGGTCGGCATTGTCTTCGCGCAGCACCAGGCGGTACTCGGCGCGGCTGGTGAACATACGGTACGGTTCGGAGGTGCCGCGGGTGATGAGGTCGTCGACCAGCACGCCGAGGTAGGCCTCGTCCCGGCCCGGCCACCAAGGTTCCAGGTCACGCGCTTTGCGCGCAGCGTTCAAACCCGCCAGCAACCCCTGCGCAGCGGCCTCCTCGTAACCCGTGGTGCCGTTGATCTGGCCGGCGAAAAACAGGTTCTCCATGTGACGTGTCTCGAGCGAATGACGGAGGTCCCGCGGGTCGAAGAAATCGTATTCGATCGCATAGCCGGGGCGGGTGATCCGAGCGTCCTCGAACCCCTGGATCGAGCGCACCACGGCAAGCTGGACGTCGAAGGGGAGACTGGTGGAAATGCCGTTGGGATAGATTTCCAGGCTGTCGAGACCTTCCGGCTCGACGAAAATCTGGTGTGAATCGCGCTCGGCGAAGCGCACCACCTTGTCTTCGATGGAAGGACAGTAGCGCGGGCCAATGCCTTCAATCACGCCGGTGAACATCGGCGACCGGTCGAGACCGGCACGAATCAGCTCATGGGTACGTTCGTTGGTACGGGTGATGTAACACGATACCTGAGGCGGGTGCTCCTCGCGCGTGCCGAGGAAGGAAAACACCGGCGTGGGGTCATCGCCCGGCTGTTCCGCCATCCGGCTGAAGTCGACGCTGCGGCGGTCGATGCGCGGAGGGGTACCGGTCTTCAGCCGGGCGACCTTGAACCCCAGATCACGCAGACGCCGCGCGAGATCGGTCGCCGGCGGATCGCCCGCCCGGCCGCCATCGTAGTTTTCCAGGCCGATGTGGATGCGTCCGGCCAGGAACGTCCCGACGGTGAGCACCACGCAGCGGGAACGGAACTTGAGGCCCATCTGGGTAACGACCCCGGCCGCTCTGCGACCTTCGACGATCAAGTCGACCACGGTCTGCTGGAACAGGCTGAGGTTTTCCTGGGCGCTCAGGCCCTCGCGCACCGCCTTGCGGTAGAGGCTGCGGTCCGCCTGTGCCCGGGTCGCGCGCACGGCGGGCCCCTTGCTCGCGTTGAGGATGCGGAACTGGATACCTGCCCGGTCCGCCGCCCGTGCCATGAGGCCGCCCATGGCATCGATTTCCTTCACCAGATGCCCCTTGCCGATGCCGCCGATGGCCGGATTGCAGCTCATCTGGCCCAGGGTCTCGACGTTCTGCGTCAACAACAGGGTGCGCGCACCCGTCCGCGCCGCGGCCAGGGCGGCCTCGGTGCCGGCGTGTCCGCCGCCGACCACGATCACGTCGAACTCATCGTCGAAAAACATCGGGGACTCCACCGGTTCCAGCCCGGTTGGGAATGGCTTGAGGGGGGCGGAGTTTACCAGATTTTTCATGCCGTTAGGCAAATCTAGCCATTCAGCTCCCGCTGATACGCCCTGCATAGGATGCGGAACACTTCGATCCGGGCGTGGTATTTGTCGTCGGCAGCGACGAGGTGCCAGGGCGCATGGATGGTGCTGGTCTGGGTCACCATGTCGTTCACCGCCAATTCATAGGCATCCCACTTCTCCCGGTTGCGCAAGTCTTCCTCGGTGATCTTGTAACGCTTGTAACGGGTCTGCTCGCGCTCGCGGAACCGTCTGGCCTGCTCGTCCTTGGAGATATGCAGCCAGAACTTGAGCAGGATGATGCCGTGGCCGGTCAGTTCCTCCTCGAAGTCGTTGATTTCCGAATAGGCACGATGCCATTCCTCTTCGCTGGCGAAACCTTCCACCCGTTCCACCAATACCCTGCCGTACCAGCTCCGGTCGTAGATGGTGACGTTGCCGTCGCGCGGCAGGTGCCGCCAGAATCGCCAGAGGTAGTGGTGCGCCTTTTCCTCGTCGGTCGGCGCCTGGATCGGAATGACCCGGTAGTTGCGCGCATCCATCGCCGGCGTGATCCGGCGGATGACGCCGCCCTTGCCCGCCGCATCCCAACCCTCGAACACCAGCATGGCCGAGCGCTTCCGTTGCCGCGCCAGCCGGGTCAGGCGGCTGATCTTGGCCTGAAAGGCGGTTTTTTCCTCCTGATAGGCTTTTTTTCCGAGTCTGGCTTTCAAATCCACTGTGCCAAGGATGCTGGGGCCGGGACTCGAAACCGGCGGTTCGGGTTTGACGTGTTGCTCCCGGACACCTTCGAGGCGGGCGGTGATGCACTGGGCCAGATGACGGCCGATGGCGATCCGCCGGTAATGCGAATCGTAGCCGTTGACCAGGAACCACGGGGCCTCCGGGGTATTGGTCGCCCGTAGCGCCTGCTCCGCGATCACGACAAATTCGTCGTAAAGCTTGAGGTGCTCGTGCTCGGTTTCGGTGATCTTCCAGCGGGTCTCGGGATCGCTCTCGGTCTTCTCGATGATTTTGCGCTGCTGTTTCTTGCTCAGATGCAGCCAGCATTTGACCACCACGGTGCCATCGTTGGTCCAGGCCTTTTCCAGACGGTTGATGTGGGCCAGTTCTGCCAAGAAAGCAGCCTCGTCGATACGCGAATACAGCCGGTCCGCAAGCGGCGGACCGTACCATCCGACCGAGAAAATCCCGATCCGGCCCCGCCGCGGCTGAGCCATCCAGTAACGCCAGTGGTTCGGACGCTCCCGTTCGTCTTCCGAAGGCCTCCCGAAGGCATGGGTCTCCATGTAGCGCGGGTCCATCCATTCGTTCAGCGTGTGGATGATGTCTCCCTTCCCCGCGCAATCCAGACCCGCCAGTAGGAACACGACCGAGATCCTCGCGGGTTCGATCATCTGCTGCAAATCCAGAAGTTGCATCCGGAGATCGGGAAGCTGGGCGGCGTAGGAGGTTTTGTCGAGCCTGGACTTGAGTTCTGCGACTTCGAACATCGGCGCGGCTCCTGGAGGCGGAAGGGAGAGGGGAAAAACCGGGTCGTTCCCTGTGCATAACGTGTGCGGTCGCTCGCGATGCCCGGATGGGATCAAGTTATCCACAATCCATCTACATGTCAGCCTCGTTTTACCAACATTTTCGGCTCCCGCCCAACCATTGGATTCATATGAAAAAAATGCGTTACCCACCGTTTCGTTCCAGGCCAATCGTAAATCAGATCTCTTTCTTCGAAGAACTTTTTGCATCTGACCATGTGGACCGGTGAGCGATCAAGCTATCCTAAACATGCCCGATTCCCCGACTTCCATGAGAGACGCACATGTCCGGCTTTGCACTGTTCGTTCTGTTTTTCTTCGTCCTTTGCATCATCCTGGTGGTGCTCAGCGTCAAATTCGTACCCCAGGGAACCGAATACACGGTGGAACGCTTCGGCAAATACACGAGGACGCTGAGTCCCGGCATCAACTGGATTCGTCCGGTCATCGATCAGATCGGCGCCCGGCTGAACATGATGGAGCAGGTGCTGGACGTCCCCTCGCAGGAAGTGATCACCAAGGACAATGCCATGGTCACGGTCAACGGAGTGGTGTTCTACCAAGTGGTGGACGCCGCAAGGGCCGCTTATGAAGTCAACAACCTCCAGTTCGCCATCATGCAACTGACCATGACCAATATCCGCACCGTCATGGGATCGATGGATCTGGATGAGTTGCTCTCGAAGCGGGACGAGATCAACGCTCGCCTTCTCACCGTCGTGGACGACGCCACCACCCCCTGGGGCGTCAAGGTCACCCGCATCGAAATCAAGGATATCGCCCCACCGCAGGACCTCGTCGATTCGATGGCCCGGCAGATGAAGGCCGAGCGGGACAAGCGCGCCGCCATCCTGGAAGCGGAAGGTCATCGCCAGGCCGAAATCCTCAAGGCGGAGGGCGAAAAACAGGCGATGATCCTCGAAGCCGAAGGACGGCGTGAAGCGGCTTTCCGCGACGCCGAAGCCCGCGAAAGGCTGGCGGAAGCCGAGGCACGCGCCACGGCTCTGGTCTCCGAGGCCATCGCCAAGGGCGACATCCAGGCCGTCAACTATTTCGTCGCCCAGAAATACGTCGAAGCTCTGCGCGATGTGGCCGCCGCGCCGAACAACAAGCTCATCCTCATGCCGCTAGAGGCCTCCAGCCTGCTCGGTTCCCTGGGAGGCATCGCCGAGCTGGCTCGGGAGAGCTTTGGCGCGCCCAAGGTCCGCCAATGACCGGGTTCAGCCTGGTTTTCTGGCACTGGTGGACGCTGGGTGCCCTGTTGCTGATCCTCGAGCTCCTTCTCCCGGGGATGTATTTCCTCTGGATGGCGGAAGCAGCGCTGCTGACGGGTGCGGTACTCTGGCTGCTCCCCGGGCTGGGGTGGGAAATCCAGCTGCTGGTGTTTTCCGTCCTTTCTCTGGCCAGCATCTTCGTCTTCGAAAAATTCATCGGCCGCAAACCCATCGTTTCCGATCGGCCTTTGCTCAACCGCCGGGCGGCGCAATACATCGGGCGAACCCTGATGTTGGAGCAGCCCATCGTCAATGGTATGGGGAAAATCCGTATCGACGACTCGATTTGGCGGGTGCATGGGGATGATTGCCCCGCCGGTACCAAAATCAGGGTGTGTGACGTGGACGGCGTCATTCTGAAGGTCGAGCGGGTCGATTGATTGCCGTCATTTGAATCCTGCGTCTGCGGGTCTTTTCGAAATGCATTTCGAATTCATTCGGAATAAACGCCGACGCGCCATCGTTTGTCCGGCGGTCTGGTTTTTGTTCCTCGTCGTCTTGTATGCGGCTGCCGGATTATGGATCGTTCCCTATTGCCTTAAAGCCAGGTTACCGGAGATTGCGGCAGCGCGATTGCAGGGGTCGCTCCGGTTGACGGAGGTCAGATTCAATCCCTTTTCAGGCAGGTTGGAGTTCGATCAGATGGCATTGGCCACCCTCGATGGCCAATCCGCCCTGACGGCGGAGCACGTCTTTTTCGATATCGCCGTGGCGGCCAGCCTGAGAAGCGGGTATTTTGTGGTGGAGGGCATGGCGGACCAGGTCGGTCTGCGTATATGTCTGGATGCCAAGGGGGTTTCCAACTGGACCAAGCTCATGGGAGGGACCGGAGAGTCGCCTCCTCCACGGGTGCCTTTTGGTGTCGAACGATTTTCCATCAGAAACGCTGGCGTGGAATTCTTCGAGGAAGGTAGCAAGGTCCACCTTAACGCCTCGGAGGTGAATGCCGATCTTTACGGTCTGGGTCCGGATTTGAGCGAGCCAGCGCGCCTGGAAATGAAGGCTTCCATTGCAGGCCGGGCGGAGGTTCGCGGCAATTCGGAACTCACGCTGATTCCTTTTCATGTGAATCCAGTCGTCTACCTGGATGATTTCGACCTGACATCCATCGCGGCTTATCTCGAAGGGATGGGCGTCGTGATCAAGCAAGGAAGGATGAAAGGAAATCTGGCGTTTGAATATGGATCGGATGAGGCAGGACAAGTGTTCAGGCTGGGTAAATCGAATCTTATATGGCATGACGTTCGATGGGGCATGAAAAACGGTCCGGACGCAGATTGGGAGGTCGACGACATCCGCCTCGACGGGCTGGAATACGATGGTGCCACGGCGACGCTGAGGTTGGCCAAGTCACATATAGATACCCTGGCAGTTGCTTCCCGGACTGGGGTCAAGGTCCGGATTCGTGACGCGGATGTGGGAAAGCTGTCGCTCGATTTGTACAGGTTTTCGGCGCAGGCCGGGAGCATCGCCATACGTACCGTCGACCTGACCCAGGACCGCGGGTCTGGAAGCATGGCGGCGGCAGTTTCCAATCTCTGGTCCAATGGTTTGGAATGGAGTGGAACCCGGCTGGCGGCGAGAGGATTCGGATGGGAGGGCATGAGGCTCTGGGATTCTTCCGCGACCTTGGGTGAACCACCGGAGATTCGTTTCAGAAAAATGTCAGCGGACGATGTGGCGGCCGATTTCGTAAAAAGGTCTTTTTCGATGGCCAAGTTCGATTCCGCCGATGCTGAAATCAGTGCCTGGATTTCGCCAAAAAGGGAATTCGAAATTCCTGGTTTTCTCGGTGACTGGGCCGGTGTGATACGTCCTGGCTCTTCTAACGAAGGCTGGGCGTTCAGTCTGGGGGAAGGAGTGATCCGAAATTACCGGCTCAACCTCGCCGACCATGGCGTCGATCCGCCAGCCCGTATCAGCCTCGATGATTTGGAAATACGGCTCCAGGGAGTGGATACTCGGCAGGGAAAATTCGCGCTCCGTCTGGAATCTGTCGTGGACCGCAAGGGCAGGATCAGCGTGCAGGGTTCCGGGAGTTTCGATCCACCGGAAGCCGAGCTGCGCCTGCAAGTGGAAAACCTCGGTCTGCGGTCGTTCCGATCCTATCTCGACGATTTCGCCCGGATTGATCTGGCCAAGGGACGGCTCAACCTCGAAGGGGGGCTGGCATACCGTCCGGTCGGGAACGACGTTCGTTTCAGCGGAACGGCCGAAATCGCCGGCCTGGTTACCGTGGACAGGAAGGATGGAAGGGATTTCATTCACTGGCGGTCCTTGCGCGCGGAAGGACTGACACTGGAAACGTCCGCGAACCGGCTGAGCATACGCCAACTGGTCGCCGACAGGCCCTATGCCCGTATCGTCGTGAGCCGGGAACGTACGCTCAATTTGATCGAAAATCTGTTTCAGCCGCGTTCGAAGCCCGCTGCCCCGTCTGGGCAGGCGAGCCGGCCGTTCGCGGTCACGGTGGGTTCCCTCCTGGTTCGCGATGGCTCCGCGGATTTTTCCGACCTCAGTCTCCAGCCGAGCGTTTCCGTCGATATTCGCGGTCTGACCGGTGTCGTCCAGTCTTTGTCGTCCAGGCCGGACGCCGAGGCGGAAGTCTCGATCAAGGGCAGCATCAGCGATACCTCACCGGTGACCATCAGCGGCCGGATCAACCCGTTCCTGTTCGGTACCTTCGCCGACCTCAGCATACGCTTCAAGAACGTCGATCTCACCGAACTCTCGCCTTATTCCGCCCGCTTCGCCGGTTATCGCATCGACAAGGGCAAGGCCGACCTGGATCTGCATTACCGGCTTCGCGACCGGAAACTGCTGGCCGACAACAACCTGGTGTTCGACCATCTGACCCTGGGTGAGCGCGTCGACAGCCCGGAGGCGACTTCCCTGCCGGTGAAGCTCGCGGTGTCCCTGATGCGGGGGCTGGACGGCAAGATCAACATCGATTTGCCCATCAGCGGCAATTTGGACGATCCCAAGTTCAGCATCACCGGCTTGTTGACGAAAGCTGCCGTGGGGGTGATCACCAAGGTGGTCAGCTCGCCGTTTTCAGCGATCGGCATGTTGTTCGACGGCGGCAGTGACGATGCCGGCTCGATCGATTTCCGTCCTGGTTCGTTCGAACTGGAGGGTGCCGAAAAGAGTAGGCTGGACGAACTGGCGACAGCGCTTTCGCAACGCCCCGGCCTGTCCCTGGAAATCCGCGGAACGGCCCGGAGCGGCAGGGATGCGGGCGCGCTGGCAGAACAGCAGTTGCGGCGGCAACTGGAGAATGCCAAAGCCATCGAACTGCGTCTTGCTGGAGGAGACCGAGACAGGGCGCCGGCCGGTTCCTCGGTCCTGTCCGGGGAGGACTATCGCCGCTTGTTCAGTCACTTCTACCGTCTCCGTTACCCCGGAGCAGCGGAATGGGCGGCGTTGCCGCGAGGCGAGCGGGTGCTTGGGGGGGAGCTTTTTGAAAGCGCCCGGGGGAAAGTGTTGAAGGACTGGTCCATCAGCGAAATCGATCTGCGCCGACTGGCGCAGGCGCGCGCCGCGGCAGTACGCAGCTATCTCGTGCAGAAAGGGATCGAGCCGACGCGGATTTATCTGCTCGACGTGGAACTGACCCCCGGTGACGGTGACACCGTCGCCCTCTTGAGTCTGAGTTGAGGGCTGTCAGATGAAGCGGAGAATGCCGCGCTCGTGGAGGTCTGCCAGTACCGGCTCGACCTGCCGGCTCAGGATCAGGGTATCGCCGCCGGTTTCTGCCGCCAGCCGTTCGACATGTTTCCTGAGCGTGGAGGTCCCGCTTTCGCCGAACCGTTCCAACAGGCGATACAGCAGTGGTGGGCACTCCAGAAAGTGCACCCGGTCGTCCCGGCCGCGGTAGACCAGAAGGAAGCTGGGTATTTCCGGGGGGGAATCCGGCATGAAATCCGGACCGATGCGGTGGACCGGGTACCGGTAGGCCAGTCGCCAGGCCAGAGGGGAAATCTCCACGCTTCGGTCCAGCCAGTCTGGCGGCAGGCCGTCTGATCGCGAAAACGCCTCGGCAGGATGGATGGCCAGAGCGAGTTCGACCCATTCGTAATGGGCGAGTTCGAACAGAAAGGGAGGGTCGTCCCCGCCTGCTTTCCGCTCTTGTTCGAGATAGGCGAGGAATTCCTCGCCTATCTCGGAGAAATACGGGGTGGTGCAGACATGGCAGGCGAAGAAATCCCGTACCAGCGCATTCCAGCGCTCCTCGCCCAGAATCCGTTTGATGACCGGAAAGCCGTGACCGATGAAACTTTCGATGTTGTTGTACAGCAGTTCCTGATAGATCGCGATCCGCTTGGAGGGGATGCCGGCTGGAGCGGGATGCCGTGCAGGATCCCGGATGTGGGAGGCGAAAGCTCGCTGCAGGCGCTGAAAGGCGAATCCGGTTTCAGCCATGACACAGTTTGGGTTCGGCCGCCGGTCGTCGCTGCATGGCTCGGATCGTACCGAGCTCGTCCAGCAGTCTGGACAGAGGAGGGATGTCGAAGTCCCGTTCCAGCAGTGTAGGGAAAACGCCGAAGGTCTCATAGGCGGTGCCGAGCAGTTCCCAGACCGGGTCCACCACCGGCGCGCCATGGGTGTCGATCAGGAGATCCGGTGCTTGTACGTAGTGGCCCGCTATGTGGGCATAGACGATGCGCTCGGGTGGCAGGGCCCGGAGGAAGGCCGTCGGGTCGTAGCCGTGATTGACACTGTTCACGTAGATGTTGTTGACATCGAGCAGCAGGTCGCAATCGGCTTCCGCGAGCACGGCGTTGAGGAAATCGATCTCGTCCATTTCCTGGCCCAGCGCGGCGTAATAGGAAATGTTCTCGATGGCGATGCGCCGCTCCAGGATTTCCTGGACCCGGCGGATGCGTGCCGCGACGTAGTCCACCGCGTCGGTGGTGAACGGGATCGGCAGCAGATCATAGAGATGCCCTTCGTCGCTGCAGTAGCTGAGGTGCTCGCTGTACAGTGAGATGGAATGGTATTCCAGGAACGCCTTGAGTTCGGTGAGAAAGGCCCGGTCCAGAGGCGTCGGTCCGCCGAGGGAGAGCGTCAGTCCGTGGCAGACGAACGGGAAGCGTTCGGTCAGAGAACGAAACAGGCGACCGTTGCGGCCGCCCATTCGCATCCAGTTCTCGGGCGCGACTTCATAGAAATCCACCGATTCCGGCGGATCGGCGGCGACAGATTCGATGAAGTTGCGTCTGAGGCCGAGGCCCGCGCCGCAAATGCCGGTGGGTCGGTCGCTCATCCCGCGCGGCGCAGCCCGTAGGAAATTCAGGGTTTGGGGGTCTCGGCCGGAGCGGGAGCCGGGGAGGCACCATCTTTCTTCATGCCGGCGCACTTGCCTTCCATCGCCTTGGTGTC
This sequence comes from Methylococcus sp. S1M, assembly GCF_051295855.1. Lineage (NCBI taxonomy): Bacteria > Pseudomonadati > Pseudomonadota > Gammaproteobacteria > Methylococcales > Methylococcaceae > Methylococcus > Methylococcus sp. S1M. Next base: position 282,689 of record NZ_JBPDXO010000003.1, read on the forward strand.
GGTGCTCTGCATCATCGAGGCGCCGCACTTCATCTCCGGGTTGTTTTTCATCACCTCGGCGCCGCATTTCATTTCCTTCTGCTCTTTGCCGGCTTCGGCGACCTGCATGTAGCCGCTCGTTAGTTCCTTGGCGGCGAAGGGGTTCTCGGCGGCGACGGTACCGGCCGACAGGGAGGTGGCCAGGGCGGTGCCCACGACGGTCGACAGCGAGGTTTTCTGGAATTTATTGCTCATGGCAGCTCAAATCCTCCAAGGTAAGTAATCATGCACGATCGAGGCATGCATTTGGTTAGACAACGCCGGAGCGAAAAGTCATCATGAATCGCCGAAGCCATTGTCCGGGGCATTCTCCCCTGCGGTTATTGTCACACATGGCCCACACCTTGGGTACTCCGAGAGTATGCTTGAAATGAGCGCTCCCGCCCTCACAACCTCGGACAATTGAATACGACCTTGAGGGGTTGAACCGATGCGAATGGACAAACTGACCAGCAAATTTCAGGCGGCCCTCGCCGATGCCCAGAGCCTGGCGCTCGGACGTGATCATCAGTTCATCGAAGCAGTGCACGTGATGTCGGCGCTGCTCGATCAGGAAGGCAGTACGGTGCGGCCGCTGCTGATTCAGGCCGGAGCCGACGTGCCCCAACTGCAGCAGGCCTTGGGTGCGGCGCTGGAGCGTCTGCCGGTGGTGGAAGGCGTCGGCGGGGACGTGCAGATTTCGGCCGAGCTGTCGCGGGTGCTGAACCTGACCGACAAGCTCGCCCAGAAACGCGGTGACCAGTTCATCACCAGCGAGATGTTCGTGCTGGCGGCGCTGGAATCGCGCGGCGAACTTGCCGAGCTCCTGCGCAAGGCCGGCTTGACCAAGGAGGCCTTGGAACGCGCGATCCAGGCGATGCGTGGCGGCCAGGCGGCGGATGATCCGAACGTGGAGGACCAGCGTCAGGCCTTACAGAAATACACCATCGATCTGACCGAGCGTGCCGAACGCGGCAAGCTCGATCCGGTGATCGGCCGGGACGACGAAATCCGCAGGACCATCCAGGTGCTGCAGCGGCGCACCAAGAACAATCCGGTGCTGATCGGCGAACCGGGCGTGGGCAAGACGGCCATCGTCGAGGGATTGGCCCAGCGCATCGTCAACGGTGAAGTGCCGGAAGGCGTCAAGGGCAAGCGCCTGCTGGCTCTGGACATGGCGGGGCTGATCGCCGGGGCGAAGTTCCGTGGTGAGTTCGAGGAGCGGCTGAAGGGCGTCCTCAATGACATCGCCAAGCAGGAAGGCCGCGTCATCCTGTTCATCGACGAGTTGCATACGATGGTCGGCGCCGGCAAGGCGGAAGGGGCCATGGATGCCGGCAACATGCTCAAGCCGGCACTGGCGCGCGGGGAATTGCACTGCATCGGGGCCACCACGCTGGACGAATACCGCAAATACATAGAAAAGGATGCGGCGCTGGAACGGCGCTTCCAGAAGGTGCTGGTGGATGAGCCGACCGTCGAGGACACCATTGCCATTCTGCGGGGCCTGAAAGAACGCTACGAGGTCCATCACGGCGTCACCATCACCGATCCGGCGATCGTGGCCGCCGCCACGCTGTCGCACCGTTACATCACCGACCGCCAGTTGCCTGATAAGGCCATCGACCTGGTGGACGAGGCCGCCAGCCGCATCCGCATGGAGATCGATTCCAAGCCGGAGGAAATGGACCGGCTCGACCGCCGTCTGATCCAGCTCCGGATCGAACGCGAAGCTTTGAAGAAAGAGACCGACGAGGCATCGAAGAAGCGGCTGGAGGCACTGGAAGGCGAGATCGGCAAGCTGGAAAAGGAATACGCCGATCTGGAGGAGATCTGGAAGAGCGAAAAGGCCCGGCTCTCCGGCGCCGCCAGCATCAAGGAGGAACTGGAAAAGGCCCGGCTCGACCTGGACAACGCCAAGCGCAGCGGCGATCTGACCCGCGCCGGCCAGATCCAGTATGAACGGATCCCGGCTTTGGAAAAACGGCTGGCCGTGGCCGAAGCCGGTGAGGATAGCGAGTTCCGTCTGCTGCGCAACAAGGTCACCGACGAGGAGATCGCCGAGGTCGTTTCCAAATGGACCGGAATTCCGGTGGCGAAGATGCTCGAGGGTGAGCGTGAGAAACTTTTGCACATGGAGGAGAACCTGAGCCGGCGGGTGGTTGGCCAACAGGAGGCGATTACCGCAGTGGCCAATGCCATACGCCGGTCCCGCGCGGGTCTGGCCGATCCCAACCGGCCGAATGGATCATTCCTGTTCCTGGGGCCGACCGGCGTGGGCAAGACCGAATTGTGCAAGGCGCTGGCCGAATTCCTGTTCGACACCGACGAGGCGATGGTACGCATCGACATGTCGGAATTCATGGAAAAGCATTCGGTCGCCCGCCTGATCGGGGCACCGCCCGGCTATGTCGGGTACGAAGAGGGTGGTTACCTCACCGAGGCCGTGCGGCGCAAGCCCTATTCCGTGATCCTGCTGGATGAAGTCGAAAAGGCCCATCCGGACGTCTTCAACGTCTTGCTGCAGGTGCTGGACGATGGCCGCCTCACCGATGGCCATGGCCGTACTGTGGATTTCCGCAATGCGGTGGTGGTGATGACCTCCAACCTGGGCTCCAATCGCATCCAGGAGTTGGCGGGGGAGGCGCATTACGCCGAGATGAAGGCCGAGGTCATGGAAATCGTGGGTCAGTATTTCCGGCCGGAGTTCATCAACCGCATCGACGAGGCGGTGGTGTTCCATCCCCTGGGGCGGGAGCAGATCCGCGCCATCGCCCGGCTGCAGGTCCGCCATCTCCAGGAACGCCTGGAGGCGCGCGAACTGTCCCTGGTGGTATCGGACGCTGCGCTGGACCTGCTCGGCGAGGCCGGATTCGACCCGGTCTATGGGGCGAGGCCGCTGAAGCGGACCATTCAGCAGGAACTGGAAAATCCTCTGGCGCTGGACATACTCGCCGGTCGCTTCGCAGCCGGCGACGTGATCGGGGTGGATGTCGAGAACGGAAAGCTGAAATTCTCCCGGATGGGCTGAGACTGACCGCGCCGCCTTCGTCCCCCGGCCTGACGCGGAGTTGTAACGGGACGGTAATCTTCGGTAATTAGATTAGACGCGGTTTTTTAACGCTGGAATCCGAAGAATGTCCGACATCAACGTGCTGGTAGTGGAAGACGAGGAAGCCATCCGGGAGATGCTGACCCTGGTCCTCGAACAGGCGGATTTCGCCGTGCAGACCGCAGGAGACGTCCAGCAGGCCTTGAACCGGATGGACGAACAGGAACCCGATCTGATCCTGCTGGACTGGATGCTGCCCGGCGTCAGCGGCGTCGAGTGGGCGCGTCGCCTGAAGAAGGACGAGAATTATGGCGACATCCCGTTGATCCTGGTGACGGCCCGCGGTGAGGAGGAAGACAAGATCAGGGGGCTCGACGTCGGCGCCGACGACTACGTGACCAAGCCCTTTTCGCCGCGGGAGTTGATCGCACGCATCCGTGCGGTCCTGCGTCGCAGCAACCGGCAGTCCAAGCTGGACGGGCGCATCGAGATCGGCGGTATCCTGCTGGACACCGATGAACACAGACTCAGCATCGATGACGAATCGGTGAACCTCAGTCCGACGGAGTACCGCCTGATGGAGTTTTTCCTGACCCACCCGAGCAAGGTGTACAGTCGGGCCCAGCTGCTCGACCAGGTGTGGGGCCGCAGTGCCTATATCGAGGAACGCACGGTCGATGTCCATATCCGGAGGCTGCGCAAGATACTTTCGGAACACGACCGGGAAGACATGATTCAGACCGTCCGCGGATTTGGTTATCGTTTCTCGACGCGGCCCGACTGACGCATGTTCCGGGCCTGGGCCTCCGAGCTCTTCACGATATTCTGGGTGGTGCTGGTTGCGGTCATCGCTGGCCGTATCGCTGAGGACTTCGGTTTCGCCCTGTGGGTCGGCACGCTCTTGTACCTGCTTCATCACCTGGTCCATGCCAACCGCCTGTATGTCTGGATGCGGGGCGGGCGGAGCGGCCGTGTTCCCGCCGGCACGGGAATCTGGGAAGAAATCTATTACCTGATCCACAAACTGCGCCGCCGCAACAAACGGCGTAAGAAGCAGCTCATCCGCATGCTGGAGCAATTCCGGACGGCGACTTCCGCCTTGCCGGACGCCACGGTGGTGCTGGGTGCGCGGGACGAAATCGACTGGTTCAACGAATCGGCCTGCCGTCTTCTCGGCCTCCGCAAGAGCGATCTCGGTCAGAACATCGGCAATCTGGTGCGCTATCCGAAGTTCGCCGAACACTTGAAGAATTCCCGGGACAGCGCGACCGTCTGCATCCCCTCTCCGGTGGACGAGGCGATGCAGCTGGAGGTTCGGGTCGTCCCCTACGGTGAGGACTCCAGGCTGCTGATCGCCCAGGACGTGACCCAGCTCCGTTTCATGGAGCGGGTGCGCAGTGATTTCGTGGCGAACGTTTCTCATGAGCTGCGCACGCCGTTGACGGTCTTGAAGGGTTACATGGAAACGCTGAACGAGGCCGGGCAGGATCTCCCCCCGTCGGCCTACCGAAAGATGGTCCAGCGCATGGTGGAACAGACCGGCCGCATGCAGAGTCTGGTCGACAATCTGCTTTCCCTCACCCGGCTGGAATCGGGTCCGCCCAAGCCGGCGGCCGTGGTTCGGGTGCCCGCTCTGCTGGAACGGCTGTGCAAGGAAGCCAACGTGGCGGAGGCGAATGAACACACGCCCGTGCGGCTGAAGCTCGATTCGCAGGTTTCCCTGCTGGGCAACGAGACCGACCTGCACAGCGCGTTCGCCAATCTGATTTCCAACGCCATCAAGTACAGCAGACCGTCCGATACCGTGACGGTACGCTGGTCGCAGGAGGAATCCGGAGCCGCCCGGCTGGATGTCGAAGATACCGGTCCGGGAATTCCGAAGGAACACATTCCCCGTCTCACCGAACGTTTCTATCGGGTGGAAATCGAAGGCTGCCGCAACAAATCGGGCACCGGCCTGGGACTCGCCATCGTCAAGCACGTCATGTCGCGGCATGATGCCGAATTGCTCATCGCCAGTGAGCTGGGCCGAGGCAGCCGGTTCACCTGTCTTTTCCCGTCGAGCCGCGTCGTGCCCGGCGCGGACAGGGGAGACCCAGAGTAACCGGCGAGTTCCTTTCCGGGTCCTTCTTTTTCTATCATTTGCACTGAATCCCCCCGGATCGGGCTCGAATCCGCCTGTCAAGAAAATTCAATGGAGGGGGTGGGATTGTGGTTGCGCTCGTCTGTTAGGCTGTTTTACTATTGGACCTGTTGTTTTATCACGCGTGATTTGTTGCATTTTTGCTAAGGAGACGGGGTATGGTTAAACGCACTTTGATGGCGCTGGGCATGGTGGCCGCAGCGACCGCTTCGGTACAGGCCGAAGAGACTTTCATGGACGACCGCTGGTACATTGCGCCGGTCGCGGAGTACACCTATACGGGTCGTAGTCCGGGCATTCTTCAGCAAGCCTGGGGCGCAGGTCTTGGCATCGGCAAGATTATCAATGAATACTTCAATGTCGAAGTACGTCCGTTGTGGAATCATTACGAAGGCAACACCACCAATGTAGGTGGGCCGGAGAACCGTAACGCGGACATGTACGGCGGCGTGGTCGATGTGCAGTATTACTTTTCTAGGGATGCGTTCCAGCCGTATGCGGTCGTTGCCGCCGGTGGTTCGACCTGGGGCTACAACGGAAATAATCGATCGACCCGTTTCCTGGGGGAAGCCGGGCTCGGTGCAAACTACGAGCTGAGCGACAACTTCCTGCTCCGCGGTGACCTTCGTTACCGTGCCAACGTGCTGGCGGACAACAATGGTCCTGGAGACCAGCACGGTTTGATACTGAACATCGGCTTCATGGTTCCGTTCGGCGAGAAGCCCCATGCAGCAGTGGCCGCCGCACCGGTTGCGCAGGACACCTGCGAATCGCGCGATTCCGATGGCGACGGTGTGAACGACTGCCTCGACAAATGCCCCGGCACGATGAAGGGCGCGAAGGTCGACAGCGATGGCTGCTTGATCCGCATCGAGCTGCATGGCGTCAACTTCAAGTACGACTCGGCCGAGCTGACCGACAGCGCCAAGCGTATCCTCGACGAGACGGCGGAAAACCTGATCCTTTTCCCCGAAAAGCGCGACATCGAAGTCGCCGGCCATACCAGCACCGAGGGTACCAACGAGTACAACATGCGCCTGTCGATTCGCCGTGCGCATTCGGTGGCCGACTACCTGAAGGCCAAGGGCGTGACCAACCAGCTCTATCCGAAGGGCTATGGCGAGGAATATCCGCTGGTTCCCGAGCATAGCGAAGCGGATCGTGAAAAGAACCGCCGCGTGGAACTGATCTGGATGGGTGACTGACCGGCGGCTGGCTTCGGCCGGCCTTCCGTACCGCCCAGCCCGACCCGCAAACCCGCCTTCCGGCGGGTTTGCTTTTTTGGCGCGCGCCGAGGCAGTAGTACAATCCGCCCCGTCGGATACCCGACGTTCGGGTAGACGCCACTGCTGTTGATCCAACCCATTCACGAGGATATCAGGTGCTAAAAAGATTCCCGGCGTACGCCGCCGCTTCAGTCCTGTTTTTCCATGCCGCAACGGCGCAAGCGGAATTCGGACGCCCTTATCTCTTGATCGCGGGCTCGTCGACGATTTTCCCCCTGGCCAGCGCCGTGGCGGATCATGTGTCGGCATCGGGCAAGATCCGCAAGCCGAAAGTCGAGTCCACCGGCACCGGCGGCGGCATCAAGCTGTTCTGCGAAGGGACGGGTCGGAACTATCCCGACATCGTGCTTGCCTCCCGAATGATGAAGAAGGTCGAGCGCGAGGAATGCGGGCTCAACGGCGTGAACGAAATCACCGAATTGAAGATCGGCTATGACGGCATCGTCATCGCGCAGTCACGTAAAGACGGGCCTTGGAACTTGACCAACCGCGACCTGTACCTGGCCTTGGCCAAAATGGTCCCGGACCCCAAGTGCAGTGGGTCCTGCGACCGGCTGATACCGAACCCCTACAGGAAATGGAGCGAAGTCAACCCCGCCTTGCCGGATCTGCCCATCGTAGTGTGGGGACCGCCCTTGAGTTCCGGAACCCGTGACACTTTCGCCGAGGACGTGCTCGAAGCGGGCTGCGCGGGCTTTCCGGCGATGAAACAGATGATGCTGGCCAACGAGGCCAGGTTCAAAAAACTCTGCCAGTCCATCCGCGAGGACGGTGTTTACGAGAGTGAGCCGGAAAGCAGCATCATTGATCATATAGCAAGCGGCCATGGCCTAGGCATCATCGATTTCGGCGTCCTTGCCAAGCACCGGTCCGAACTGGTCGCGGCTCCCATCGAAGGCATCGAGCCGACCTACGAATCCGTCAAATCACAGCGCTATCCGGTGGGTCGGCCCCTTTACATGTATGTCAAACAGGCGCATTTGGGCCTGGCACCGGGCATGGAGGCCTATCTCAAGGAATTCACCAGCGATAGGGCCTGGGGTGACGAAGGCTATCTCATCGCCGACGGTCTGATCCCGATGCCATCCGCCGAACGGACCATCGAGTTGGAGAAATTGAAAGGAATCGTGGCCTTGGCGGAGCCCGCGGCAGCCAAGAACGGAAAGAAACCCGGAAGCAGGGAAAGCAAGTCGGCCAGCAAAGCCAAATCCGCTAACTCCGCTAAGGAGAAGGGGGCCAGGAAGTCGCACGGATAGGCCGATGAGCCAGACCCCGGTCGAGTTGAACCTCGACGACATCGATCGCTACATCGCCGAAGATCTAGGCGCCGGCGATCTGACGGCCGACGTCGTTCCAGCGTCGGTTTCCGCCCGGGCCGAGGTCGTTACCCGGGAGTCCATGGTCTTGTGCGGGCAGGCATGGTTCGAGGCCGTTTTCCGGCGGCTCGATCCTGCCGTCAGGGTAATCTGGTTGGCCGAGGAAGGCGCGGAAGTTTCCGCCGCTGACCGCGTGTGTGAAGTCGAAGGAAACGCCAGGGCGTTGCTCAGCGGCGAGCGCACGGCGCTCAACCTGCTACAGACCTTGTCCGGGACCGCGACCATCGCCCGCCGGTACGCCCAGGCCGTCGCCGGCACCGGCGTGAAAGTCCTGGACACCCGGAAAACCCTTCCCGGCCTGCGTCTGGCCCAGAAATACGCCGTGCGGTGCGGAGGCTGCCACAATCACCGCGCCGGTCTCTACGACGCCGTGCTCATCAAGGAAAATCACATCGCCGCCGCCGGCTCCATCGGTGAGGCGGTGGCAACGGCGCGACGACTGCATCCGGGTGTCCTCGTCGAGGTCGAGGTGGAAAACTTCCCGGAACTCGAACAGGCCTTGGCCGCCGGTGCCGACCGGATCATGCTGGATGACTTCGAACGGGATGCCTTGAGCAAGGCGGTAGCCGTCGCCGCAGGGCGTGCGGAACTGGAAGTGTCCGGCAGCATCGATCTCGACAGTATTCGTGCCGTGGCGGAAACCGGGGTGGATTTCATTTCGGTAGGCGGATTGACCAAACACCTCCGCGCGATCGATCTGTCCATGCGCATCGCCCTGCTCGGCTGACGGCCGTCTCAATGCCGTTCCAGCGCTTTGCGTATGACCGATTCCACCCGGTCCAGGCAGAGCGGGCGCACCAGGTAGTCGAATGCGCCCTGATTCAGGGCAGTGAGCGCGCTTTCGTCGGTGCCATAGGCTGTCACCAGGATGACCGGGGTCGCGATGCCCATGGTTTTCAGCGCCGCGAGCAGGCTCAACCCGTCCAGTTCCGGCATGTTGATGTCGGTGATGATCAGATCAATGGCGCTTTCGCCGATTTGCTTCAGGGCCGATTTTCCATCGCCCGCCGACAACACATCGCAGCCCAGCCGGGACAGCAGTATTTCCAGCATCCGACGGCCGTTGGGTTCGTCGTCCACTACCAGGATGCAGGGTCTGGTCATGACGTGGTTTCCTCCTTCAGTGGCAGGCTGACCTTGAAGCGCGCTCCGCCCCACTCGGAGGCTTCCGCGACGATGCGGCCGTGATGGGCGTCGACGATCTGGCGGGTGACGGTGAGCCCCAAGCCGATGCCGCCTTCGCGAGTGGTGAAGAACGGATCGAACACTTTCGGGCGGTTTTGCTCGGGGATTCCGGGACCATCGTCGTCGACTTCCACCGACAGTGTCTCCCGATCCGAGCTCGAGCGGACTTCCACACGTCCCCCGGAAGGGGTGATCTGGATGGCGTTCATGACAAGGTTAAGGAACACTTGCATCAGCAGCTCCTCGTCGCATGCCGTCGTCGAATTTTCCGCTTTCAGCGAGCAGCCGAGGCGGATGTTCTTTTTCCGCGCCTGGGTCGCCAGCAAATCGGCGACGCGCCGCACGATGGCGTGCACATCGCACGACCGCATTCTCGGCGGGCGGGGGCGAGCGCATTCCAGCAGGGTGGAGATCAGCCGCTCGAGCCGCGCCGACTCGTCGAGCATGAAGCGGGTCAGTTCAAGCCCTTCGGCGCTCAGTAGCGGTTCGCGCTGCAGCATCTGCGCCGAGGTGTGCAGGATTCCCAGAGGAGTACGTACCTCGTGCGCCATGATCGCGGCCATTTCGCCGACCATCGCCAGCTTTGCGGCGTGGATGACTTGCTGGCGGGATTGTTGCAGATTCTCGAGCATCTGTCCGAATGCCGTTCCCAGTTCCCTCACTTCACGGGTGCCGGCGATGTGAGGGCCGACGGCGTTTTCGTGACGCACGAAATCTCGGGTCCAGGCCGTCAGCCGGACCAGGGGGCGGGCGATCCTGCCGGCGACCGCCAGCGCGGCGACGCCGGCGAGTAGCCCGGTGACGAGGAAAACCAGGCTGAACAGCCAGAGCAGTGCCCTCACCGAGCGAAAGGCCTGCTCGGTCGGCTGGAATACCAGGACCGACCAGCCGAGGCCAGGATAACCCTGATAGCCGCGGGAAGCGGCATGTCCGATCAAGACCTCCCCCTTCAGCAGCGGCACGCCGTTCCGGGTGAACGTCGCCATGCCGTCGGGGCGCCAGTCCGACAATGCTTTTGCCAGCAGGAGTCCACGATCGCGCAACGACGCCGAACCGGCAACCAGACGTCCTTCCTGGTCTATGAGGGCGACGTACCGGTTGCCCGAAACGGAATGTTCGGCCTGGTCGAACAGGCGGAAAATCTGCCACAGGTCGAATGCGCCGTACAGACCGCCGATTTCGCGTCCGTCGTAACGGCTGTAAACCGGGGTGTGGATCAGGAGGGAGGCCTGGCTGTAGGGCGCTTGCAGATCCAACGGTTGCAGGAAGACTTCGCCATTGGGCAGCTTGGCGCCGACCCAAGGTGCCTGGAGCGCTTGGGTTCGGCCGATGGCGGCGGTGGTGCTGGAGGCGACGACACGGCCGGTCCCGTCGGCGAAGAAGAGCTCGCTGTAGACCTCGCCATAGCCTTGGCGGATGTCCGTGAGGAAGCGGGCGAGCCGTTTGTCCACATCGCCCACTCTGGCGTCCTGCATAACGTCGAGCCGGCTCCAGGAATGGATGTTCTGCAGGCGCTCGAACAACTGCATGTCGACCTGTTCCATCAACAGCGTGGCGTCCTTGGCGAGGTTGCGGCCGATTTCCTCCGCCAGCGCTTCGCGTGAGGCGAAGAACGAAAGGCTCGCCAACAGGGCCAACGCCAGGAAAGTCAGCGACAGGAAGGCGATCAGCAGCAGCCGGGAGATGGTCATGAGACGGGAAGGAGAGTCCGGTTCGCGAAGTTAATGTAACATTCGTGGTTCCTGTGGAGCCTGCTTTCGCAGGCCGAATTTTTCACCATCCTGTCGCCGACGGCCAAGCTTTTGCTCGCCCGACTCCGTCTCTTTTTCCTCTCGGTTCTTGTCCTGTCCGCCGCGCGGGCCGAACCAGGCGGCGATGGCTCCAGCTATCAGCTGGGGCGGGGTTTGGCCGTAGGGGATACCGGCATCCGCTTCGGCGGTTATGCCAGCGTCGAAGCGGGAGCGCCGAGTCCCGGCCCATGGGAATTCAGCGTCAGCGATCTCAGCCTTTTCACGACCTGGACCGACCACGCGCACTGGCGCTTCTTTTCGGAAACCGAAGTGGGCGAAGCGCTGACCGCGGGGGGGAACCAGGGTTTCAGTACCCGCAACGCGCATTTCGAACTCGAACGTCTGTACATCGACCGGCTGTTCGACGATTTGTTCTCGTTACGTTTCGGCAAGTTTCTGACCCCCGTTGGCCGCTGGAACCTGCTCCACGCCAGCCCCCTGACCTGGACCACGACACGGCCGGTCGCGACCTACGATCTGTTCTCCAAGCATGCCACCGGCCTGATGCTGCACGGCGGTTTCCCCGTGTTGGATCGGCACATGGACTATGCCTTTTATGCCGACCTGACGGAAGACCTCGATCCGTATCGCTCGGCTGATCCGTTCGACAATGCTCTGGGTTCCCACTGGCTTTATTCGTTGGCGGACAACCTGGAGCTGGGGCTGTCCTATGTCAATTACCAATTGCATGACGATCCCAGCCACCGCTTCAACCTCGTCGGCGTCGAAGGGGCCTGGTTTTACCGCCGGTTCGAACTCAACACCGAGTGGGTATACCGGAACGGCGGGCTCCAAGGTCTGTACCAGGGCTTTGTGCAGGGGGTGGCACCGTTGGTAAGCCATTGGTACGCCATCGGGCGCTACGAGTATTTCGATCAGGTACAGCAGCCAGCCGGGCAGCTGGGCGTGTTCGGACTGGCATTCCGACCCGTCCCACCGTTGGTTTGGAAGGTGGAGTACCGGATCGGCAGCCATAACGAAATTTCGGCTCCGGACGGTCTGTACGGGTCGTTTGCGGTGTTGTTTTGATCGCCGTGTGCCGGTTGCTCCTCATCCTTGTTCTCGCATCCTGGCAGGCGTTTCCCTGGGCGGGGGAATCCATAGCCGTGGTCGCCGCAGCCGGAAGCCGTCTGGACAAGCTGTCCCTCGACACGGTCAAGCTCATCTTCAAGCGCAAGAGCATGGTGAACGCGTATGGCGACCGCTGGATTCCGGTGAACCTACCTCCCGCGCATCCTCTGCGCCGGCTCTTCTCGCTCGCCGTGTTCGACGCCCTGCCCGAGGACATGGAGGAATATTGGAACGAGCAGTATTTCCAGGGCATCAATCCGCCTGAGGTGCTCTCGTCCGAGGAGGCCGTGCTCCGGTTCGTCGCTGCCACGCCGGCGGCCATCGGCTATGTGCGGCAAGCCCAGGCCGATGCGCGAGTGAAGATCCTGTTGCGGATCCCGTCGACGGGCGACCTCGGCGAGCCGCCATGACAAACCCGGGCCTTCAGGGTGACAGGTGTTTCTTCGGGTAGTCCAAGAATTTCAGCCGGCCGGCGCCTTCCATGACATGCGCCCAACTGTCGAGCGGGAATTCGATCGCCACGATGCCGCAGGTGGGTATCTGTCCCAGACTTTCGCCGATAAGGCAGGAAGCGGCTTCCGACAGGTCGGGATTGTGGCCGATCACGTACACCCGCCCGTTCTTGTCGTCCAGCGCCCGCACCAATTCCACGATGGCCCTCGTCCCGCCGAGATAGAGTTCTTCCGCGATGACGATGGAGTCTTTGTCGTAGCCGACTTTGCTGGCAATGAGGTGGGCGGTTTTCCGCGCCCGCCGCGCGGGGCTGGACACCATGCAATCGGGTTCCATGCCTCTGAACCGCAACAGACTCCCCATGAAGGGGGCATCGCGCTTGCCGCGCTTGTTGAGCGGCCGGTCGCGGTCGCTGAGCGATGCGTCGTCCCAGGCGGATTTCGCATGCCGGATCAATAGCAGCTCTTTCACAAGCCTCTCTCTCGTGCGTGTGGATGGCAGGGGTTCAAGTTCAGGTAATGGACACCCCGTTGTATACTATGAACGGCACGATGTGCCAACGCGTGAGCATTTTTGTGATGCCGCTGGTGATGATGCGCCGGGCGTCCTGAGGGGCGTCGCTCCATCCGTAGATCTCCCCGCCCGGCGGCGTGCCGGCACTCGATTGGTTTTTTTGCAACTCTCTTGGCGAGAACGATTCCATTGAACAGACGCACCGGGATGCTCCTGTATCTGTGCCTGGCATGGGCCGGCGGTTTGGCGCACGCAGGCCCGGCGAGACAGCCCGCACCGGTACCGCTCCCGAGTTCCACCCCCCTGCCTCCGGCCACAGAGGAAGACAGGCCTTTTGGTTTCGATGTGGTTGAACGGCGCGCCCGTGCCCTGGCAGCCCAACCCTATGTCCGTGACGACGGCGGTGTGCCGGAATTCCTCGGCAAACTGGACTACGATCAGTACCGCGATATCCGCTTCAAGGCTGAAAAGGCGCTGTGGCGCGACGAGGGGCTGCCCTTCCAGATCCAGCTGTTCCATCGGGGATTCATGTTCAAGGACCGGGTCATGATCAACGTGGTCAGCAACGGCGAAGCGACACGCCTGGCTTATTCGCCGGAATTGTTCGACTTCGGCAAGAACCCGCTGCCGGGCCCGCTCGATGCCGACCTCGGGTTTGCCGGTGTCCGCTTCCATTACCCCTTGCGCCGCAACGACGTTTTCGATGAAGCCGCCGTCTTCCTGGGCGCCAGCTATTTCCGCGCCGTGGGTCTGGGCCAGACGTACGGCCTTTCGGCCCGGGGGCTGGCGGTCGATACCGGGCTCACCAAGGCGGAAGAGTTTCCGGTCTTCCGGGAGTTCTGGATCGAAAAACCGGCCCCGGGTGGGTCTGAGCTGGTCATCCACGCGCTCATGGACAGCCCCAGTGTCACCGGTGCCTATCGCTTCGTGCTGCGACCGGGCCTGGATACCGCCTTGGACGTGACCCATCATCTCTATTTCCGCCGCAAGGTCGAGCGTCTGGGGATAGCGCCGCTGACCAGCATGTTCTTCCATGGCGAGAACACCGACCGTTTCGCGGACGACTTCCGCCCTGAAGTCCATGACTCGGACGGCTTGCTTATCTCTCGCAGCAACGGCGAGTGGATCTGGCGTCCCCTGAACAATCCTCGCCATCTGCGGATCAGCGTGTTCCGGGACGAGAAGTTCAACGGGTTTGGCTTGCTCCAGCGCGACCGCGGCTTCGACCATTATCAGGATCTGGAGGCGAATTATCATCGCCGGCCGACGTCCTGGGTCGAAGCCGTGGGTGATTGGGGTCCCGGTGCGATTTATCTCATCGAGATTCCGAGCGATGCGGAGAAGTACGACAACATCGTCGCGTTCTGGGTGCCGGATCAGCCGGTCGATGCGGGCAAGGAGATGAGCTTCTCGTACCGGCTGCATTTCACTTCCGACGAGCTGATGGCGCCACGTTCCGGCAAGGTCCAGGCGACCCGGATCGGTGCGGGTGGCACCAATGCCCAGGAAGCCGGCAGACGCAAGTTCGTGGTCGATTTCGCCAGCGAAACCCTGAGACTGTACGGCGAGGACGCGAAGATCGAAGCGGACGTTGGCACCTCTTCGGGCTCGATCCGCGACACGGTGGTCCACAAGAACACCGAGACCGGGGCCTGGCGCCTGAGCTTCGAGCTGGAGCCTGAGAAGGATAAGGATCCCGTCGAGTTGCGTGCGGTGCTGCGTGCAGGCAAGGACGTGCTCACCGAGACCTGGCTGTATCAATGGAGTGCTCAATGAGTGCCGAGCCGGCGGCCGTTTCTGCGGCCATGGCAGCCGATACCACCGCGCACGGTGCTTGCGAGACCGGGGAAACAGTCAGATCTTATCTACGGCGCCTTCGGTTCCAGGATCCAGCCCTCATCGAAAGGCTGGCGGCGGAATGCGTGGAACGGGCTCGCCGGCGCGTCTCCCGACACGACCCGGCCGAGCTGTCGCGGCGCGCCATCGAGGAAGCCCAGCGGCGCCTGGATCAGGCGCTGGCGCGGGCGCTGGGCGTGAATGCCGGTCGCGAGCCGGCGTTGATCGCGGCTGCGCGCGCCGCGTTGCTGCTGGCCGATGCGGGGGTCACTGCCGACGAGGTCTACCTGACTGCCTCGGCCAATCCGGCGCTGGCCTCGCGTCTGTCCAGACACCTTCCCCAGGCTCAGCCGCCCGAGGCGCCCGCGTCGATGCAGCCGCAGAAGCTTCGCTTCTTTCTCTTCAAATCCGTCTGATTCATCAGGACCCGCATGGCCGTTCATTCGCCGATGCCCCGCCGGCCCAGGCTGTTCCGTCGAACCGTGTTCCTGACCCTGGTGACGCTGACCACCTTCGCCGCCATGTTCATGATCACCAGTGCCTTCCAGCAGAACGGCCTGACGCCGCAGGAACTCGTGCTGCTGCTGCTCTATACACTGCTTATCCTGTGGATCAGCACGTCGTTCTGGACTGCGACGATCGGTTTTCTGGTCCTGCTGTTCGGCGGCGACGGCCAGTCGATCGGCCGTTTGCCGCCGACGGCGTCGCCGGAGCCGGAGGCGACGCCGCTGCGGACGGCCATCGTCATGCCGATCTACAACGAAGATCCACAGCGGGTGTTTTCCGGCCTGGCGGCGATCTGGCAATCCCTGCTGGAAACCGGGCGTTCCGAGGGTTTCGAACTGTTCATCCTGAGCGATACCCGCGACCCGGAGATCTGGATTCAGGAGGAGACTCGCTGGTACCGGCTGTGCGAGGAGTTCGACGGGCACGGGCGCATTTTCTACCGCAACCGGGAAAAGAACATCGCCCGCAAGAGCGGCAACATCGAGGAGTTCTGCCATCGCTGGGGCAACCGCTATCGTTACATGGTCGTGCTCGATGCCGACAGTCTGATGAGTGGCGAGACGCTGGTGCGCATGGTGGATCTGATGGAGGCGCATCCCAACGTCGCGCTGATCCAGTCTCCACCGCTCCCGGTCAATCAGAAGTCGCTGTTCGCTCGGATCCTGCAGTTCGCCAGCAGTCTGTATTCAGACATCTTCACCGCCGGGTCGTCGTACTGGCAGCTCGCCGACAGCAATTACTGGGGCCACAATGCCATCATCCGCATGCAGCCGTTCGTGAAACATTGCGGCCTGCCCAGGCTGCCGGGCCGCGAGCCCTTCGGTGGCGAAATCCTCAGCCACGACTTCGTCGAGGCTGCCCTGCTGCGGGAGGCGGGCTGGGAAGTCTGGCTGGCCTACGAGCTTGCCGGCAGCTATGAAGAACTGCCGCCCACCCTCATCGATTACGCCAAGCGGGACCGGCGCTGGTGCCAAGGCAATCTTCAGCACGTCCGCATGGTGTTCGCCCGCGGACTCTCCGGCATCAGCCGGTTGCATTTGGTGATGGGTATCATGTCCTACCTCTCGTCCCCCTTGTGGCTGCTGTTCCTGCTCATCACCGGTTTCGAGGCCTATATCCAAAGCCAGACTCTGCCGGTGTACTTTTTCGGTGACAACATCTTCCCGGTCTGGCCGGAGTCCTACGCCGTCGAGATGACGACGGTCCTCCTGGTCACCCTGGCCATGCTGTTTTTGCCCAAACTGTGGAGCCTCGTTCTGCTTTTTACCCGCAACCGCCGCAAGCTGAAGGCGTTCGGGGGCGTTTTCCGGGTGACGCTCAGCGTGCTTTTCGAGAGCGTGTTCTCGATTTTCACCGCGCCGGTGCTGATGCTTTACCAGAGCAAATTCGTCATCTCCATTCTGGCGAGGAAGAGTGTGGGCTGGCCGCCCCAGCAACGCGATGCGCATGGCTTGAGCTTCAAGGAGGCGTTTCTGGCCCACGGTGGACAGACGTTGGTCGGCATCGTCGCCGGTGCCCTCAGCTATTACTATGTGCCCAGCTTTTTCTGGTGGTTCACCCCGGTCCTCGCTGGCCTCGTTTTCGCCATACCGACCTCCATGATTTCCAGCAGCGCCGGGTTGGGTCTCCTCGCCCGCCGGCTTGGGCTGTTTTTGACGCCGGAGGAATCCCGGGCTCCCCGGGTGATCGAACTCTTACATCGGAATCTCGAGCGCGACTCCGGCGTGGAAGAAAGCAGCTACGGCAAGATCGTCGATCCCGCCGCCTGTGCATTGCATGCGGCATTGCTTCCTCAGCGGCTTCCGAAGAAGCGTCTGCGCCACCAACGGCATGCACTGATGTATCAGTTGGTCGAGGAAGGCCCGGAAACGCTTTCCAGCGCAGAGAAGCGCAGCCTCGTTTCCGATCCGGATACCTTGATGCGGCTGCACACCCTTGCCTGGAGCCGGGGCGAAAGCCATTGACTGACGTCACGGAAGCGATAGAGCGCCATCAAGCCGAGTTACGGCGGTGCAGCCGTTGCCCGGACATGGTGCCGCCGGTGGTCGTGGGTCAGCCGGTCGTCTCGCCGGTGTACCTGGTGGGGCAGGCGCCGGGCGCAAAAGAGGGCGCGCTGGGCAGGCCGTTCGCCTGGACGGCGGGCAGGACGATGTTCCGCTGGTTCGCGAACATCGGCCTGGACGAGGAAACGTTCCGGGAGCGGGTCTACATGGCTGCGGTATGTCGCTGTTTTCCCGGCAAGAACCCCAAGGGCGGAGACCGTGTCCCGGCTCCGCAGGAGATCGAGCGGTGTTCGGTCTGGCTGCATACCGAACTCGATCTGCTCAGGCCGGCGCTGATCATTCCGGTGGGAAAGCTCGCGGCGAGCCGGTTTCTGACGTTCGGGCAGCTCGGCGACGTTGTGGGGAAGCGGCACCGTGTCGAACTCGGAGGGGTAAGAGCGGATCTGATTCCGCTGCCGCACCCATCCGGCGCATCCACTTGGCATCGGCGCGAGCCGGGCAGGAGTCTGCTCGAACAGGCGCTGGGGCTCATTCACAGCCATCCCGCATGGCGTTCTTTGTGTGACTGGAATGCACGCTGACAGGGCATTCTGCTGCGAGTTGTGCACAATCGTACGGATCGCCCCGTTTTGTTGAAGGTCTTTGTCCCATGCCGAAGCCGTGTCGGCAAATATTTGTATTAAAAGTCATTTTATGAGAATCTCGAGACGAGGGACGGCGATGCCGTGGCAGTTGACGGAGCTATTCGGGCATATCCCGCATTTTTCCCACAAAGTTATCCACAGGTTATCCGCCCCCTGAACCCATGTCAGCCATGAATGTCCAGGTCAGCCCGGAAGGCAGTCTCGAAGTCCTTTCCAAACTCGAAGTTGGGAAGTTGCTCGACAGCAGCGAGAGCGCTCTTCACGAACTGTTCCGCAATTGTTCGCTCGCGGTGTTGAACTGCGGCGGCCAGGTCGATGACAGCAGGGCGGTGTTCGATAAGTACCGCAACTTCGACATCCGAGTTCTCCCCACGGCGCGCGGCGTGCGCCTGGAACTCATCGACCCCCCGCCGAGCGCTTTCGTGGACGGTGAAATGATCCGTGGGATACGCGAGCACCTGTTCTCGGTGTTGCGGGACATCGTCTATACCCGCTTCGAGATCGTCGGTGATCCCAAATTCGACCTGTCCCAATCGCGGCACATCACCGATGCAGTGTTCCACATCCTCCGCAACGCCAATTGCCTAATCCCCGATGTGCCGCCGAACATGGTGGTGTGCTGGGGTGGTCATTCCATCGACCGCGGCGAGTACGAGTACACCAAGGAAGTCGGCCACGAACTGGGTCTGAGGGGACTGGACGTGTGCACCGGTTGCGGACCGGGTGCGATGAAAGGGCCCATGAAGGGTGCCACCATCGCCCATGCCAAGCAGCGTATCCGGAGCCCGCGCTATGTCGGTATCAGTGAGCCCGGCATCATTGCCGCCGAGCCGCCCAATCCGATCGTCAACGAACTGGTCATCATGCCTGACATCGAAAAGCGCCTGGAGGCCTTCGTGCGGACGGGCCATGGCATCGTCGTGTTTCCTGGCGGTGTGGGTACGGCGGAGGAGGTTTTGCACCTGCTCGGTATCCTGCTGCATCCGGAAAACAAATACCTGCCGTTTCCCCTGGTCTTCACCGGCCCCCGCCACAGCGCTGGCTATTTCGAGCAGATCGACCGCTTCATCGGCGCGACTCTGGGGCAGGAAGCACGGAAGCGCTACCAGATCGTGATCGGCGACCCTGCGCAGGTCGCCCGACGGATGAAAGAAGGCATCGATCTGGTGCGGCAGTTCCGGCGCCACCATGACGACGCCTATTACTATAACTGGCTGCTTCACCTCGAACCGGCGTTTCAGACGCCTTTCGTGCCGAGCCACGAAAACATGGCCGGCCTCGCCCTGCACCGGAACCAGCCTCCTCATGCGCTGGCGGCGAATCTGCGGCGGGCTTTCTCCGGGATCGTCGCGGGGAACGTCAAGGCCGACGGCATCCGCCGGATCGAGCAGGAAGGGCCGTTCGAGATCCGCGGCGACCGTTCGATCCTCGATCCCCTGGACGAATTGCTCGCGACGTTCGTGGCGCAGAAGAGAATGAAGCTGCCGGGGACGAAATACGAGCCGTGTTACCGACTGGTCGCCTGAAGCCGTTCAATGTTTCGCGGCGGGGGCGGGGGACTGGCGGGGTGTCATTTTCTGTACCACGCTGTCGATCCCGTTCTTTTTGAGGATCGTGCGCAGGCGGTCGGCTTCGGCCAGATTCTCATAGGGTCCGATCTTCACGCGGAACCATTCGACGTTTTCTATTTTGACTCTCTCCAGCCGGGCTTTGACCTTGAGCTTGGCCAGTTCGGCACGCATTTTTTCGGCATCGGGCCGCGAGCGGTAGGATCCCGCCTGGACGATGTAGCCGCCACCCGGCGGCGACCTGCCCTGTTCCTCCTCGCGCTTGATGGTCCGGATTTCCGCTTCCGGGATGATTTCTTCCTTTTCCGACAATATCTTGTAGAAGGTAAAGCGGGGGGGAGCGGCTTTCTTGACGGCCGTGGGGGCAGGCGTTTCCAAACGCCTGGCTTCGGTCCCGGTTCCTGTGGGAACCGCCGGCGCCGGCTGGGGGGGAGCTTCCGGCGTAGGGTTCACCGTGGCTGTTTCGGCCTGTCGGGAAAGGATGACATAGGTTCCGGCTCCGGCCGCGAGGCATACCACGACGATGCCCGCCGCCAGCCAGCCCCGCTTGCCTCGGCGCCGTGCCTGGCGGTAACCGGGAACCCTGTGTTTGTAATCCTTAGGCATTGCTACATGGTTTCGGGAGCGGACACGCCCAGCAAGCCGAGACCGTTGGCGATGACCTGCCGTACGGCATCGATCAGATTCAGACGGGCATCTCGCAGGTCGCCGTCCTCGACCAGGAACTGACAGCTATTATAGTAGCCGTGGAATTCCGCGGCGAGGTCGCGCAGATAGTGCACCAGGTGATGCGGGGCGTATTGCAGCGCCGCCTGCTCCACGACTTCCGGGTAGCGCGAGAGGCTGGCCACCAGCGTGAGCTCATGCGGTTCGCAGAGTCTTTCCAGACGACGCATCCCGCGCCCCAGATCCCGTGCCCAGCCTTTCTCGTCGAGCTGGCGGAACACGCTGCATACCCGGGCATGGGCATACTGCACGTAGTAGACGGGATTTTCGTTGGTTCGCGAGGTGGCCAGCTTGAGATCGAAGTCCATGTGCTGGTCGGATTTGCGCATCACATAGAAGAAGCGTGCCGCATCCTTGCCGACCTCGTTGCGGAGCTGGCGGAGGGTCACGAACTCCCCGGAGCGGGTGGACATCTGCACCCGCTCCGTACCCCGGTACAGCACGGCGAACTGTACCAGCAGCACCTCCAGTTTGCTGGCATCGCCCCCCAGTGCCTGGATGGCGGCCTTGACGCGGGGGATGTAGCCGTGATGGTCGGCACCCCAGACGTTGACGATACGGTCGAAGCCGCGTTCCAGCTTGTTCAGGTGATAGGCGACGTCGGAGGCGAAATAAGTGGTCTGGCCGTTCTCTCGCACCAAGACCCGGTCCTTTTCGTCGCCCAGCCGGGTGGAAGCGAACCACTGCGCCCCGTCCTTCTCATAGACGTAGCCCGAGGACTTGAGTCTTTCCAGGGCACGTTCCACGGCTCCGGTTTCGGTGAGACTCTGTTCTGAGAACCATTCCTGGTAATGGGTGCCGAATTCGCCCAGATCGTCGCGGATGTCGTCGAGGATGCTGTCCAGGCCGGCGTTGAACACCTCGCAGTAACGCTCGGGGCCGAGGAGGTTTTTCGACTTGCTCACCACGGCGTCGATATATTCCTCCTTATCTCCCCCCTGGGGCTCGTCCGGCGGCAGTCCCAAGAGGACTTCGTCGGCGGACGTCCGGTAACGCTCGCCCTGGGTACGGTAAAGATCGGAGGCGATGTCGCGGACGTATTCGCCGCGGTAACCGTTGGCCGGAAAAGGCAGCACTTCCCCGCAGTTTTCCAGGTAACGCAGCCAGACGCTGGCGGCCAGGATGTCCATCTGCCGGCCGGCGTCGTTGACGTAGTATTCCCGGTGGACGTCGAAACCCGCCGCTTCGAGCAGGTCGGCGACGACGGCGCCATAGGCGGCGCCGCGGCCATGGCCGACGTGGAGGGGGCCGGTGGGATTGGCGGACACGAATTCGACCTGCACCCGCTGTCCCGCACCGATGCTGCTGCGGCCGAAGCCGGGACCCTGACCGTGTATATCGGCGATGACCCGGTGCTGGGCGATCGCATCCAGGAAGAAGTTGATGAAGCCGGGGCCCGCGATTTCGGTGCGGATGACCGCCGGGTCCTCGGGCAGTGCGGCGCGGATTTTTTCCGCCAGCCGCCGCGGGTCGCAACGGGCGGATTTGGCCAACAGCATGGCGGTGTTGGCCGCGAAATCGCCGTGCGCCGGATCACGGGTGCGTTCGATCTGAAGAGGTACTTCCTGGTCGGCGGGGAGGTCGCCGGCTGTTTTGAGTCGCTCCAGCGCACTACGGAGCAGGGTTTCCAGACGCTTTTTCATGAACGGGGAGCCGGACAAAGGGAGAATGGTGAAAAAGCGATTATTATCCTATAAAGGCACGCCTGCCGCCCAATACGACGGGCAGGTCTTTCACCATCGGAGATGATCAATCGTCATGACCACACGGGATATTTTTCATCGCCTCCGCGTGGGGCTGGCCTTGCTCGCCGGTTTCCTGGTGGGCAAACTGCTCGGAGGGCATTTCGGTCACCATGCTTCCGAGTTTTTCATCGGCGGCTTTATGTTGGGCTTCCTGCTGACCCATGCGCTCTACTGGGTCATTGACAGGGCATTCGGCCGCCGCGCGCCGCTCTGAGGACTGGCCTGGGCCGGCGGATGCAGGGGGGCGAGCGCGACCGGACCGCGGTTCTCCGCTCTGGCTTTGCCGAGATCGGTGGTGACGATCGCGGCCCACAAGGCCGCACCGTTCCATTCCGTCCGGGGATATCCATAAAGCGCCCGGCCGAGTGCTTGGACGGCGTGCTTGAGCTCGCCTTGGGAGTGTCCGGCAATCCCTTCCAGCGAAGCGTCACAGTCGGGCCAGCGCTGCGCGGCCCAGTCGAGCAGGGCCCGGCGGGCACGGCCTGGATCGTTGGCGGCACAGGCCTCCTTCAGTTCGCGCATGAGCCGTGAACCGGAAAGCTGCGGGGATTCCGATGGCTTCATGACGGTTTTCTCCTGGCTCCACCGGGCCGTTCGCCACCACAGGCCGGCGGTGATCAGCCATCCTCCGGCGAGGAAGAGGCAGAGCCAGAACCAGATCGGCGAGTCCGCTCGGCCGCTTTCTGGTTCGCCGCCCTTGACGGGCGGGGTACCTGCCGTCTCCTGTGCGGATGCAGGCGTCGGTTCCGGGACCGGCTGGATCGGCGCTGCAGCACCTGCGGCGACTTCGATCTCGCGTTCGGGAAGACGGGCCACTTCCATTCTTTCGGCCGCGGTGTTCCACCACGGCACCTCGATGGCGGGAAGGAGGTAGCGGCCCGGTCTGTCGGGGACCAGGGCCGTCTTCTCCTGGCGGGTGCTGAGGAGCCCCGTGCCTTGCCGCTGCTCGTCGAGGGCCGGCTGATCGGGATAGCGCCGGATGTCCTCCGGCAGTCCCGCCAGGCCGAGTTCCGGCAGCACCCCCACGGTGGCCCCTTGCGCCCTGAGCGTGAGGGTGCGGGTGAGCGGCTGGCCAGTCTCTATCCGACCGGTATCGGGTGACAAGGTCTCCTCCAGCGTCACGTTTTGCGCGGGTAGCCAGTGCTTGCCGGAAAATGCGGCGGGTGCCGGCCGCACCTGCAGCTCTATGGCCTTGGAACGCAGGCTAACGGTCTTCATCGGCCGGCCGAAGAACGGGTTGAAGCCGCCCCGTCCGCTGGCCTGTACTTCGGCGTCCAGGGTCAGCGGCGGGATGAGCAGGGGGCCGCTCTTCTGCGGGAAGATCGCATAGCGGATTTCGGTCGCCGAGTAGGTCGCGCCGTTGCGTTCCGTCGAGTAATTGTGTTTGTCTCCCAGCTGCTGCACCAGCGCATCGGGAATCTCCAAGGGGCTCAACCGGGCGCCGCCCAGACGGGTCCGGTAGAGCACCCGCACCGTGTAGATCACCTGCGCCTGGACGTACGGGTTCTTCGGCGAGACGTCGACTTCGATCAGCAACGCGTCGTCGCCCGCACTACCCGCCGGTCCCGGCGCCGGCCGATCGGTGACCGTCACCGTCAAGGGCTTGGAGCGGTCGTCGCCGAAGGCGATGGGCGGCACGGTCAGTGTGCCGGCCTGCTTGGCGACGACCGTGACGGTCCATTCGAAGGTGCGGCTGACCTTGCCGTTGACCATCGAGATCTGGCTGTTCTGACTTTGGCTCAGTACCCGGAAATCCCGGCTCAGCGGCGTGAAGTCCGGCTCACCGTCCGGCGATTCGTCGGCGCTGAAGGTGAGGTTGAAGGACTCGTCGACGGAGACTGGCTCGCGGTCGGCTGTGACGATGATCTCCGTTGCCAGGACGGCGCCGCTCCAGCCCAGCCAAAGCAGTAGGCCAAGGATGAGCGGGCCCCATGCGCGCAAGCCTCGTGCCGCCATGCTCACTGCCCTCCCGTGCCCTGCTGGCGTTGCCGATACTGGTAAAGGAATTTGCGCCGCAGCAGGCCGCCGGGGTCGTCCGGGATGCGTTTGAGCCATTGTTCGGTGGCCTGCTCCTTTTCCTGCTCGGTCTGGGATTCGGATTGCTGCATCGGCTTTTCCTGGGTTTCTCGTTCTTCCGCCGGTGGCTCGCCGGACTGGGGGGTCGGCGATGCACCATGGGTTTGGTCCGGTGCTTCCGGCTCGGGGGTTTGCCGTTCACCGTCTTTCTGGCCGGGCGGCGGCTCGGGTGGTGTTTCGTTTGGTCTGGATTCTTCCTCGGACGGGTCTGGCCGTCGTTCCGGCGAATCTCTGCCGCGGTCGTTCGGATCCTGTTGCTGATCGTCCTTCGGATTCTGGTCCCGGTCATGGGAACCGGATGGCTGTTTCTGCTGTTCCCGTCGCTTCAGTGCGTCTTCCACGACTGCGCGGTTGTGGCGAATGTCTTCGTCGTCGGGGGCGAGCCGTTCGGCCTGTTCGTAGGCTTCCAGTGCCTCCTCGAGCCTGCCTGCTTTCGCCAGCGCGTTGCCCCGGTTGTAAGCGGCGTCGGCGCCATCCAGTCCTTCCAGCGCCCGCGCCGCTTCCTCGTATTTGCCGGCGCGGTACTCGGCAGCGCTCTTCCAGGCCGGGTCGTGAAAGCCGGTGGCGGCCTGGTCGAATCGTCCGGCTTCGAAGGCTTCCGCCGCCCGCTGGTCCGGCGTCTTCCAGAGCCCCTGCCAGTCCAGTGCGTGGGCGGGGTCAGGCCAGGGCAATGCAAGCACCAGCGCGGCGAGCCAGCCGCGACGGAAGCCCAGGGCCGCCAAAGGCAAGACCAGCAGGAGCAGCCAGGGGCCGCGGTCTTCCCACAGCTCCAGCTCGCTGGCCGCCTCCCTGTCCTCGTGGCGGCGGGCGTTTTGTTCGAAGAAGGTGGTGAGGGCATCGGTGGTCGCGGCGCCGGAGTTCAATTCGAGGTAACGCCCGCCGCCCTGGGCCGCCAGTTCGCGCAGCGCAGGCGCATCCAGGCGCGACAGTTCGATTTCGCCGCTGGCTCCTTTGCGGAAGCCGCCGTTTCGCAGCGGTATGGGGGCGCCCGCTTCGGTACCGACCCCCAGTACCGAAATCCGGAAGCCTTCGCCGTGCAGTTCCGCTGCCAGCTCCGCGGCCGCCGGGTCCGCCCGGACCGCGGCTAGCAGAATGTCGCCGTGGCGGAAACCGGCATCGCGCAGGAGCTGCGCGGCCAGTGTCAGCGCCCGGCCGGCATCGTGGCCGGTGGCCGGTACCAGATCGGAGCTCAGGGCCGGAAGCTGGGCGTCGATGGTGTCGACGTCGTCGGTCAACGGCGTGACCGTGAAAGCATCACCGCCGTAGACGAGCAGTGCCGTCTGGCCGTCCTTGCGGCGTTTCAGCAGGTCGGTGACCGCGTAGCGCAACCGGGTGAGGCGGGAGGGTCGAAGGTCCGTCGCGTCCACCGCCGGAGACAGCTCCAGCGCGATCACCAATGCCGACTGGTTTCGGAAGGCCGGCATCGGCTGGCGTTCCCACGTGGGGCCGGCCGCTGCCAGAATCGCCAGGGCGCCGACGATCGTGCCCAGCCACCACGGCAGCTTGCCATTCCGCCCCGGCGTGCCAGTCAACAACAGATGAGGCAGTAGCACTTCGTCGCAAATCTTGGCCCAGTCGCTTCCGCCCTGGCTGCGGCGATACCAGTAACCGAGTGCCAGCATCAGGGGAATCCAGGCCAGCAGCCAGAGCGGACGCAGGAAATGAAACTCCGTCACGTGGCGTTCCTCCCGCGCAGCCACAACGCACCGGCACCGGCCAGCAGCCCGAGTCCCAGCGGCCAGGGATAGAGTTCGTCCCGGGGGCGGAAATAGCGGGCATCACGCGCGGTGGGTTCGAGTCGGTCCAGCAGGGCGTAGATCCTGTCCAATTCCTCGGTATTGCGGGCGCGGAAATAGCGTCCCCCGGTCTTCTCCGCGATGGCGGTCATCGCGGCCTCGTCCAGGTCCTCGGACGGATTGACCCGGCGGGTGCCGAAAAAGTCGCGCACGATCATTTCGTCCGCGCCGACGCCGATGGTGTAGATCTTCAGCCCTTCCCGCGCCGCCAGCTCGGCGGCCTGCAGCGGCTGGACCTGGCCGGCGGTGTTGGCGCCGTCGCTGAGCAGGATCAGCACCCGCTGGTCGGCCGGGTTGTCGCGCAGGCGCTTGATCGCCAGGCCGATGGCATCGCCGATCGCGGTCTTGTCGCCGGCCAGGCCGATCGCCGCCTCATCGAGCAGCTTCTCGACGGTCTTGCGGTCGAAGGTGAGCGGCACCTGGAGATAGGCCTGTTCGCCGAACAGGATCAGACCGATCCGGTCGCCGCTGCGGCGTTCGATGAAAGCGCTCGCGACCCGCTTGACCGCCTCGAGCCGGTTGGAAACCTCCCCGTCGACCACGAAATCCTCGATGTCCATGCTGCCAGACAAGTCCACCGCCAGCATCAGGTCGCGCCCGCTCACGGTCTGCTCGATCGGTTCGCCCAGCCACTGCGGGCGGGCGGCGGCGGCCACCAGCAGTAGCCAGCCCACCACGGCCAGGATCAGGGGCGCGCGGCTGCCCGGCATCGTGCTCCCCGCGGCTCCCAGATCGGCGAACTCGCCGGCGAAAGCAACCCGCAGCGCTGCTTCGCCGCCGCGCGGCGCGGGTTTCCAGAACCGATGCACGAGGAGCGGCGCGGGCAGGACGAGGAACAGCAGAGGCCAGGCGAATTCGAACATGGCAGTGAAGCTCAGGGCGGGTATCGCCGGGATCGGGGAAGTTTGCGCGCCCAGCTCCGGCAGAGGGCAAACAGGACATCCAGTTGCACTGCGCCGCCGGGGCGGTAAGGAGCGTCGATCAGGCAGCGGCCGGGGCCATCGCGGAACTGGCGACCGCCCAATACGGCGTCCAGCCGTTCCAGCCACGCCGGGCCGGTCAATCCCGCCACGTCCTCACGCGGATAGAGTGTGAGGCAGGCGCGCCGCAGCAGGATCGAGACCCGCGCGATCTTCTCGGCCGGTTCGAGCTCGTCCGATGCCTCGATTACGGCCAGCTCGCGCAGCAGTGCCGCCCGGAACGGGTTGCGGATGAGGCGCCGCCATGCGATCCACAGGGTCAGGATCAGCGCCAGGACGAGCAGCGGCGCCAGGTACCAGCCGGGCGCTGGAGGCCACCCGCCGACCGGCGGGGGCAGATGGATGTCACGGAGATCGAGCTGCTGTTCCATGCTCTCAGCGTGTTTTCGACGAGGCGCGCAGCGACCGCTGCAGGAAAGCCAGCGGATCGTCGGCGGTGGAACATTCGAGCCAGCGCATGCCGCGGCCGCGGGCGAAACGCTCCAGTGCGCCGCGGCGCGTTTCGAATTTCGCGCGCCAGCGCTCGGCGCTGCGGCGGCCGGCGTCGAAGGCCGTTTCCCGGACCGTGTCGCTGACCCGGAAATGGCCGGATTTCGGCAATTCCGCCTCCAGAGGATCGTACACGAACACCAACACCACCGAGGAATGCCGCGCCAGGGCACTCAAGGCGGTCTGCGCGGCGGCGTCGAAGCCGCGGAAGTCGCTGAGCACGAACACCAAAGTCCCCGGTTTCGCGTGCTGCTGTAAGTGCTTCATGGCCATGGCCGGTACGGTTTCGGACGCCGTTGCCGGCAACGCCGGAGCCTGCGCCTCCGCCAGCTGCCGGATGAGGCGAAGCACCCCGCGCTGGCCGTGCTCTGGCTTGAACTCGCTGCAGCCGTGATCGGAAAAGATCTGGCCGCCCACCCGGTCGCCGTGGTGGCTTGCGCTCCAGGCCAGGAGGGAAGCGAGCTGAGCGACGCGCACCGATTTGAACGCCCCGCGGGTGGCGAACCACATCGCCGCGCGGTAGTCCACCGACAGCATCACCGGCCGCTCGCGTTCTTCCCGGAACAGCTTGGTGTGGGTCCGGCCGGTCCGCGCCGTGACCCGCCAGTCTAGGTTGCGAACGTCGTCGCCCGGGGCATAGGGGCGGGATTCCGCGAATTCCATGCCGCGGGCCTTGAAGCGTGACAGGTAGCCGCCGCTCTCCACCGCCTTCACCGCGATCCGGTACAGCCCGATGCCGGAGGCCGGATGGTTCAGGCGGATCAGCCCGGCCAGCGAAGGGCGGACCAGGTCGGCGGTAGGGCCAGCCGGGTGTGGCATACTGCTCATCGGATGCGGAGTGGAAGAGGCGGAACGCGGTACGAAGCGGAATTCGGCAGGGGCTCGATGCCTCGGTGAGAAAGAATTAAAGCGCTCCAGAGCGGCGGGGTCAAATGAGGTTTGCCGGTCGGCCCGAAAGTCGCAGCCCCTTTGCTTTAATTCTCCCCCAGGAGCGGTATTCGTTCGGCGCATCCCCATGCCGAACCCTTCGGGCGCCACCCGGGCAAACCGGCTTTCCTGTCGATTCATGCATCGACCCCGAGGGCGCCGGGCACGAGAGCCCGGCATGAACCCTCACGCCGTGTCGGTACACTGTCCCGTCACCGGGTTGTCCATCCACCCTTGTCATGAATCGCCCAATCCCTTCGATTCTGCTCCCCCTTTGCCTGGCCGCCTGTACTGCCGCGGTGGACGGTCTGGAGGGCACCGCTGTACCCCGTGTTTCCAGAGTTTTGTTACATTAGAGACAAACAGAACGCTCATCGGCTCTCTGGTTTACGGTGCGTGGGCAGCCCGCAGGAGCCGCCGTCGCGGTTCGCGATTCCGGCGAGTCGCGGCCGTCCGGTGGGGAATTCGACGCCGAGGTATTGCGGCCTCGGCAGCGTGAGTTGCAGGCCCTACCGGTACGGCGCTGGCATTCAGTGCCATCGAGGTTCGAGTCAGGCCATTGAATTTCAAGGAAGCCAGCGAGGCATCGGCGCCTGGATGGCATCGCAAGTCTGGGGAGAGGAATGAACGAAACGGATGACCGGCAAGCCCGTATCTTGATCGTCGATGACGCCTTGGCGAACGTCGGCCTGTTGCTGGACGCCCTGGAACCCGAGTTCGACGTCCAGTTCGCGACGTCCGGGACCGAGGCGTTATTTCTGTTGGAAGCGGGGGCGCAGCCCGACCTCATCCTCCTCGACGTGGCGATGCCGGACATGGACGGCTTCGAGGTTTGCCGGCGGCTCAAGGCGGACGGGAGGACCCGCGACATCCCGGTCATCTTCCTGACCGCCGAGGATGGGGAACACGACGAAACCTTCGGCTTGGCTCTCGGGGCGGTGGACTACATCGCCAAGTCGTCTCCCATGGCCATCGTGAAGGCGCGGTTGCGCAACCATGCCAGACTGGTCATGCAGGAACGGCGCCTGCAGCGGGAGATCGCCGAGCACAAGGCAGCCCGGGAGCAGCTGCAAGTGGCCGGAATGGTGTTCAGCGCCTCCAGCGAAGGCATGCTGCTGGTGAATGCCGACAACCGGATCGTGGCGGTCAACCCCGCTTTCGTCGCCCTCACCGGATACGGGCCGGAAGACGTGGTCGGCAAGGACCCGAAGCTGCTGCAATCGGGGCGGCACGGTCCCGCCTTTTACCAGGCCATGTGGGCGGCCCTCGAGGCTACCGGAACCTGGCGCGGCGAGATCTGGAACAGGCGCAGGAACGGCGAGGAATACGCCGAGCATCTCACCATCAACACGATTTACGACGAAGCCGGCAAAGTCCACCTACGCGTCGCCCTGTTCTCCGACATCACCGAGAAAAAGGCGTCGGAAGCCCTGATCGAGTTCCAGTCCTGCTACGACGCCCTGACCCGGTTGCCCAACCGACGGTTGTTCGCCGAGCGCCTGGCACTGGCCAGTGAACGGGCGCACCGCGACCGCGGCCGCGTGGCGCTGTTATACATCGATCTGGATCATTTCAAGGAGGTCAACGACACACTGGGGCACCACCAGGGTGATGCCCTGCTGGTCCAGGTGGCCCACCGCGTCCGGCGCTGTGTCCGCGAGTCGGAGACCGTAACCGTCGCCAGGCTCGGGGGCGACGAGTTTACCGTGATCGTACCGGACTTCGAAGGCATGGATGAGGTCGAGCGGCTGGCACGCGCCATCATCGACAGCCTGAGCGAGCCTTTCCGCCTCGGGGATCAACTCGCCCATGTTTCCGCGAGCATAGGTATCACCGTCTTTCCGGACGACGCCGCCGACACCGACGGTCTTTTGCGGAATGCCGATCAAGCGATGTATGCGGCCAAGCGGGCGGGGCGCAACGGTTACCAGGCGTTCAATCCGGAGATGCAGCGCGCCATGTCGATGCGGGTACGCCTGAGCCAGGCGCTGCGGGACGCGGTGCAGGCGGGTCAGTTGCGTTTGCATTACCAACCCATCGTCGAACTGGCGTCCGGACGGGTACGCAAGGCCGAGGCCCTGTTGCGGTGGGAGCATCCCGAGTTCGGCGAGGTGAGTCCCGCCGCCTTCATACCGATCGCCGAAGACTGTGGCAGCATACATTGCATCGGCGATTGGGTGTTCGAGCGGGCGGCTTGCCAGGCGGCCCGCTGGCGGAGCCGGTTCGGGACCGATTTCCAGGTCAGCATCAATGTCTCGCCCCGGCAGTTTCAAGCCGGCGGCAGGGATTTCGGTCGCTGGCTGGAACGGCTGGGGGAACTCGGGCTGGATGGAAGTATGCTGGCGCTCGAAATCACCGAGACGCTGCTGATGGATACGGACCAGGCGATCGCCGACAAGCTCGCCCAGTTTCGGGCCGCGGGTGTGCAGATTGCGCTCGACGATTTCGGGACGGGGTATTCTTCGCTTGCGTATCTCAAGGAATTCAGAATCGATTACCTCAAAATCGACCGGACGTTCGTTCGGGACATGACGCCGGATTCCAAGAGCTTCTTGTTGTCGGAAGCCATCGTAACGATGGCGCACCGGCTGGGCTTGAAGGTCATCGCGGAAGGGGTGGAAACTCCGCAGCAGTACGCGCTGCTCGAGCGCATCGGCTGCGATTACTTCCAAGGATACCTGTTTTCCAGGCCGCTGCCGGAGGATGCGTTCGAGGGCTTGCTGCGATCGGCCTCCTGCGAGGCTGTATGTCCATGAACGGCCGAAACTGACGGAGGCGGCCATGGTCGTATTTTTGGTGCACCTTTTCTTTACGGCGGCACTGCTGCTGGTGGTGGCCCATCTGGTGCGTGGCGTGGAGGTGGAAGGCTGGGGGCCGGCGATCCTGGGCGCGATCATGCTCGGCCTGGTGAATGCGTTCGTGAGGCCGGTCATGGTACTGCTGACCCTCCCGTTCACGATTCTGAGCTTCGGGCTGTTCCTCCTGGTGATCAACGCCTTGATGCTGTGGCTGGTGTCGGTGCTGGTGCCGGGCATAAGGGTCAGGGATTTCGCTTCGGCCTTGCTGGGGAGTCTCCTGCTCACGCTGCTCAACCTGGGCGTCGCTTCACTCCTGGGGCCGGTCT
The DNA here is from genome assembly GCF_051295855.1 of Methylococcus sp. S1M. NCBI lineage: Bacteria > Pseudomonadati > Pseudomonadota > Gammaproteobacteria > Methylococcales > Methylococcaceae > Methylococcus > Methylococcus sp. S1M. The sequence continues at coordinate 313,997 of NZ_JBPDXO010000003.1, forward strand.
AAGCCCGTTCGTCCTTGGTTCAGGCCGGCGGGAGGAAGCGCTGCAAGACCTCGTCCAGGAAATTCCAGCCGCGGTCGCTACAGCGAATCACGCCGCCATGGCGTTCGAGGTGTCCTTCTTGCAGGCATTCCGACAGGGCGGGTTCCAGGGCGCATGCGGTCAGTCCGGTGCGTTCGGTGAAGCTTGCGAGTTCGAAACCTTCCCGCAGCCGCAACTGGTTCATCAGAAATTCGAAGGGCAGGCTCGCATCGTCCACGACGTGCTCGCCTCCCAGACCCTGGGTTTCCAGGTATCGCGCGGGATGGCGGGTCTTCCACAGGCGCGTGATCCGACCCGATGCCGGGTCGGTGACCTTGCCGTGGGCGCCGGCTCCCACCCCCAGATAGTCGCCGAAACGCCAGTAGTTGACGTTGTGGCGGCAGCGGAAGCCGTCGCGGGCATAGGCCGAGATTTCGTAGTGGCCGTAGCCGGCATCGGCCAGCAGTGCCTGGCCGGCGCGCTGGATGTCCCAAACCGCGTCCGCCTCCGGCAATGCAGGGGGGGAGCGGTGGAACAATGTGTTGGGTTCGAGCGTGAGCTGGTAATAGGAGACATGGGTCGGCCGCTGGGCGATGGCCGTTTCCACATCCCGTTTCGCCTGGGCGATGGTCTGTCCGGGCAGGCCGAACATCAGGTCGAGGTTGAAGTTGGTGAATCCGGCTTCGCGGGCCATCGCCGCGGCCTCGACGGCGGCGCGGCCGTCGTGGATGCGGCCCAGCGCGGTCAGTTTGGCATCGTCGAAGCTCTGCACGCCGATCGACAGGCGGTTGACGCCGGCTTCGCGGAAGCCCTTGAACTTGGCGGTTTCCGCCGTGCCGGGATTGGCTTCGAGCGTGATTTCCGCGTCGCTGGCCAGGGCGATGCGCGACCTGACACCCTCCAGCAGCAGGTCGACGGCTTCGGGACTCAGCAGGCTGGGCGTGCCGCCTCCGATGAAGACCGATTCGACGCAGCGGCCGGTCACCCTGTCTGCGTCCCGCGCCAGATCGTTCAGCAAGGCCGCGATATAATCGCGCTCCGGCAGTCCTCCCTCGAGGCGGTGGGAGTTGAAGTCGCAGTACGGACACTTGCGCACGCACCAGGGCACGTGGACGTAGAGTCCCAAGGGTGGTGGTTTCAGCATGGACGGGGCCGTGCGTCCCGGTCGACTTGCATTTCGTACAAACTTTCGTATCTTACGCGCAACATGACGAGCCTGATTCAAGTTCAAGAACTCTATAGGTATTACGGCGATCACTGCGCTGTGAACAATGTGAGCTTCACGCTGGAGAAAGGCGAGATTCTCGGGTTTCTCGGCCCCAATGGCGCCGGTAAGTCCTCGACCATGCAGATGATCTGCGGGAACCTCGCGCCGACTTCCGGCCAGATCCTGATCAACGGGATCGACATCCTCGACCAGCCACGCGAAGCCAAGCGCGAGCTCGGCTACCTTCCGGAGATTCCGCCAGTCTATCGGGATCTGACCGTGGATGAATACCTGGAGTTCTGCGCCCGGCTCCACGGGATCCACCGGGACCGGTCGCGCCGCGCGGTCGACACCGCGAAGGAGCGTTGCGGTCTGACCGAGGTGGGGCCGCGCCTCATCAACAACCTGTCGAAGGGTTACCAGCAGCGTGTCGGTATCGCCCAGGCCATCGTACACATGCCGGCGGTGATCGTGCTGGACGAGCCCACCGTGGGCCTGGACCCGATCCAGATCCGCGAGATCCGCGAGCTGATCCGGGAACTGGGCCGCGAGCACGGGGTGATCCTGTCCACCCACATTCTGCCGGAAGTGCAAGAGTCCTGCACCCACGTCCAGATCATCCACAAGGGCAGGCTGGTGCTCAACGGCACCATCGCCAGCCTGGAGCAGCGGATGCGCGCCTCCAGCCTCGTGGTGGCGACCTGTGAGCCGGCCGACGTACGGCAACTCTACAGCGTGGAGGGTGTGCAGTCCATCGAGGAGACCGGCCACAACCGCTACCGCATTTTTCACGACAAGGACAAGGACCCGGCGGTCCGGATCGCCGAGATCGTGGTGGGCGCCGGCTGGGGCCTGGCCGAACTGGTACCGGAGCGGCGCAGCATGGAGCAGATCTTCATCGATATCACCCAGACCAGTCCGCAGGGCGAGGAGCAGACGGCATGATGGCGTTCACGATCGCAGCGCGCGAATTGCGCACCCTCTTTCTGTCGCCGTTGGCCTGGTCCGTGCTCGGCGTGATCCAGATCATCCTGGGCTATATGTTCCTGGCCCAGCTCGATTATTTCCTGATGGTCCAGCCGCGCATGGCCGGCATGGAGGACGTCCCGGGCGTGACGGACCTTATCGTGGCTCCGTTGTTCGGCAATGCCGGCGTCATTCTCCTTCTGGTGACCCCGCTGCTCACCATGCGCCTGATCAGCGAGGAACGCCGCAACCGGACCCTGAGCCTGCTGTTCACCGCGCCGGTGTCGATGACCGACATCATCGTGGGCAAATACCTGGGCGTGTTCTTCTTCCTGCTGATCATGGTCGGCATGCTGGCGCTGATGCCGCTGTCCCTGCTGATGGGCGGTGCGCTCGATCTCGGCAAGCTGGCTTCCTGTATCCTGGCCTTGGTGCTGTTGCTGGCCGGTTTCGCAGCGGTGGGCCTTTACATCTCGGCTTCGTCCAACCAGCCGACGGTGGCGGCGGTGGCGACCTTCGGCGCCTTGCTGCTGCTGTGGATCATCGACTGGACGGGCGGTGCGGAAGGAAACGCCAATGGCGTGCTGCAGTACCTATCCCTGCTGAGGCACTACGAGGCCTTGTTGAAAGGTTTGGTTTCGACCACCGACCTGATCTATTTCCTCCTGTTCATCCTGACGTTCCTGGTGCTGAGCGTCCATCGTCTGGATAACGACCGGCTGCAAAAATGAAGATCAACCGCAAGACTCACATGGAGCTACGGCTCCAGAACCTGACGTTCACCCTGTTGTTTCTCGGCGTGGTGGCGCTGGTCGCCTGGCTGAGCACCCGCTATTCCGCGCAGTTCGATTGGACCGCCGCCCACCGACACACACTGTCGGAAGCCAGTGTCAAGGTGCTGGACATGCTGAAGGATCCGGTCCGGGTGACGGCCTACGCCCGTGAAACCAAGAGCCTGCGCGATCAGATCAGCGACCAGGTCGGCCGCTACAGCCGTCGCAAGAAAGATCTGAGCCTGAATTTCGTCAACCCCGATACCCAGCCGGACAAGGTGCGGGAACTCGGCATCTCGGTCGACGGCGAACTGGTCATCGAATACCAGGGCCGCAGCGAAAACGTGCAGGAGGCGAACGAGACCACCATCACCAACGCGCTGCAGCGCCTGGCCCGGGCCAAGGACCAGCGCATCGTGTTCCTGGAAGGCCACGGCGAGCGCTCGCCCACCGAACGTGCCAACCACGATCTGGGCCAGTTCGGTGACGAGCTGGGGCGCAAGGGCCTCACCGTATCCACGGTGAACCTGGGGGTCACGCCGAAGATTCCCGACAACACCGACGTACTGGTCATCGCCGGCCCGAACGCCAACCTGCTGCCGGGCGAGGTGAGCCTGATCGGTGACTGGGTGAAGCAGGGCGGCAATCTCCTGTGGATGATCGATTCCGACAACCTCAAGGGTCTCGGGCCACTCGCCCAGCAGCTCGGCATACAGGTGCTGCGGGGCACGGTGGTGGATGCCTCCACCCAGTTGTTCGGCATCGACGATCCCACCTTCGCCCTGGTCGCCGAATATCCGCCGCACGCCATCACCTACGGTTTCCAGACCATGACCCTGTTCCCGTCGGCGCTGGCGTTGGATGCGGTGCAGGACAACCATGACTTCGAGCGCGAGGCGCTGCTGAACACCCTCTCCCGCTCCTGGACCGAGACCGGCCCCATCGAGGGCAAGATTCAGTTCGATGCCGACAAAGGCGAACGCCAGGGCCCGCTGCACATCGCCTACGTCCTGACCCGCGAGCTCAAGCCCGAGCCGAAGGGGGAAGAAAAGAAGGAGGGCGCCGAGGCGGGCAAGCCGCGGGAACAGCGCATCGTGGTGATCGGCGACGGCGATTTCCTGTCCAACGCCTTTCTCGGCAACGGCGGCAATCTCAATCTGGGCCTCAACATGATCAACTGGCTGAGCCAGAACGACCAGTTCATCAACATTCCTGCCAAGACTTCGCCGGACCGCGATCTGCAGCTCACTCCGCTGGCTTCGGGCATCATCGGTTTCGGGTTCCTGATCGTGCTCCCTGTGGCATTGATCGGCAGCGGCGTGCTGATCTGGTGGCGGCGGCGCCAGCGTTGAGGGTCGAGGTCGCGGCGGCTCTGGTTCGGACGTTCCGGGAGCCGTCGCCTGCCTCGGCTTCCGGTTATTTGGTGGAGGGACTATGAAATCTCGTATGCTGCTCAATCTTTCGCTGCTGGCCGTCCTGGCGGTGCTCGGCGCCGTCGCCTATTTCGAGCCCGGCAAGAAGGAGCCCGCCGAGACGCCGCTGACAGGCGTGGAGACTGACAAGGTCGATACTCTGACCCTGCAGCGGGGGGACAAGACCATCGTCCTGGCGAAGAAGGGAGGACATTGGTGGGTGTCGGCGCCGTTTTCCGCTCCGGCCAACGAGTTCCGGGTCCGCCAGCTGCTGGAGATCGCCAAAACCCCCAGCGACGCCAGCTATCCGCTCAAGCCGGACGAACTGGCCAAATTCGAGCTGGACAAGCCCCTCGCCAGCCTGACCCTGGGAGATGTGGTGCTGGTCTTCGGCGGAGCCGATCCCATCAACATGCGGCGCTACGTTCGCATCGGGGATACGCTGCACCTGGTGCGCGATGATTTCTCGCGGCACCTGACGGCGCAGGCGACGGATTACGTCGACAAGAAACTGCTGCCCGAGGACGCGCGGATCCAGGAGATCGCCTTGCCGGAATGGAAAGCCCGGCTGGGGCAGGATGGCAAATGGGTCTTCGAGACGCCGCAGGAAGGCGGAGAGACCCTCATCGGCGAGCTGCTGACCCAGTGGCAGGCGGCACGTGCGATCGACGTCAAGCACCTGGACAAGGCGGCTGAAGGGCAGAAACTCCACATCGGATTGGCGAACGGGGAGTCGGTGGATTTCGTCATCGTCCAGCGCGAACCCGAGTTGCTGCTGGTTCGCCCGGATTACGGGCTCCAGTATGAGGTCGTGGGCGAGCCAGCCAAGCGCCTGCTCAGCCTGAATCCCAAACCTGCCGAGACCCGGACCGAGGAAGCGTCCCCGTCGGCTTCACCGGTCCCCCAGGCCCCAACGGACGAGGGCGGGGCCGAGGAAATCGAGGCAGACTGAAGACGGGGCGTGTCCCTTCCGGCCCGTCGCCACAGGCAACGCTACGCCTTTCGTTCGGACCGGTCCCGGTCGCCCCGCTCGAGCCGGTCCGATGCTGTTCAACTCCTACGAATTCCTGTTCTTTTACCTGCCGACGGTGCTTGCCGGCTTCTATGCCCTGCGGCGGCACCGCAGCGATCTTGCCCTCGCCTGGCTGGCGTTGGCTTCGCTGTTCTTCTACGGTTGGTGGAATCCGAAGTATGTCCTGCTGTTGCTGGTTTCCGTCGGTTTCAATTTTCTCGCCGGGCGCCACATCAGTCTGATGCCGCAAGGGTCGAAGGCGCGACGTTGGCTGCTGGCCGGTTCCATCGCCGTCGACCTCGTCGTGCTGGGCTACTACAAATACGCCAATTTTTTCGTGCGCGCCGTGAACGATCTGTCCGGCGCCCACTGGGGTTTCGAGGAGATCGTGCTGCCACTGGGCATCTCCTTCTTCACCTTCACCCAGATCGCCTTCCTGGTCGATGCGTACCGGGGTCGGGCGCGGGAATACCGTTTCGTGCCTTATCTTCTGTTCGTCACGTATTTTCCCCACCTGATCGCCGGTCCCGTCCTGCATCACGGCGAGATGATGCCGCAGTTTTCCCGGGACCCGGGTGGCCGACGGATCGCCGACGATTTCGCCACGGGATTCACCCTGTTCCTGTTTGGTCTGTTCAAGAAGACGGTGCTGGCCGACGGCATCGCGCCCCATGCCCAGCAGTTGTTCTCGGCGGCGCAGAGCCAGCCGCCGATGTTCCTGGAAAGCTGGACAGGCGCCCTCGCCTATACTTTCCAGCTCTATTTCGACTTTTCCGGGTATTCCGACATGGCGATCGGCCTGTCGCTGCTGTTCGGAATCCGTTTGCCCGTCAACTTTGATTCCCCCTACAAGGCGACGGACATCGCCGATTTCTGGCGGCGCTGGCATATGACGCTGTCCCGTTTCCTGCGGGACTACCTCTACATCCCACTGGGCGGCAACCGCTGTGCGCCCTGGCGGCACGGCCTGAACCTGTTCGTCACCATGGTGCTGGGCGGGTTCTGGCACGGCGCCAACTGGACCTATCTGGCCTGGGGCGCGCTCCACGGTACTTACCTCGTCATCCATCGCGGCTGGCGTAGCTTGCGGCGGCGCGCGCGATGGGGTGCCGACCCCGCGTCCCGCCCGGCGCGCTGGGCGGGGAGACTCCTCACCTTCCTCGCCGTGGTGTTCGGCTGGGTGTTGTTCCGCTCCGACAGCCTGACGACCGCCGGGGGCATCTTGCGCGGCATGTTGGGGCTGAACGGGTTGGCGCTGCCGGCCGGGTTGAAAGACGGCGCGTTGGGCGACTACCTGGCGGCGGAAGGCTGGAAGTTCAGTGAGTCGCCGTTGCTGCACGGTGCCGGGCCGGTGCTATGGATCGCGGTCTTGTTGCTGGTTTCCGTAGCCATGCCCAACACCAACGAAATCTTCGCCCGCTTCCGGCCCGGCCTGAACGGCGCCAGAGTCGGTTCGCACGAAGCGAGGTTCTGGCAGTGGCGGCCGGATCGGGCCTGGGCGTTGCTGAGCATCGTCGTCGGGGTGGCCGCGGTGTGCGCGATTTCCGGGCTGAGCGAATTCATTTACTTCCAGTTCTGACGATGGACAGCGACGCCTATCTCAAGACGGTATCGACCGGGATCTTCGCCCTGCTGGCGGCGCTGGCGACGTTCTGTTACCTGGTCGATCCGTTTTGGTACAACCGCAAGGTGAGCATTCCCGGTTTCAACGCGGTCAAACCGGAGTTCAAGCGCTACGAGCGCCATGTCAAGCCGCAGATCGTCCGGCGCGAACGGCCTGCCGCCCTGGTGTTAGGCAATTCCTACGCGGAAATCGGCTTCGATCCGCTGCATCCGGCGCTGACCCGGTCGGACCGGCACGAACGGGGCTATAACTTCGGCCTCGCGGGTGCGGACTGGGAACGGGTGTACTGCTCGGTACGGTTCGCCCTCGAGTACGCCGCGCCGAAGCGGATGGTCATCGGTTTCCAGCCCGGCCATCCGTTCCCGGCAGTCGACTGCCGGATGCTCATGGCGGAGATGGAGCACCTGCCGGTCGCTGCGCTGCTGCTGTCGGGCAAGGCCATCAAGGCTTCGCTACGGACGGTGAAAGGCCAGCGCAGGATGCCGACCCATACCGCGGAGGGCCTGTTCTATTACACTCGCTTCGAGGTCGACGAAGTGGAGCGCCGTTTCCGGGCGGACTTCGCCCGCTATCTGGCCAACCTGAGGCCGGATGCGCCTTGCCTGCTCAAGCCCCGGGCCGCCGTGGTCCCGCCGGATTTCGATCCGTCCCTGGGGACGACCATTCCCGCGGACCTCGCCGGCCTCCAAGATCTGGTGGACCGCCTCGCCCGCGCCGGTGTCGAAACCCGGCTGGTCGCCTATCCCGTGCATGCCTTGCGCGCCGAAGCCGACATCGCCTGCGGCTTCGCCGATCTGCGCTGGGAGGCGCTGCTGTCGGTTGCACGCACCGTCCGCGCGGCGGATCCGGAGGGGCGCTGGGCGGAGGTCTGGGATTTCCAGGGCTACGATCCCGATCTTTTGGAGCCCATCCGCGACAACCAGACCCGGCTGTGGCAGGACGTCGGCCATTTCAATTTCGAATTCGGCAACCGGTTGTTGGACCGGATGTTCGGCCTGGGCGAGGAAGGTTTCGGGAGCCGGGTCGAGCCGGCGGCGGTTCCGGCGTTGCGCGCGGCATTTTTCCGCGACCGCGCCACGTTCCTGGAAAGCCACCCCGGTTTCATGCGCGAATTCGCCGATCTGATCGCTTCCTGCCGCAAGACTTCCTGAGACACGATGCCCGAACTGCCCGAAGTCGAAACCACCCGCCGCGGCATCGCTCCGCACATCGCCGGCCGGCGAATCGTCGACGTGAGGGTGAGGGAGGCGCGGCTGCGCTGGCCGGTACCCGCCGATCTGGGGGAGACGCTGACCGGTCGGCGACTGACGGATGTGCGTCGCCGCGGCAAATACCTCCTGCTCGATTTCGACGAAGGCACCCTGATCGCCCATCTCGGTATGTCGGGGAGTCTGCGTATCTGCAAGCCGGGCTTTCCTCCGCGCAAGCACGATCATGTCGATCTGGTGTTCGAAGGCGATATTTGCCTGCGCTACCACGATCCGCGGCGCTTCGGCTGTTTGCTGTGGACTGCGGAACCGCCTGAGCGGCACCCGCTGTTGGCCGCGCTCGGTCCGGAGCCCCTGGACAAAGCATTCGATGGCGCGCATCTGCACCGCCTCGCTGCGGGACGGAACACGGCGGTCAAATCCTTCATCATGGACAGTCGCGTCGTGGCTGGCGTTGGCAATATCTACGCCAACGAAGCCTTGTTTCGGGCCGGTATCCATCCCGCGCGTCCCGCCGGAAAAATCAGTCTCGCCCGCTACCGGAACCTGGGGGAGCATATCGCCGAGGTACTGGCGACGTCCATCGAGCAGGGAGGTACGACCTTGCGGGATTTCGTCAACGAATCCGGCGCGCCGGGCTACTTCAAGCAGGTACTCCGGGTCTATGACCGTGCCGGTCAGCCTTGCCGGGTTTGCGGCGAGCCGATCCGCTGCATGCGGCTGGGGCAGCGCGCGACCTATTACTGTCCGCGCTGCCAGCGTTGAATCGCGCTACGCCTGACGCACCCGCTCGACGATGGCTTCGGCCATCTGTGCGGTGCCGCAGGGGGAGTCCTTGGCCAGGTCCGGCGTGACCGAGCGGCCGTCCTCGATCACCTCGCGCACCGCGCGTTCGATCCTGCGCGCGGCGTCCGGTTCGCCGATGTGTTCGAGCATCATGGCGCCGGCCATGATCATGGCGGTGGGATTGGCGATGCCTTTGTCGGCGATGTCCGGCGCGCTGCCGTGCACGGCTTCGAACAGCGCCGCGTCGGTGCCGATGTTGGCGCCCGCCGTGAGCCCGAGGCCGCCGATCAGGCCGGCCGCCAGGTCCGACAGGATATCGCCGAACAGATTGGTGGTGACCAGCACGTCGAAGCGCTGAGGCTGCATGACCATCTGCATCGAGCAGGCATCGACGATACGGTCGTCGAATTCGATGTCTGGGTATTCCTTGGCGATTTCGCGACCGATTTCCAGGAACAGGCCGGAGGTGCACTTGAGGATGTTGGCCTTGTGCACCAGGGTGACCTTCTTGCGCCGGGCGCGGCGGGCATAGTCGAAGGCATAGCGGATGATGCGCTCGGAGCCCTTGCGGGTGACGACCGCGATGCTTTCCGCCGCGATCTTTTCCTCGTCGACCTTGATGAAATGCTCGATGCCGGCGTACAAGCCTTCGGTGTTCTCGCGGACGGTGACGAGGTTGACGTCGCTGAAGGCGGTGTCGGTGCCCTCGAAGGAGATGGCCGGACGGACGTTGGCATAGAGGTTGAAGGCTTGGCGCAGGGTGACGTTGACGCTGCGGTAACCTCCGCCGACGGGAGTGGTGAGCGGTCCCTTGAAGCAGATGCGGTTGGCGCGGATGGAGTCCAGCGTGGCGTCCGGCAACGGGGTACCGAATTTCTCGACCGCCGCCATGCCGGCGGATTGGGTGTCCCATTGGACCTGGACGCCGGTGGCCTCGATGACCTTGACGGCGGCGTCGACGATGGAGGGGCCGATACCGTCGCCGGGGATGAGGGTGATCTTGTGCATGGGACTTTCCTTGGAGTTTGGAACAATCGGTCGATTATCCGACAGACGCCAGCAAAAATTAAGCCGCAGCCGATCGGGGTGTCAGAAACCGTCGAACTCGGCGACGACCGGGGCGTGATCCGAGGGACGTTCGAGGCTGCGCGGCGTCTTGTCGATGGAACAGGCGGTGCAGCGCCCGGCGAGCGGCAGGGAGGCGAGGATGTGGTCGATCCGGAGCCCCAGATTGCGGCGGAAGCCGGCGGCGCGGTAGTCCCACCAGGAGAAGCTGCCCTCGGGCTGCTCGAAGCGGCGGAATAGATCGGACAGCCCCAGTCCTGCCAAGGCACGGAAGGCATCGCGTTCGGGCGTGCTGCACAGGATCTTTTCGCGCCAGCTTTCCGGGTCGTGCACATCGCGGTCTTCGGGAGCGATGTTGAAGTCGCCCAGCACGACCGCATGGGGGTGTGCGGCCATTTCTTCCGCGATGAAATCGCGGACTTTCGCCAGCCAGTCGAGCTTGTAGGCGTATTTGTCCGAACCGACTTCACTGCCGTTGGGGACGTACAGGTTGATGATGCGCAGGGGTCCCGCGGTCACTGCCAGGATGCGCCGCTGCGGATCGTCCAGGTTGGGCGGATCGGTCAACACGTCCGCGACCGGCGCTTTGCTCAGTACAGCCACGCCGTTGTAGGTCTTCTGGCCGCTGTAGACGGCGTGGTAACCCACGGCACGCAACGCATCGACCGGGAACGCGTCATCCGTCAGCTTGGTTTCCTGCACGGCCAGGACGCCCGGCTGCACCGATTCCAGCCAGTCGAGCACCTGCGGCAGTCTGACCCGCAGGGAGTTCACGTTCCACGTCGCTATTTTCATGACATGAAGGGCAGGATCGCCGCGCTCCGAAGGCCGGAAAGCCTTGCCGACATCGAAGCCTTCCCTGCTCCCCGGGGAGCAGGGAGGATTTCGAGGTCATTCGGCGGTTAGCCGGAAAAACTCGTAACGGCCGCGTCTTTCGGTGACGAGCTTGCCTTCGCGCGCCAGCCAGCCGATGGCGCGCTGCACCTCGTTCCTGTCCAGGCCCGTTTCATCGGCGAGCCGGCTGGCGCTGGCTTCGCCGTTCTGGTCGAGGAAATGCCATATCTTGCCGGCGGCGTTCCCAACGGTGGTAGCGATGTCGTCGTGCATGGAGGATCTCCCGTGGTTTGGGCGGGTCGGAAAATGGGACGTTCAGCCGCGCTTGCGCTTCGGCCGGGATTCGATGGCGTCCGGAAGGACGACGTTGAGTTCGAGCACCTCCCGGTTGTCGTCCTTTTCCATGGTGACCGTGATGGCATCCTGGCCGACGTTGACGTATTTGCGTATGACTTCGAGCAGCTCCTTCTGCAGCAAGGGCAGATAATCGGGCTTGTTGCGTTCGGCCCGTTCGTGGGCCACGAGGATCTGCAGCCGCTCCTTGGCGACCGCCGCGCTGTCGGTTCTAGAACCGCGAAAATAGTCCAGGAGTCCCATGGTCTTAACCTCTGAAAAGCCGGCTGATGAAGCTTTTCTTTTCCGCCGCGATGAACCGGTGCGGCACATCCTCACCCAGATAACGGCGTACGGCGTCATCATACGCCCGTCCCGCATCGCTTTTTTCGTCCAGGATCACCGGCGATCCCGCGTTGGAGGCGTTGAGCACGGCGCGGGAGTCCGGGATCACCCCCAACAGGTGCAGGGACAGGATTTCCTGCACGTCGTCCACGCTGAGCATTTCACCGATCTTGGCGCGCTGCGGCGAATAGCGGGTGAGCAACAGGTATTCCTTGATCGGTTCCTCGCCCGCTTCGGCCCGCCGCGACTTGGAGGCGAGGATGCCGAGCATGCGGTCGGAGTCGCGTACCGACGAGACCTCGGGGTTGGTGACGACGATGGCGTCGTCGGCGAAGTACATGGCCAGGGTGGCGCCGCGCTCGATGCCGGCCGGGGAATCGCAGACGATGTAGTCGAAGGTTTCGCCCAATTCGCCCAGGACACGTTCGACGCCTTCTTTGGTGAGGCTCTCCTTGTCCCGGGTCTGGGAGGCGGGGAGGATGAACAGGTTGTCGCACCGCTTGTCCCGGATGAGTGCCTGGTTGAGGGTCGCCTCCTGGTTGATGACGTTGACGAAATCGTAGACCACCCGGCGTTCGCAGCCCATGATGAGGTCCAGGTTGCGCAGTCCGACGTCGAAATCGATCACTGCAGTGCGGAAACCCTTGAGCGCAAGCCCCGTCGCGAAGGCGGCGCTGGTCGTGGTTTTGCCGACCCCGCCTTTCCCGGAGGTTACAACGATGATTCTGGCCAAGTTTCGGTCCTCCCAATATTCGTCGAAAACGTCATAAATCCTGGATGATCAGTGCATTGTCGCGCAGCATGATCTGTACCGGTCTGCCGCGCGCGGTGCCGTCGAGGTTCTCGCTGACCTTGTAATGGCCGCCGATGGCGATCAGCTCCGCCTGGAGATCCAGGCAAAAGATACGGGCGTCGAGGTCACCCTTGACACCGGCCATGGCGCGCCCGCGAAGCGAGCCGTAGACATGGATGTTGCCGTCGGCCATCAGTTCCGCTCCCGGGCTTACCGTGGCAATCACGACCAGATCGCCGTCGTTCGCGTAGACCCGCTGGCCCGACCGAATCGGCTGGTCGATGATTTTCGTGCCCTGCCGGGGGGGGCGAATCGGTTCCGGCGTGGGATGGGGGGACTCGGTCGCGGGGTGGCTTTCGTGATGCTTGCCCTCGGCCAGCAGGGCCAGCCCCGCCGCGTCCGCAGCGGCGTTCTGTTCCGCATTACCACCGCGGACCCCCACCGGGGTCAGCCCGCTACCGCGGAGGATTTGCAACAGGGCGTCGAAGTCGGGGACCTGATCACGAGTGGCCAGCTCGTGTAGATCGAGGATGACCGGGGCGTGCCGGAAGAAGTCCGGGGCCTGCTGGACCCGGGCCGCGAGCAGGCCGGCGATGGCGTCCGCGCTGTCGCTGGTCAGCTTGAGCACGGGCAGATTGAACGAGCCCGCGCGGATTTCGAAGGGGACATCGTGGGCTTGCGATGGATCGAGCATGTCTTGTGCGGCAGAGACGGGCTGGGTCAGATGTATTCTCGGAATTCTAACATTGCGCTCACCGGCCGCCCACGGCTGAGTCAAGTCCTTGCCGGATCGGCAAAGTCCGGAGAGGCTTTCTTGAGATGCAGCAGGGTGAACAGCCCCATCGGTGGCAGTGTCTGCCGGCGGACTTCATGCAGCGAGGTATGGGCGAGAATTTCGTCGATGGGCATGTCGGGACGCCAGCCGAGCTTGTGGGACAGCGGTGACAGCAGGGTCTCGAAATGGCGACGAGTACCTTTTTTGTCGGCCGCGAAGTGGTTGACGATGATGACGTCGCCGCCTGCCTTGCAGACCCGCTCGATTTCGCGCAGCACCCGCTGCGGTTCCGGTACCACTGACATCACGTAGGCGGCCACGACCGCATCGAAGTGATCGTCGGGGAATGCCATCTCGCGCGCGTCCATGATCTCCAGCCGGACCACGTGATCGAGGTTTTTGCTGTGTACCCGCCGGCGCGCGCGCTCCAGCATGTGGGGCGAGATGTCGATGCCGTGCACCTGATGCTCCTTGCGGTAGAACGGCAGGCTGATGCCGGTACCCACGCCCACTTCCAGGATGCGGCCCGGCCGACGGTTGGTGAGATGGGCGGCCAGCGAGCGTCCGCGGAAGTTCAGGAGCCAGCCGAAGGTGTGATCGTAGACCGGCGCGTAACGCGCATAGGACCTCAAGATGTGTTCCAGTTGCACGAGCTTCCTCTTAACTTTGAACTGAACCGATGCGTGGGAACGCCGCCCTCGTTCCGGGCGGTTCTTATGGGATACGGACTGGAATTATACCCGTGCCGGGCGATCGTTGCCGGTCCGCCGTCATCGCCAGCTCCGACCAATTCGGCTACCATACCGGCCGCTATTCCTCAGTGCCTCACAGGACCATGAGCAAAGTCATCGAGATCAAGATCGGTTCCGAGCCCCGCTCGCTCGTCGCCAAGGCGGAAAAGGCGGCGCGCGAGAAAGGTATGGAATTCTTCGGCGACGAAACCTCGGGCCGTTTCAGCGGCCATGGGGTGGACGGGGTTTACGAATTCAGGGGCGACGTTCTGGCCATCACGATCACCAGGAAGCCCTTCGTATTGCCTTGGGCGGTGATCGAAGCGAGCGTGAAGGGTTTCTTCGCCTGACCATACGGTTTTTTTTCCGGCTGAGCGCAAATGAGCCGAAATGGTGCCAAATACCGGGATCTGAGGGATTTCATCGCCCGGCTCGAGGCGGAAGGGGAGCTGCGGCGCATCGGTGCTTCGGTGGACCCGAATCTCGAAATCACCGAAATCTGCGACCGGACATTGAAGTCGGAAGGTCCGGCTCTCTTGTTCGAACATCCCAAAGGCTCCGCCGTCCCCTTGCTCGGCAATCTGTTCGGCACCCCGCGGCGGGTGGCCTTGGGGATGGGGGAGGTCTCGGTGGGAGCGTTGCGGCAGGTGGGCGTGCTGCTCGCCTCCCTCAAGGAGCCCGAACCGCCCAAGGGCATGCGGGATGCCTTCGAGAAGGTGCCGTTGTACCGCCAGGTGCTGCACATGGCGCCGAAGGAGGTCCGCAACGCCCCCTGCCAACAGGAGGTGCTGCGCGGCAGCGACATCGACCTCGGACGCTATCCGATCCAGACCTGCTGGCCGGGTGATGCCGGTCCGCTGATCACCTGGCCGCTGGTCATCACCCGCGGGCCGTACAAGGCCAGGCAGAATCTGGGAATCTACCGCCAGCAGGTCATCGGCCGCAACAAGACCATCATGCGCTGGCTGGCCCACCGGGGCGGTGCCCTGGATTTTCGCGACTGGCAGGAGGCAAGGCCCGGCGAGCCCTTTCCGGTGGCAGTGGCCCTGGGCGCCGATCCGGCGACGATGTTGGGGGCGGTGACGCCGGTGCCGGATACGCTGTCCGAGTACGGCTTCGCAGGCCTTTTGCGGAGCGCCAGGACGGAGGTTACCCCCTGCATCCTGAGCGACCTGCAGGTGCCGGCCAGCGCCGAGATCGTCCTGGAAGGGTTTCTATATCCCGGCGAGACGGCGCCGGAAGGCCCGTTCGGCGACCACACCGGGTATTACAACGAGGTGGAGTCGTTTCCGGTCTTCACCATCGAATGCATCACCCAGCGGCATTCGCCGATCTATCACAGCACCTATACCGGCAGGCCTCCTGACGAACCCGCGGTACTGGGCGTGGCGCTCAACGAGGTTTTCGTCCCCATCCTGCAAAAGCAGTTTCCCGAAGTCGTGGATTTCTATCTGCCGCCGGAGGGCTGTTCCTATCGCCTGGCCGTGGTCAGCATGAAAAAGCAGTATGCCGGCCACGCCAAGCGGGTGATGTTCGGCGTATGGTCGTTTCTGCGGCAGTTCATGTACACCAAGTTCGTGATCGTGGTCGATGACGACGTCGACGCCAGAAACTGGAAGGACGTGGTCTGGGCGATGACGACCCGGATGGACCCGGCCCGTGATCTCACCCTGATCGAGAACACGCCGATCGACTACCTGGATTTCGCCTCGCCGGTGTCGGGACTGGGTTCCAAGGTCGGCTTCGATGCCACCCACAAGTGGCCCGGTGAAACCAGCCGGGAATGGGGCCGGCCCATCACCATGGATGCGGCGGTGCGGCGCCGGGTGGATGAAATCTGGGATTCGCTGGGGATATTCGCCGGCAGCCGTGGCTGAGGGCGCCGTCAGTCCGGCGTTTCGGTGTCGAACCCGGCGGGTTCGGATTCGCCGCGGGGGTTTCGGTCGATCTGGGCGATGACTTCGTTCGAGGCGAGCAGCAGTCCTCGACGGAAACAGTCACAGGCTGCCGCCGTCTCGTTCCGCTCCAGGAGCAGGTCGCCCATGAGCTGGCAGGCCTCCACGCTCGGTTCCAGTGCCAGGCTCCGGTCGAGATAGCGCAGGGCGGATTCGGTCTGCCGGGCGAGTACCGCGAGCTTGCCGAGCACCCGCAGCAGCACGGCGTCGTTGCTGTGGCGGACCAGCCACTGCTCTGCCCGGGCGAGTTGCTCGCCGGGGTCGGGCAGCTGGATGCAGCCGTAAAGGACCACGACGGTTTGACTCCATTCGCGGTCCAGACTCGCGCGTACGGCGGGTTCGATTTCCGGTCCTGCGCCGGCATCGATCATGGCGGCGAAATACAGCGTTTCGATACCGGCGGCCTTGCGGATATGGGCCGGGATGTTCTCCCAAAGCGCTTTCAGGCGCGCGGCATCGCGCGTCTCTGCGTGCTGCTTCAGCAAGGCGCTGTAGGTTTCGGTCTCCAGCAGCTTGATCTCCGCTTCCATCATCACCTTGTTGGTGTGGAGGCTGGGGATGAGGTTGCGCAGGCCTTCCCAGTCTTCCATCTGGGCATAGACCTGATGGAGCAGTCTCAGGACGGTTGCGTGGGTGGGAGCGATCCGGTTGAGCTGCGACAGCGATTCCAGCGCCTGGTCGAACTGTTTGTCGGAAAGCTGCAGCTCCGCCCGGGTGAGGCCGATGGCGATTTCCGCCTCGGGCACGGCTTCGTGGGCCAGTTTCAGGTATTCGTCACGTTGCTCGGCCGCCCCGCGCGAGTGCGCCGCCCGGGCCGCGGTCAGGTAGTTGATCAGGGGAACGCCGCTGTCGGCAGCATGGCGGATGAGCGTCTTCTCGGCCTTTTCCCAGTTGCCTTCGGCGGATTCGATCAGGCCCGTGATGAGCGCCTCCTGCGATTGCCGGCTACGCCGGTGGCCGCCGCGCTGCCGCAGTATCTTGGGTAGCCGCATGGCGTGGATGACCAGGCGGATGCTGGCGTAGAACAGAATGAAGGCCAGGGTGAGGGCACCGGCGAGGACCACCAGGGAAGATTCCAGCGTCCAGGGGCCGTAGCCGATGATGACGTAGCCGGGATCGCCCTGGGCCAGGAAATGGCGGTAGACGTAATACGCCGCCCCGGCGACGAGGGCCAGGATCGCGGCCGCAATAGCGAGTCTTCTCACGGTCTGTCTCCCGGCGCTTCATTCCCGGCGGGGGCGGCCGTGCTTGCCGGTGCGACGGGGTCGGTTTCGAGCCGCAGTTTTTCGATGTTGCGGAGCAAGGCGAGTGATCCGCTGATGTCGGGGAAGGCGGCCTTGAGCTGGACGCCGGCCAGGGCCCGGAGATCGTCCGAGATGTCCTTGAAGGCGGGGGACTCGCGGTCGAAATTTTCGTTCAGCCAGGCGTTTGCGGATTCCAGATTGCTGTGGAACAGTGCATCGTCGCCGCGCAACAGGGAGGTGCGGGTCATCTCCAGTTTGAGCAGCAGGATTTCCCGGAGGCCGGCGGCCTCCTGGGGAGTCAGGACGGCATGCACGGGGCGGTCGCTGCGGCGCACGGTGACCAGTCCCTTGAGCTGCTCGAGGGTGGACTCGACGGCATCGCCGGTTTCGGGCTCCGGTGATTTGGGCTTGGACGTCTCGCGCGGTTCCTTCGACATGTCGGGATGTGGCAGGAACAGCGGCAGCTCCCGCGTCTTGGCTTCAATCGCCAGCAGCCTGGCCGACAGTCCGACCACGTCGGGCGGCTGGAAGGCCTCGAGTCGGTTGATTTCCTCCGCCAAGACCTCCCGCACCTTGAACACGCCGGGGTCGCCGCTGTCATGGAGTCTTTGGTCCGCGGCCTTCATGGCTTCGAGGACGGATTTCACGTCACCGGTGAGGTGCAGCTTCTGATTGGCAATGCCCAAAAGATATTCGGCATCCGCGATCAGGACATCGCTGTGGGTCCGGCTTAGTTGACGCTGGAGGGTCTCGATGGACCGCGTCAGTTCTTTGCGGCTGTCCTCGAGCCTCTGGCCGAAACTGGCGGATTGCTCGCCGAGCAGACGCTCCAGCTTGCTGTCCTCCGTCCCGAGCTGGGACTGGAGGGTGGCGAACTGGGAATGGAGGGTGGCGAGTTGAGTCTGCAGGCTGCTGACCTGGCGGCTGAGTTCCAGCAAGTGCAGATCGCCCTTGTTGAGCTCGCCGCCCAGACCCTCCTGCTTGGAGCGCAGTTCCTGGATCAGGAAATAGCCGGCGGTGGCCAGCAGCAGAATGGCGGCCAGCATCGAGTAGCCCAGCCAGGCGACTATCCGCGATCTGCGCGGCGGATGCACCGGAGGCGCGGCAGCGTTGCCGTGCGGGTGTCGGGAGACTTCCCCGGCTGCCGGTGATTGCGGCGCTTCGGTCATTTGTTTTTCTTCCTCGGCCAATGGCTTATCCCCGTCGTTGGGCGCGGCTCGCAAGGATGCCAAACGGGCTGCGACATCCTCCAGGGCTTGCAGCACGGCGGCATCCGATGCGGCGTCGGCCACCTTCACGTGCCGGAAACCCAGCGATCCGGCTTGATTTTTCAATCGTTCGCTGATGACGACCAGCGGCGTCTCGACCAGCCGCGGCCGGTCCTCGGGTGGAACCAGGCGGTACAGATGCTCGATGGCTTCGCCGCTGGTGGCGGTCAGCATGTCGAGCCCGGCGGTCCGCAGGCCTTCGATCAGTGCTTCGGCACCCGTGTGCACCGGCACCCGCCGGTACAGCTCGGCATACTGGACCAGTGCCCCACGTTCGACAAGCCGTTCCTTGAGCGTTTCCCGCCCGCCCTCGCCGCGCACGATGAGGATCCGCCGGCCTGCGACGTCCCGCATCGGGGGCGTCTCCAGCAGTCCTTCCGAATTGGCCTGCGATTCCGGAACGAGGTCCACGGCAATCCCGCCGTCGACCAGGGCATCGGCCGTGGCTTTGCCGATGGCGGCGATGCGCGGCCCGGCACCGTCCGGCCGAAGCACATCCAGAGCCCGGGCCCGGTTCACCGCGTTGACGCTGACGAAGATCCACCAGTCCCAATCCGATGCCTGCCGGAGGAGAGCCGCTCCCTCTTCCGCCTGCGCGCTCGGCTCGATGTCGAGCAGGGGGAAACGGACCGCCTTGCCGCCTGCCGTTTCGATCAGCCTGCACAGGGGTTCGGCCTGTTCCTTCGGTCGCGTGACGAGGACGCGCATCCCCGACAAGGAGGGCGGCGGGCTCATCGTCGTCAGGGGGTGGCGTAAACGCGCCGGAGTATTTCGTCGGCGCCCTGGTCGAGCAGATGCTCGGCGACCCGCTTTCCCAGTGCCTCGAAGGTGGACGGGTGACCGACGGCTTCGGCGCGGATGATGCCCGAGCCGTCCGGGTTGCCAACCAGTCCGCGCAGGCTCAGGGTGTCGCCTTCGAGCTGGGCGAAACCGGCGATCGGAACCTGGCAGCCGCCGTCGAGGCGTCGGTTCATGGCGCGTTCGGCCAGGACGCACCACGCCGTGGGCGGATGGTGCAGCGGCACCAGCAGGGCGTTGGTCCGGGTATCGGTGCTCCGGCACTCCACGCCGATCGCCCCTTGACCGATGGCCGGGAGGCATTGTTCCGGTGTCAGTGTTTCGGCGATACGTTCCTGGAAGCCGAGCCGTTTCAGGCCGGCAGAGGCGAGCACGATGGCGTCGAACTCACCCGCGTCCAGTTTGGCGAGCCGGGTGTTGACGTTGCCGCGCAGATCGTACAGGGAGCAGCCGGGGAGGCGGCATTTGATCTGGCACTGGCGCCGCAGGCTGGAGGTGCCGATGCGGGCATCGGCCGGCAACTCCGCGAAGCTCCGGTAACGGTGGGAGACCAGAGCGTCACGCGGGTCTTCGCGTTCCAGGATGGCGGCGAGATGGAGCCCTTCGGGGAATTCGACTGGCACGTCCTTCATGGAATGGACGGCGATGTCGGCCCTGCCCTCGAGCAGGCCCTGTTCCAGCTCCTTCACGAACAATCCCTTGCCGCCCACTTTCGCGAGTGGAGCATCGAGCAGCTTGTCGCCCCGGGTGGTCATCCCGACCAGTTCGACCCGGAGGTCGGGGTGGGCTGCCCGAAGACGGGATGCGACGTATTCTGCCTGCCACAAAGCCAGTGGGCTCTTGCGGGTCGCTATGCGGAGGGTGTGACTGGCCACGGTCGAAGGAAAACTTGGAAAAGACGATCCGCGCATTTTAACAGATCGCGATTTGCCGGGCCGAAATCCTGGTACCGGCGTTCCGTGGGGCGGTGGTCCGCTCAGCGTTCGGCGTTCCACCATTGCAGCAGACTGAAGGCGCCCAGGCCCAGGAAGCAGATCAGTACCCAGGCGGGCATGCTCAGGCCGAGGAAAGTCCAGTCCACCTTGGCGCAGTCGCCGGTACCGCTCAGCATCGCCTTGAGTGTGTCGCCGAGTGGAAAATTCCGGAACATGTAGCTCAGTCCTGGTCCGCATTCAGGGACTTCCTCCGGCGGCAGGTGCAGTAGCCAGACATGGCGGCCGGAAATCGAAGCGCCGCCCAGAGCCACGGCGGTACCCAATAGGGCGTAAGCCCGGATACCGATGGAGGCCGGGTGGTGGATCGCTGCGGCCAGGAAAACCAGCGCCACCGCCAGCACCATGATGCGTTGCGAGATGCACAAGGGGCAGGGCTCGAGTCCGCCGGAGAACTGGAAGTAAAGCGCCGCTGCCAATAAGGCGGCGCAGAACAGGAAGCCGAGGAGGAAACAGGTACGGGCGCTGGGGAGGGTCATGAGGTATGAAACAGGGGAAAAAATGGAGCTTTCAGTCTTCGATTCGAAAGCCGACTTTCAGTGTGACCTGAAAATGCGCCACCTCGCCGTCGACGATGTGTCCGCGGGTTTCGACGACTTCGAACCAGTTCATGTGGCGCAGGGTCTTCCCGGCTTTGGTTATGGCCGTGCGGATTGCATCGTCGGTGCTGACTGTGGACGAGCCGACGATTTCGATGACTTTGTAGACGTGATCGGGCATGACTGTTCTCCAATGGAAAGGGCTGAAAAGGCGGCGCGGCGGGAGCCCCGGTTTTCGCCGAATATCCTTAATATCACACATCGGTGCCATGACGTCGATCACGCGCTCACCGTTCGGGCTCGCCTCGAGCCAGGAGTTCGCGTACCCTCAGGCGGATGCTCGCTGCGATGTCGTCGGTGGGAAGATCGTTCGCGTCCTCGCCGAACGGATTCTCGATTTCCTCGGCGATCAGTTCGAGGCTGGCCAGCACGTAGAATACCAGGGTCGTGATCAGCGCCGTCCAGTAGTGGAACTCCGGCACGAAGCAGAACGGCATGGAAACGATGTAAAGAAAGATGAACTTCTTCAGGAACAGGCTGTAGGAATACGGAATGGGCGTTTTCTGGATCCGCTCGCAGCCACCGCAGACTTCGGCGAATGCGCTCAGGTCGGGATTGAGACAGAGCAGCTGATCACCGGAGAGGTCGCCTCTGTCCCTCAAGCGGGCCGTTTCCGCGAACAGTTGGGCGGCGATACGGTTGGGACGGTGTTCCGCCGTGGCTGCCGCCCGGAGGTGGCGTGTCAGGCTGTCCGCATACGCGCCGATGAGCCCTGCGATCTGTGGCCTGGAAGGGTGGCCGCTCGGCAGAAAGGCATCCAGCTTGAGTGCCAGATTGCGCGAGGCATTGGTCAGGCTGCCCCACAGTCTCCGGCCTTCCCACCAGCGTTCGTAGGCGGTGTTGGTGCGGAACACCAGCAGCATCGAAATGACGAAGCCCAACAGGGCGTGCAGGGCTGTGGTGCTCTTGAGCTGATTCGGGAGGAGGTGCCGGTCCGCATAGGCGATCCCGGCGGAGAACAGGGCCAGGGAGAGCATGGCCGGCAGTAGACGCCGGAACGTGTCGCTTTTGTGGAACTTGAAAATCAGTCCCCACCAGGACTTGGGGTCGTAGCTGATCATCGTGGCGGTGACGACCTCGACGGATCGTTCATTTCCGTGGACGAGGGAATTTCCTGCACCAAAACCCAGGGAGCGACGACCACGGCCCAGAACAGCGGATCGCGCTCGTGCCAGTCGCGGGCCTCGGTTGCGGTCGCTCGTCCTACCTGCCCGTCGCGGAGCCAGCGGGACAGGGTTCGCGTCTCGTCGGCAGCCATGACTGTGGCGACCTCGATGAGATCCAGACCCGGAGCGACCCGAACGATGGCTCCCCGGGCGAAGTGCGGCTGCATTTCCTGCCAGGTCAGTTTGCCGGAGTCCAGGTTCAGCTTTGCGTAAATCGAAGATGGGTGTTCGGCCATCGGTGGAACGGATCACGGGCTGGGGGGGGGAGCATGGCCGTCCGTGTTCGTCCGGACCCAGCGCTCGCCTTGCTCCAGGCTCTCTTTCTTCCAGAACGGAGCACGGTGCTTGAGCGCTTCCAAGATATGGCGGCAGGCATCGAAGGCGGTTCCGCGGTGGGACGACCAGACGGCGACCAACACGATGGGGTCGGCGGGAAACAGCTCGCCGACGCGGTGAATCACGAGAGCGTCGTCGAACGGCCAGCGGTTCCGGGCTTCGTCGACGATGGTTTGCAGCTGACGCTCGGTCATGCCGGCGTAGTGCTCGAGCGTCATCTTGTGGACGGATGAGCCTTCGTTGAAGTCGCGCATGGTACCGATGAAGACCGCGAGGGCCCCTATCCGTGCCGTGGGTAGAGACGCGTCCTGGTAGCGGGAGAGTTCGGCGAGAGGATCGAAGGCCTCACTGCGGATCTCGATCAGCATGTCAGCCTCCGGTGACCGGCGGAAAGAAGGCCACTTCGTCGCCGTCTTTCACCGGTGTGTCGGCCCCGGCGTAGTCCAAGTTCACTGCGCACAGGACATCTTCGGGCAGGCGTTTGCCGCGGCAGACGGCTTTCCAGACATCGGCGACGCTGGCGAAGTCTTCGAAGGCGAGCTGTTCTTCGGCGCGGCCCATCTGTTCCCTCAGGCCGGCGAAATATCGGACACGGATCGTCATGGCTGTGGATCGAAGCTGGTGCTATGGAATATCAGGAAGTTGCGGATGCATCGCTTTGCTCGGTCGAGCATGCGAGGGTGTCGACGACCGCGTTCAGCGCCCGGTCCAGCAACGGTTCGTTCGCCCCCGCTATCAGCCGGATCGTATTGGCGGCGAGTCCGGAAGCCAGTTCATGCAGGCCGATTTCGCGAAGTTTCATGCCGCGCCGGTTGACGAAAACATAACGGGAGGTGAACCGGCTTTTCAAGAGGAGCTTGGCACGGAAGGGCAATGCCGGGCCATCGCAAAATTCGACCCAATCCCCCGCGCAGAGGTTCCTGGCCTGTTCGACGAAGCTTTCATC
This sequence comes from Methylococcus sp. S1M, assembly GCF_051295855.1. Classification (NCBI taxonomy): domain Bacteria; kingdom Pseudomonadati; phylum Pseudomonadota; class Gammaproteobacteria; order Methylococcales; family Methylococcaceae; genus Methylococcus; species Methylococcus sp. S1M. The sequence goes on from NZ_JBPDXO010000003.1 coordinate 337,183, forward strand.
GATGGCTGGCGCGGACTGCGCGGCGGGCTGGGCATCCTCCATGCCCTCGATGAGAATGTCCTCGATTTCACACGGTTCCACCGTTGCATTGGCCGGAGCCGGTGTGGGACCGAGGTTCCCGCGGCTGAGATGCCAGAGTTCGAGGTCCTTGAAAAACGCGTGCAATTGCCCCGGATCGAAAGCGATGTTCTCCAGCCGCTCGCGAGCGGCCCGGATGGCTTCCGGCTCACCCGTTCCGGCGTCCGCTCGCCGCGGTTCGGCGTCATGGGCGTCCGCCCAATCGATGAGCCGATCCATGATGGCCAGGGCCTCGTCCCAGTCGGTGGAATCTTTCTCCCGGCGCAGATGGGCGATCACCAACACGTCCTTCCAGGCGTTGAGCAGCAGCGAAACCAGGGCTGGCGGAAGCGGCCGCTTCTCGATGCGGGCCGTGATTTCGACGGCGGCGGCGCGCTTCGCCAGGGTTAGCCGCTCCTGGCTGATCGCCGCCTGGCGCGTGCGTTCTTCCATGGCCTTGACGCCCTTGCGCTCGCCCTCGATGAAAGCGGAAAAGTCCTCCAGCAGCTCAGCGAATATTCGGGTATCTTCGTCGAATTCGGTCAGTATCCGGTAAACCACTTCCTCGATTTTCTTCAGCACGATCCGGTCCTTCCTGTCGTCCGGTTCCAGGCCCACGCCGGCCTGAGCCAGGGCATTCAAGAGCGCCCGCAGGGGATGCGTTTTTTTGGCCAGGAACGAGCGCTCAATGATCGCGACTTTGACGACGGGGATCTGGAGGCGGGCGATGAGCGCCTTGACCGGGTCGGGCAGGTTTCGGTCCTCCAGGATGAAATCGAAGATCATCGACACCATGTCGATGACGTCTTCCTCGAACCGGCCCAGACGGCGCAGTTCGCCATCGGGGTAAAATCCGGTCAGCTGCTCGACCAGGGACTGCTTCAGCCGCGGGACCGGGGCACCGGGGCGCCATTCGCCGGACGCGAGGGCACTGGCGCTTTGCTGCAGCAGACTCAAGGCGCCGACCACTTCGCCAGGATCGAAGTGTTGGCCATCGGTTTGGCTCGCGTCGTTTCCCGCTTGGCGCTTCCAGAGATCGAGCAGATGCAGCAGATCACTCAGCTGTTCAGCGGAGTCGTCTTCTCGCACGTGGGCGGCGGATGATGGCCGGTGCTGCTCCGGCATCGTGGAAGTCTTGGCCTTGAAGACAAGAGAGGCATCCGGCAGCACGCCATGGTCGGCCAGGAGCTGGTTCATTTGCCGGTAGGTCGTCCCCATCTGGCATAGGACGTGGCGGTCGAACAGTTTCAGTATCAGCAGGGTCACCCGGATGTCGACCGGTTGGCCGGTGAGTGACGCGGCGAATGCGTGGGCCAGTGCCTCGGGTGTGAACGGATGAGGCGGCAGAGGGGGGCCTTGGAGTCCCTTGAGCGCCGCGAGACGGAGTTCGAACGGCCCCAACGTGTCCTGGAACAGGAGGTTTGCCTTCTGTGCGGCATGGGTCACCGCGAGCTCGATTTCCAGGACGTCGTTTTCCAGGAGTGTCAGGCCAGGGTTGCCGGAATCCTCCGGCTGTGCGGAGGGGGTGTCCGCAGGATTCCAGAAGTGCTCCTCGGCCTCGAGTATTTCCCGCAGGCAGCGGCTTCGCATGCCGGCCTGGTCACGGCGGATTTGGCGCATGGCATCGAAATACAGCGTTTGCAAGCCGCTGTTGTCGGCTCTGTCGGCGAGCTTGAACAGCTCGTCGTCGATCCGGCTGAACAAGTCCTGCAGCAGCTGCCCGAAGCCGGTCTCGAAAATGGCGCGAATTTGAGCTGCCAGAGAGTGATGGTCCGGGAGATCGTCGGTCGGGTGCAGATGGTCGGCATCGGGATGAAGGCCTGATGGCATGGGCTGGACTCACTGACAGACGGAATTCGGCTACCATAGTTTAGCCTACCGCCGGCCCGCCTGGGCGGCGCGGCGAGGAACCGTCGATGGCGGCGCGTGACTGTTCGGTGCGCGGGTGAGCGTCGACACGACTGACGAGGTATGCGGGCGATGAAAGAGGATGACAGAACGGGCTGGGGAGAGGAAACCTTGTCCTCGCCCAATCAGGACGACAGGCCGTGGGGGGAGACGATCTCCCTGATCGTGATCCACGGCATCAGTCTTCCGCCGGGTCGGTTCGGCGGTCCCTGGATACGGCACTTGTTCACCAACACCCTCGACGGCACCGTCCATCCGTTCTTTGAGTCTATTCGGCACCTTAGGGTGTCGGCCCATGCACTGATACGGCGGGGCGGTGAAGTCGAACACTATGTGCCGCCCGATCGTCGGGCGTGGCATGCCGGCGTGTCCGAGTTCCGGGGACGGAGTGCCTGTAACGACTTTTCGATCGGAATCGAACTCGAGGGAACCGACGATCTTCCCTACCGGCGGGAACAATACAGGAGTCTAGCCGCTCTCGTGGCGGAGCTGATGGCGCGTTATCCGGCGATCACCGAGGATCGCATCGTGGGACACAGTACAATCGCCCCGCAGCGGAAAACGGATCCCGGTCCCGCTTTCGACTGGGGATGCTTCTATCGCGAACTGGCGAAGCAGGGAGGGCGCCGCCAGACCGTCGATGGCGAGCCGGGTCGCGTGAGGGAGGTCAGCCTTTCTCACGATCCGCCATCATGCGTTCGAGTATCGGCCGGAAAATGATCTCCATTGCGAGTCCCATCTTGCCTCCCGGAATCACGATCGAATTATGTCGTGACATGAAGGAGTTTTGCAGCATGGCCAGGAGATAAGGGAAATCCACGTTGAATTTGCCAGGCTCTTTGAAGCGGATGATGACGAAACTCTCATCCGGGGTGGGAATATCCCGGGCAATGAACGGATTGGAAGTATCGACCGTCGGGACACGCTGGAAATTGATGTCGGTCTGTGAAAATTGGGGGGTGATGACCTTGACGTAGTCATCCATGCGGCGCAGTATCGTTTCCGTAACGTCCTCGGGCTTATAGCCGCGTTCGGCGGTATCGCGATGGATTTTTTGAATCCATTCCAAATTGACGATGGGAACCACGCCGACGAGAAGATCGACGTATTTTCTGACATTGATGCGGTCGGTGATCACGCCTCCGTGCAAACCTTCGTAAAACAGCAGATCCGTCCCTGCAGGTACTTCTTCCCATGGGGTGAAGGTTCCCGGTTTGTAACCCCCCAGCCGCTGACTCTCGGCTTCATTGTGAACATAAAAACGGCGGCGAGCCGTTCCCGTTTCCCCGTAGTGCCGAAAAACGTTTTCGAGCTCGTCCAGGATGTTGGCCTCGATCGAAAAATGGCTGAAATGACGTCCTTCACGTCTGGCCTTGTCGATCTGCGCACGCATTTCCACACGGTCATAGCGATGAAAGCTGTCGCCCTCGATGACCAGTGGTTTGAGTCCGAGCCTGAAGAAAATATGCTCGAAGGCGCATTTTACGGTGGTCGTGCCCGCGCCGGACGAACCGGTGATGGCGATGATGGGGTGTTTCTTGGACATTTTAGCCTCCCGTGCGTTTCAATTATACGCGAGATCGCCTCTCGAACATGGGCCGGGAGCCTGTGATGATGGTGCGTTCAAGGAAGGGTTTTTCGAGGTCGGGATGACCCTGCCCTCGGTGAAAACCGGCGTCCCGGCAGCTCGAGCGAAAGCCGCCAGGGACGGACAACATGCCACGCGAGCGGCCCCGAAAGGAATCCGCTCGCTCCGGAGTCTGGATTATTCCAGGTTGGCGTGACGAGTTCTCATTTCTTCTTCGGGGATGCCTTTCTCGTGGATGATGTGAGAGATGGTGGCCTCGAGGAAGAGGAGGGTGGAGAGCTCGAAGACGGTGCCCATGGGCATGCCGACGACTTTTCCGAAGAGCTCTGGGGAGCCGATGCGGAAGACGGAGTCGGCGAGGTCGCCGAGGGAGGAGCTGTCGCGGGTGGAGATGAGGGCGATGGAGGCGCCCTGCTCCTTGGCTTTTTTGGTGAAGGCGAGCATGGTTTCGGTTTCACCGGAGCCGGAGATCACGATCAGCAAGTCGCCCTTGCGGATGCTGGGGGTGACGATTTCGCCGACGACGAAGACGTCATAGCCGCCGTGCATGAGGCGCATGGCGAAGAACTTGGCGACCAGCCCCGACCGGCCGGCCCCCGCGACGAAGATGCGGGAGGCCTGGTCGAGCATGGCAGTCAGTTTTGCATCATAGCCGGCATCGGTGGCGGCGAGGATGCCGGAGATTTTGTCTATGATCAGTTTCTGATGCATGCAAATTCCCGATTAGGCGGAAGCGGCGACGACCTGTTCGTAGATTTCGCGCGCGGCATCGGCGGGGGAGGCGGCGCCGTAGATGGCGGCTCCGACGACGATGATGTTGGCACCGGTTTTGACGACCTGTTGGGCGGTGGAGGCCTTGATGCCGCCGGCGACGGAGATGCGGACGGGGAGGCCGAGCTTGGCGATGGCCTGGAGGTCGGCGAAGGGGGTCTGGCCGGCGGCCTGGGCGTCGAGGCCGGTGTGGATGCCGACGATATGGGCGCCGGCCTTGGCGGACTCACGGGCGCAGGCGGCCTTGTCGGGGACGTTGATCAGGTCGACCTGGACCTCGGCGTTGTGCTTGTTGGCGGCGTTGATGACGCCCTTGATGGTGGCCAGTCCTGCGACGCCGAGGACGGTGGTGATGTCGGCGCCGGCGGCGAAGAAGGGGGTGGCTTCGTATTCACCGGCGTCCATGGTTTTGAGGTCGACCAGGAGCAGCTTGTTGGGGAAGCGTTTTTTGAACTCCTTCACCAGGGCGATGCCGTTGTGCTTGATGCTGGGGGTGCCGATTTCGAAGATATCGACATAGGGCGCGGTGAGGCTTGCGAGCTTCAGGGTCTGCGGGATGTCCAGCGTGTCCAGGGCGAGCTGAATCAATGGTCTTGCCATGAGATCTCCTCCGATCAAAAAAGTAAGGTAGAGAGAAAAAAGTCGGGCTTAAGCCTTAGGAGTTATGGGGTATTGCTAAACGCACAATTTCCCAACTGTAAAGAGTGAGGGGGCCGCTGTCAATGCAGCCCCTCCCCTTTCGCAGGGTCAGCCGTTGAGGCTTTTCAGGTACTTGGTGACGCCGGTTTCGCCCGTGGCCACGACGGCGGGCTTGGGCAGGTTCTTGATGTACCTGGCGACACCGGTTTCGGCGGCGGCAGCCACTTCGGGCAGTGGCAGGTTCTTGAGGTAGCGGGCCACGCCGGTTTCGGCGGTGCGGACGGGTTCCGGCAGCGCCTTGAGGTATTTGGCGACACCGGTTTCGGGGCCGGTGGCGAGCCCTTGGGCCTGGAGGTATTTGGCGACGCCGGTGGCTGCCGGCGCCGGTGCGGCGGCGGGGGCGGCCGCGGCCGCTGCGGTGGTTGCGGCCGGGTGGGCGGTGGCCGGACGGCGGCTGCTCCAGAGCACGAAGCCGATGAGGGCGGCGACCACGCCGCCGAACAGGTAATAATCCGAGCCGGTGTCCGGGGCGGGTTTGGCGGGGCTGGACGGTGCGGCCTGGGGTTCGGGGGCGGCCTCGGTCTTGGCGGGGGCCGCCGGTGCCGGGCGGGCAGGCGCGGCGGGCGCGGCCTGGGGTTGGGCCGGCGGGGCGGCTTCGGGAGCCGCGGGCTTGCCGGTCAGGCTGGGATCCCGATAGATCACCGACGGCTTGAAGTCGGGCGGATAATCGGCGGCGCCCGCGAGCGGGGCGGCCAGCAGCAGGGCTGCGGACAGGATGTGGGTCGAGAACGGTTTCTTCACGTGGTTTCCCCCATAAGTCTGGTCAGTTGGGTACAAAAGCTCGGCGGGGCGGGTTGCGGGATCGCCCCCCTTGTTTTTCCAATTGCATCGCTTGCGTTCCGTTGCCGGACGCTTTCACGTCCGCCTCCCGGCGCCCGTTCGGCCCACCGCGCTAGCGGACGATCGGATCGAGTTTGCCCTGGGCATACGCCAAGCTCATGTCCTCCAGGCGCAGGGGCTTGATCTTGGCGGCCTGGCCGGCGGCGCCGAAGGCCTCGTAGCGGGCCCGGCAGATCGCGGTCATGGCGGTTTGCGCGGCCTTGTAGAGCTTGCGCGGGTCGAAGTTCTTCCTGTCCTCGACCATGAACCTGCGCATGGCGCCGTAGGAGGCGATGCGCAGGTCGGTATCGATGTTGACCTTGCGGACACCGTGGCGGATGCCCTCGACGATCTCCTCGACCGGCACGCCGTAGGTCTGGCCGATGTCGCCGCCGTAGTCGTTGATCATCTGCGCCCACTCCTCGGGGACCGAAGACGAGCCGTGCATCACCAGATGGATAGTGGGGATCCGCTGGTGGATCGCCTTGACTCGGTCGATCCGCAGCACCTGCCCGGTCGGTTTGCGGGTGAACTTGTAGGCGCCGTGGCTGGTGCCGATGGCGATCGCCAGGGCATCGACCTGGGTCTGGCGGACGAAATCCGCCGCCTCGTCCGGATCGGTCAGCAGCAGCGAGTGGTCCAGCTCCCCTTCCGCGCCGTGGCCGTCTTCCTTCCCTGCCCGGCCGGTTTCCAGCGAACCCAGGCAGCCGAGTTCGCCTTCCACCGATACCCCACAGGCATGCGCCATCTCGACCACCTTGCGGGTGGTCTCGACATTGTACGCATAGCTGGCCGGGGTTTTCATGTCCTCCAGCAGGGAGCCGTCCATCATCACCGAGCTGAAGCCGGATTGGATGGAGCGGATGCACACCGCCGGGGAGGCGCCGTGATCCTGATGCATGCACACCGGGATGTGCGGATACATCTCGATGGCGGCCTGCACCAGATGGCGCAGGAACGGCTCGCCGGCATAGGTCCTCGCGCCGGCCGAGCCCTGCAGGATCACCGGGGCGTCCACGGCCGAAGCCGCCTCCATGATGGCCTTGATCTGCTCCATGTTGTTGACGTTGAACGCCGGCAGGCCGTAGCCGTGCTCGGCGGCGTGGTCCAGCAGTTGGCGCAGGGAGATCAAAGCCATGGGGTGGTCTCGGGTGGGGTTAGAACAAGGCCTCGGCCTGGCCGACCACGTTGTCGACGGTGAAGCCGAAGGTCTTGAACAGCACGCCGGCCGGCGCGGATTCGCCGAAGCGGTCCAGGCCGATAACTTTGCCATGGCTGCCGACGTATTTCCACCAGCCGTCGCTGACACCGGCCTCGATGGCGAGGCGGCGGGTCACGGCGGGCGGCAGCACGCTGTCGCGGTACGCCGGCTCCTGGGCATCGAACACGTTGGTGGAGGCCATCGACACCACCCGCACCTGCCTGCCCTTGGCGGTCAGGGCCTCGGCCGCTTTCACCGCCAGCTCGACCTCCGAGCCGGTGGCCAGCAGGATGAGGTCGGGGGTGCCGGTGCAGTCGACCAGGACATAGCCGCCCTTGGCGATCGCGGCGATCTGCTCCGGCGTGCGGGGCATGTGCGGCAGGTTCTGGCGCGAGAAGATCAGGGCGGAGGGACCGTCCCGGCGCTCGATCGCGCACTTCCAGGCCACCGCCGATTCCACCGCGTCGCACGGCCGCCAGACCTGCATGTTGGGGATGAGGCGCAGGGTGGCGGTCTGCTCGACGGGCTGGTGGGTGGGGCCGTCCTCACCCAGGCCGATGGAGTCGTGGGTGTAGACGTAGATCACCGGGATCTTCATCAGGGCCGACATGCGCAGCGCGTTGCGGGCGTATTCGGAGAACATCAGGAAGGTCGCGCCGTAGGGCTTGAAGCCACCGTGCAGGGCGATGCCGTTCATGATGGCGGACATGCCGAATTCACGCACGCCGTAGTAGACGTAGTTGCCGTCGTGGCCGGGGGCGTTGACGTCCTTGCAGCCGGACCACAGGGTCAGGTTGGAGCCGGCGAGGTCGGCCGAGCCGCCCAGGATCTCCGGCAGCAGGGGCCCGAAGCCGTTGAGGGCGTTCTGGGAGGCCTTGCGGCTGGCGATGGTCTCGGCCTTCTCGTTCACCTGGGCCACGAAGGCGGCGGATTTCTCCGCCCAGTCGCGGGGCAATTCGCCGGCCATGCGGCGTTCGAACTCGGCGGCCAGCTCGGGGAATTCGCGGCGGTAGTTTTCGAAGCGGTCGTTCCACTCGCCTTCGGCCTTGGCGCCGGTCTCGCGCGCGCTCCAGGCCTCGTAGATGTCGGCCGGGATTTCGAAAGGCGGGTGCGACCAGCCGATGTTCTCGCGGGTCAAGGCGACCTCGTCGGTGCCGAGGGCGGCGCCGTGGCAGTCTTCCTTGCCCTGTTTGTTGGGCGAACCCCAGCCGATGATGGTCTGGCAGCAGATCAGCGACGGTTTGTCGGTGACCGCGCGGGCTTCCTCGATGGCCGCCTTCACGGCGTCCGGATCATGCCCGTCGACCTTGGGGATCACGTGCCAGCCGTAAGCCTCGAAGCGCCGGGGGGTATCGTCCATGAACCAGCCGGGCACGCCGCCATGGCCGCGCACTTCGCCGTCGATGGAGATGTTGTTGTCGTCGTAGAAGGCGATCAGCTTGCCCAGCTTCATGGAGCCGGCCAGCGAGCAGGCCTCGTGGGAGATGCCCTCCATCAGGCAGCCATCGCCCAGGAAGACGTAGGTGTAATGGTCGACGATGGTATGGCCGGGGCGGTTGAACTGGCCGGCGAGCGTGCGCTCGGCCAGGGCCATGCCGACGGCGTTGGTGATGCCCTGGCCCAGCGGACCCGTGGTGGTCTCCACCCCGGGGGTGTAGCCGTATTCGGGATGGCCGGGGGTTTTGGAGTGGAGCTGACGGAAGTTCTGCAGCTCCTCGATGGGCAGATCGTAGCCGGTCAGATGCAGCAGGGAATAGATCAGCATCGAGCCGTGGCCGTTGGACAGCACGAAGCGGTCGCGGTTGGGCCACTTCGGATTGGCCGGGTTGTGGCACAGGTAGTCGTTCCACAGCACCTCGGCAATGTCCGCCATCCCCATCGGCGCCCCGGGATGGCCCGAGTTGGCCTTCTGCACGGCATCCATGCTCAAGGCGCGTATGGCGTTGGCGAGTTCTCGTCGCGAAGGCATGATAGATCTCCTTATGTCATTGGGGTGAAAAATCAGGGATGATGCCGGATGCGGAAGCTCTGGCGGCGACCCCATGAGGGATAGCGTAATAATAGGGTTTTGAAAGAGGAACGGGCCGTCGCGTGGGAACACTCCGCGCGACGGCCTGCCGCTTTATGCCGCTTCCAGATGGGCCAGGCGATCGGCCAGCAACTTCTCCAGCTGCTCGAGTGCCTTGGTAAAGCCTTGAATGCCTTCTTCCAGTTTCTCGGTGGCCATGCGGTTTTCCGCATGCATCTTGTCGAAGGTGTATTTGTTGACGTGGATTTTCTCGATCGGATAATCCTTCGCTTTGGCGGGATCCAGCTTACGCGGCAGTCCGCCTTCGGTGGCTTGCAGTTCGGCCAGCAGTGAAGGTGCGATGGTCAGCAGGTCGCAGCCGGCCAGTTCGGTGATTTCGCCGATGTTGCGGAAGCTGGCGCCCATGACCTCGGTCTTGTAACCGAACTTCTTGTAGTAGTTGTAGATCTGGGTCACGGACAGGACGCCTGGATCTTCATGCGGCGCATAGGATTCGCGACCGGTGTCCTTCTTGTACCAGTCGAGGATACGACCGACGAAGGGGGAAATCAGGGTGATGCCGTTCTCGGCGCAGGCGATGGCCTGATGCAGGCCGAACAACAGCGTCAGGTTGCAGTGGATACCCTCCTTTTCCAGTACGGCGGCGGCCTCGATGCCCTCCCAAGTCGCGGCGATCTTGATCAGGACACGCTCTTTGGAAACGCCGGCGGCTTCGTATTGCTTGATGATTTCGCGAGCCTTCTCGATGGTGCCTTCGGTGTCGTAGGAAAGGCGGGCATCCACTTCGGTGGAAACGCGGCCTTCGATAATCTGCAGGATCTTCAAGCCGAAAGAGACGGCCAGACGATCGAAAGCGCGATTCGCCACTTGAGCGGCCGATGCGCCAGGTCCCAGAGTCTGCCTCGCACCTTTCAGGGTATCGTCGACGATATCCTGGTATTGCGGCATTTGGGCCGCGGCGGTGATGAGCGAGGGATTGGTGGTCGCGTCACGTGGCTTGAATTTCTCGATCGCTTCGATGTCTCCGGTATCGGCGACGACGACGGTGACTTCGCGGAGTTGGTCAAGCAGGTTTTTCGACATGGTGGACTCCTAAAGATTTCTTAAAGTATTGGGTGCTGCCAGCAATCACGAAAATGTTCCCCGGTCGGGACTTTATTTATTTTCCTACACGGGCTTCATACGGTGGCACCTTATCGACGCCGTGCTCTGCTGGCCTTTGCCCTAGCATCGTTGCCCGCCTCTGGCCGCTCGGATTCGGTTCGAGTCCGGGGCGTCGAGCGCCGGGTCCATAGGAAGGGCAAGAGCCCGGGCAGAAGGGAGGACTGCCACAGGCTTTGCCTTCTTCTTATTCCAGGTTGGCGTGACGAGTTCTCATTTCTTCTTCGGGGATGCCTTTCTCGTGGATGATGTGAGAGATGGTGGCCTCGAGGAAGAGGAGGGTGGAGAGCTCGAAGACGGTGCCCATGGGCATGCCGACGACTTTTCCGAAGAGCTCTGGGGAGCCGATGCGGAAGACGGAGTCGGCGAGGTCGCCGAGGGAGGAGCTGTCGCGGGTGGAGATGAGGGCGATGGAGGCGCCCTGCTCCTTGGCTTTTTTGGTGAAGGCGAGCATGGTTTCGGTTTCACCGGAGCCGGAGATCACGATCAGCAAGTCGCCCTTGCGGATGCTGGGGGTGACGATTTCGCCGACGACGAAGACGTCATAGCCGCCGTGCATGAGGCGCATGGCGAAGAACTTGGCGACCAGCCCCGACCGGCCGGCCCCCGCGACGAAGATGCGGGAGGCCTGGTCGAGCATGGCAGTCAGTTTTGCATCATAGCCGGCATCGGTGGCGGCGAGGATGCCGGAGATTTTGTCTATGATCAGTTTCTGATGCATGCAAATTCCCGATTAGGCGGAAGCGGCGACGACCTGTTCGTAGATTTCGCGCGCGGCATCGGCGGGGGAGGCGGCGCCGTAGATGGCGGCTCCGACGACGATGATGTTGGCACCGGTTTTGACGACCTGTTGGGCGGTGGAGGCCTTGATGCCGCCGGCGACGGAGATGCGGACGGGGAGGCCGAGCTTGGCGATGGCCTGGAGGTCGGCGAAGGGGGTCTGGCCGGCGGCCTGGGCGTCGAGGCCGGTGTGGATGCCGACGATATGGGCGCCGGCCTTGGCGGACTCACGGGCGCAGGCGGCCTTGTCGGGGACGTTGATCAGGTCGACCTGGACCTCGGCGTTGTGCTTGTTGGCGGCGTTGATGACGCCCTTGATGGTGGCCAGTCCTGCGACGCCGAGGACGGTGGTGATGTCGGCGCCGGCGGCGAAGAAGGGGGTGGCTTCGTATTCACCGGCGTCCATGGTTTTGAGGTCGACCAGGAGCAGCTTGTTGGGGAAGCGTTTTTTGAACTCCTTCACCAGGGCGATGCCGTTGTGCTTGATGCTGGGGGTGCCGATTTCGAAGATATCGACATAGGGCGCGGTGAGGCTTGCGAGCTTCAGGGTCTGCGGGATGTCCAGCGTGTCCAGGGCGAGCTGAATCAATGGTCTTGCCATGAGATCTCCTCCGATCAAAAAAGTAAGGTAGAGAGAAAAAAGTCGGGCTTAAGCCTTAGGAGTTATGGGGTATTGCTAAACGCACAATTTCCCAACTGTAAAGAGTGAGGGGGCCGCTGTCAATGCAGCCCCTCCCCTTTCGCAGGGTCAGCCGTTGAGGCTTTTCAGGTACTTGGTGACGCCGGTTTCGCCCGTGGCCACGACGGCGGGCTTGGGCAGGTTCTTGATGTACCTGGCGACACCGGTTTCGGCGGCGGCAGCCACTTCGGGCAGTGGCAGGTTCTTGAGGTAGCGGGCCACGCCGGTTTCGGCGGTGCGGACGGGTTCCGGCAGCGCCTTGAGGTATTTGGCGACACCGGTTTCGGGGCCGGTGGCGAGCCCTTGGGCCTGGAGGTATTTGGCGACGCCGGTGGCTGCCGGCGCCGGTGCGGCGGCGGGGGCGGCCGCGGCCGCTGCGGTGGTTGCGGCCGGGTGGGCGGTGGCCGGACGGCGGCTGCTCCAGAGCACGAAGCCGATGAGGGCGGCGACCACGCCGCCGAACAGGTAATAATCCGAGCCGGTGTCCGGGGCGGGTTTGGCGGGGCTGGACGGTGCGGCCTGGGGTTCGGGGGCGGCCTCGGTCTTGGCGGGGGCCGCCGGTGCCGGGCGGGCAGGCGCGGCGGGCGCGGCCTGGGGTTGGGCCGGCGGGGCGGCTTCGGGAGCCGCGGGCTTGCCGGTCAGGCTGGGATCCCGATAGATCACCGACGGCTTGAAGTCGGGCGGATAATCGGCGGCGCCCGCGAGCGGGGCGGCCAGCAGCAGGGCTGCGGACAGGATGTGGGTCGAGAACGGTTTCTTCACGTGGTTTCCCCCATAAGTCTGGTCAGTTGGGTACAAAAGCTCGGCGGGGCGGGTTGCGGGATCGCCCCCCTTGTTTTTCCAATTGCATCGCTTGCGTTCCGTTGCCGGACGCTTTCACGTCCGCCTCCCGGCGCCCGTTCGGCCCACCGCGCTAGCGGACGATCGGATCGAGTTTGCCCTGGGCATACGCCAAGCTCATGTCCTCCAGGCGCAGGGGCTTGATCTTGGCGGCCTGGCCGGCGGCGCCGAAGGCCTCGTAGCGGGCCCGGCAGATCGCGGTCATGGCGGTTTGCGCGGCCTTGTAGAGCTTGCGCGGGTCGAAGTTCTTCCTGTCCTCGACCATGAACCTGCGCATGGCGCCGTAGGAGGCGATGCGCAGGTCGGTATCGATGTTGACCTTGCGGACACCGTGGCGGATGCCCTCGACGATCTCCTCGACCGGCACGCCGTAGGTCTGGCCGATGTCGCCGCCGTAGTCGTTGATCATCTGCGCCCACTCCTCGGGGACCGAAGACGAGCCGTGCATCACCAGATGGATAGTGGGGATCCGCTGGTGGATCGCCTTGACTCGGTCGATCCGCAGCACCTGCCCGGTCGGTTTGCGGGTGAACTTGTAGGCGCCGTGGCTGGTGCCGATGGCGATCGCCAGGGCATCGACCTGGGTCTGGCGGACGAAATCCGCCGCCTCGTCCGGATCGGTCAGCAGCAGCGAGTGGTCCAGCTCCCCTTCCGCGCCGTGGCCGTCTTCCTTCCCTGCCCGGCCGGTTTCCAGCGAACCCAGGCAGCCGAGTTCGCCTTCCACCGATACCCCACAGGCATGCGCCATCTCGACCACCTTGCGGGTGGTCTCGACATTGTACGCATAGCTGGCCGGGGTTTTCATGTCCTCCAGCAGGGAGCCGTCCATCATCACCGAGCTGAAGCCGGATTGGATGGAGCGGATGCACACCGCCGGGGAGGCGCCGTGATCCTGATGCATGCACACCGGGATGTGCGGATACATCTCGATGGCGGCCTGCACCAGATGGCGCAGGAACGGCTCGCCGGCATAGGTCCTCGCGCCGGCCGAGCCCTGCAGGATCACCGGGGCGTCCACGGCCGAAGCCGCCTCCATGATGGCCTTGATCTGCTCCATGTTGTTGACGTTGAACGCCGGCAGGCCGTAGCCGTGCTCGGCGGCGTGGTCCAGCAGTTGGCGCAGGGAGATCAAAGCCATGGGGTGGTCTCGGGTGGGGTTAGAACAAGGCCTCGGCCTGGCCGACCACGTTGTCGACGGTGAAGCCGAAGGTCTTGAACAGCACGCCGGCCGGCGCGGATTCGCCGAAGCGGTCCAGGCCGATAACTTTGCCATGGCTGCCGACGTATTTCCACCAGCCGTCGCTGACACCGGCCTCGATGGCGAGGCGGCGGGTCACGGCGGGCGGCAGCACGCTGTCGCGGTACGCCGGCTCCTGGGCATCGAACACGTTGGTGGAGGCCATCGACACCACCCGCACCTGCCTGCCCTTGGCGGTCAGGGCCTCGGCCGCTTTCACCGCCAGCTCGACCTCCGAGCCGGTGGCCAGCAGGATGAGGTCGGGGGTGCCGGTGCAGTCGACCAGGACATAGCCGCCCTTGGCGATCGCGGCGATCTGCTCCGGCGTGCGGGGCATGTGCGGCAGGTTCTGGCGCGAGAAGATCAGGGCGGAGGGACCGTCCCGGCGCTCGATCGCGCACTTCCAGGCCACCGCCGATTCCACCGCGTCGCACGGCCGCCAGACCTGCATGTTGGGGATGAGGCGCAGGGTGGCGGTCTGCTCGACGGGCTGGTGGGTGGGGCCGTCCTCACCCAGGCCGATGGAGTCGTGGGTGTAGACGTAGATCACCGGGATCTTCATCAGGGCCGACATGCGCAGCGCGTTGCGGGCGTATTCGGAGAACATCAGGAAGGTCGCGCCGTAGGGCTTGAAGCCACCGTGCAGGGCGATGCCGTTCATGATGGCGGACATGCCGAATTCACGCACGCCGTAGTAGACGTAGTTGCCGTCGTGGCCGGGGGCGTTGACGTCCTTGCAGCCGGACCACAGGGTCAGGTTGGAGCCGGCGAGGTCGGCCGAGCCGCCCAGGATCTCCGGCAGCAGGGGCCCGAAGCCGTTGAGGGCGTTCTGGGAGGCCTTGCGGCTGGCGATGGTCTCGGCCTTCTCGTTCACCTGGGCCACGAAGGCGGCGGATTTCTCCGCCCAGTCGCGGGGCAATTCGCCGGCCATGCGGCGTTCGAACTCGGCGGCCAGCTCGGGGAATTCGCGGCGGTAGTTTTCGAAGCGGTCGTTCCACTCGCCTTCGGCCTTGGCGCCGGTCTCGCGCGCGCTCCAGGCCTCGTAGATGTCGGCCGGGATTTCGAAAGGCGGGTGCGACCAGCCGATGTTCTCGCGGGTCAAGGCGACCTCGTCGGTGCCGAGGGCGGCGCCGTGGCAGTCTTCCTTGCCCTGTTTGTTGGGCGAACCCCAGCCGATGATGGTCTGGCAGCAGATCAGCGACGGTTTGTCGGTGACCGCGCGGGCTTCCTCGATGGCCGCCTTCACGGCGTCCGGATCATGCCCGTCGACCTTGGGGATCACGTGCCAGCCGTAAGCCTCGAAGCGCCGGGGGGTATCGTCCATGAACCAGCCGGGCACGCCGCCATGGCCGCGCACTTCGCCGTCGATGGAGATGTTGTTGTCGTCGTAGAAGGCGATCAGCTTGCCCAGCTTCATGGAGCCGGCCAGCGAGCAGGCCTCGTGGGAGATGCCCTCCATCAGGCAGCCATCGCCCAGGAAGACGTAGGTGTAATGGTCGACGATGGTATGGCCGGGGCGGTTGAACTGGCCGGCGAGCGTGCGCTCGGCCAGGGCCATGCCGACGGCGTTGGTGATGCCCTGGCCCAGCGGACCCGTGGTGGTCTCCACCCCGGGGGTGTAGCCGTATTCGGGATGGCCGGGGGTTTTGGAGTGGAGCTGACGGAAGTTCTGCAGCTCCTCGATGGGCAGATCGTAGCCGGTCAGATGCAGCAGGGAATAGATCAGCATCGAGCCGTGGCCGTTGGACAGCACGAAGCGGTCGCGGTTGGGCCACTTCGGATTGGCCGGGTTGTGGCACAGGTAGTCGTTCCACAGCACCTCGGCAATGTCCGCCATCCCCATCGGCGCCCCGGGATGGCCCGAGTTGGCCTTCTGCACGGCATCCATGCTCAAGGCGCGTATGGCGTTGGCGAGTTCTCGTCGCGTCCTCATGTCGGTCTCCTCCAATGTTGTCTGCTCGCTGGGATGCGTGGAAAATTCTGAAACAATGTATTATCCCTCAGTAAATTCCATCTTGTCACGCCTCGAGGAACCGGCGCGGGGGGCGGGGCGCGCCGCGTTGAAACGGCCGGCGTGACTCGGGGCGCCTAATTTATTGGCAATCCAGGATAAGAGAAAATCAGTCTATATTAACAAAATAATAAATAAAAATTATCCATGAACATTACCCTCCGGCAGTTGAAGGTCTTCGAGCGGGTCGCGCGGCGGCTGAGTTTCACGCGCGCGGCGGAAGAGCTCTATCTGACGCAGCCCGCCGTTTCGATGCAGATCAAACAGTTCGAGGAGAGCATAGGGCTGCCATTGTTCGAGCGCTTGGGAAAAAAAATCTTCCTCACCCGTGCCGGCGAGGAGCTGTATCGATTGAGTCGGCAGATTTCGCTTCAGCTCGACGAGGCCGAGCAGCTCATCGAGGAGTTGAAAGGCATGGAAGGCGGGCGGCTGGTCGTCGCGGTGGCGAGTACGGTGCATTATTTCGCGATCCGGCTGCTGGCGGACTTCTGCAAGCGCTATCCGAAGGTGAGGGTGAATTTCAAGGTGACCAATCGCAAGGGGCTGCTGCAGATGCTCGACGACAACGAAGTGGATACGGTGCTGATGGGGCGTCCGCCGGATGACATGGACCTCGTGGCCGAGGCGTTCATGGACAATCCCTTGGTCATCATTGCGCCGACGGATCATCCCCGTGTAGGCGAAAAAGGCATACGTCTGGAGGACTTGCGCAATGAGACGTTCCTCATGCGCGAACAGGGGTCGGGCACCCGCAATGCGGTCGAGCGGTTCTTCGCCGAGCGGGGGGTGCGGGTGCTCGCCAGCATGGAAATGAACACCAACGGAGCCATCAAGCAGGGAGTCGAAGTCGGTCTGGGGCTGGGACTGGTCTCGATACATACGGTCGAACGCGAACTCGCCGACCGCCGGGTGGTGGTGCTGGACGTGGAAGCATTTCCGATCATGCGTCAGTGGTACATCGTGCATCGGGCGGGCAAGCGCTTGTCGGCGACGGCCACGGCGTTTGAGGAGTTCGTGCGAAGTGAGGCCCGGCGGTTCGTCGCGCCATTCAATGCAATCCTCGGCGCCGGGAAGGAGGCGGTGGTCGGAGCGATGGAATATTGAGGGGAGAGACTATTTGCCGAGACAGAAACTCGAAAATATCCGGTTCAGCAAGTCCTCATTGGTGAATTCGCCAGTGATCTCGCCCAGCGCTTTCTGGGCGGCGCGGAGTTCCTCGGCCAGGAGTTCGGCAGTCTTGGTGTGCAGGTAGAGGCGGGCGTTGGCCACGGCGGCGCGGGCTCTTCGGATGGCGTCCAGATGCCGTCGGCGGGCACTGAACACCCCTTCGGTGCCCTTCTTGTAACCCGCGCGACGGATGATTTCCTGCCTCAGCAGATCGACACCTTCGCCGGTGCGAGCGGAGAGATGGATCACGGTGGTTTCTCGTTCGACCGTCAGGGATGCCGGTGCCCTCGTCAGGTCGATCTTGTTGAAGATCCGGATGAGCGGGATGGTTTCCGGCAGGTCCGCCGGCAGGGCGTCGCCGGCTTCGGTGTGGCGGGCGTCGCAGACCAGCAGGATGCAGTCGGCGTTGGCGAGTGCATCCCGGGCGCGCCGGATGCCTTCGCGTTCGATCGGGTCTTCGCTGTCGCGCAGTCCCGCGGTGTCGACGATATGCAGGGGGAGACCGCCAACCTGCAGCGATTCGCGGAGGAGGTCGCGGGTGGTGCCGGGAATCTCGGTCACGATCGCCAAGTCGCGGCCGGCCAGGGCGTTGAGGAGGCTGGATTTGCCGACATTGGGACGTCCTGCGATCACCGTCGTGAGACCTTCGCGCAGCAATGCCCCTTGGTGCGCCTTGGTGTCGATGGTGTCGAGCTTGTCCAGTAGTCCGGTGATCTCATGGCCGAGAGTGGCGTCATCCAGCAGGTCGATGTCCTCGTCGCTGAAGTCGATGGCGGCTTCGACGTAGGTCCGGAGCCGGACGAGGCATTCCTGCAGGTGATGGATGTGAGCGGAAAACTCGCCCTGGAGCGAGCGCTGTGCAGAGCGGGCGCTTTCTTCCGTGCTGCTGTCGATGAGGTCGGCGATGGCTTCGGCCTGGGCGAGGTCCAGCTTTCCGTTCAGATAGGCGCGTTCGGAAAACTCCCCCGGTCGGGCGAGCCGGCATCCCAACTGCAGCGTACGTCGCAGCAGGAGGTCCAGGACCACTGGGCCGCCATGGCCGTGCAGTTCGAGGACGTTTTCGCCCGTGAACGAGCGGGGTGCGGGAAAATACAGTGCGATACCGCTGTCGATGGCGCGGCCGTCGGCGCCCAGGAAATGGCGGAACTCGGCGTAGCGGGGACGCGGCGGGCGGTCGAGCAGGGCGTCGAGAACCGGTCCGAGATTGCTGCCGGAAATGCGGACGATGCCGACGCCTCCCTTCCCGGGCGGCGTGGCGATCGCGGTTATGGTGTCTTGATCGGGGGCTGCCATCGCCGGGCGAGGACTAGGCCCTGGCGGTGTTTTTCTCGATCTGGCGGGTGATGTACCACTGTTGGATGATCGAGAGAATGTTGTTGACCACCCAGTACAGCACCAGCCCCGAGGGGAAGAAGAGGAAGAACACCGTGAAGACCAGTGGAAAGAACTGCATCACCCGTGCCTGGATCGGGTCGGTAGGCGGCGGGTTCAGGCGCTGCTGGATGAACATGGAAACACCCATGATGAGCGGCAGGACGAAGTACGGGTCTTTGGACGAAAGATCGTCCAGCCAGAGCAGGAACGGCGCTTGGCGCAGATCCACGCTTTCGACCAGCACCCAGTACAGCGAGATGAATACCGGGATCTGAACCAGGATCGGGAGGCAGCCGCCGAGTGGGTTGACCTTCTCCTTGCGGTAGAGTTCCATCATCGCCTGGTTGTAGCGCTGGCGATCCTCGCCATAGCGCTCCTTCAATTCCACCAGCTTGGGTTGCAGCTTCCGCATGTTGGCCATGGAACGGTAGCTGGCTTCGGAGAGCTTGAAGAACAGCGCCTTGATGACCAGTGTCACGAAAATGATGGCCCAGCCCCAGTTGTTGAAAAAGCCGTGGAATGTTTCCAGCAGCCAGTAGATGGGCTTGGCGATGACGGTCAGGATGCCGAAGTCGGCGGTCAGCTCGAGGCCGGGGGCAATGCCTTCCAGCACGTGCTGCAGCTTGGGGCCGGCGAACAGCCGGGCTTTGAGTGTCTGGCTGCTGCCTGCCGGGACCTCGGCCGGGGGCGAGTAGGCGCCGATCACGAAAACGCGGTCGGCCAGCGCCTTGGTGTAGAAGGTCGATTCGTCTTCCGCGGGAGGAACCCAGGCGGCGAGGAAGTAATGCTGGATCATGGCGATCCAGCCCTGGCGGGATTTCGCGTCCAGGTTGCCGCTCGCCATGTCCTTGAAGGCGATCTTCTCGTAGCTTTTGTCCTCAGTGTGCAGGACACCGCCGGTGTAGGTACGGATGAATTGAGAGTCTTCCTGCGCACTGGTTGGTTCCTTGCGCTGGAGTTGCATGTACTGGCGGCCCGTCCAGTTGGTGTTCGAGCGGTTGTCGATCGTCTGTTCCATGTCGATCAGATAGCTGCCGCGCCGGAGGATGTATGTCTTGGTCACCGTCACGCCCTGGCCGTCGCTCCAGGTGAGGGGTACGCGTAGGATGTCCTGGCCATCTTGTAGGCGGTACTCGCCGGCTTCGGCCTGCCAGAGGCTGTGATGGTTGGGGACCTGCTGGGCGGCACCGATGAAGCCGCTCTGGGCGACGAAGATGTCGCCCTGGTCGGTCAGGAGGCGCACGGGCCGGTCCGGCTGCTCCTTGCTGACGGGGTAGTTGAGCAGGTCGAGTTGGCGCAGGTCGCCACCGCGGGTGTCGATTTCGAGGCTGAGGACGTCGGTGTGGACCCGGATGCGCCGACTGCCTTCCTGCGTCGGTGCTTCAGTGTGCACCGTTACGTCGCTCTCGTCGTCGCTGGGCCGTTGCGGCAGATCGCCTGCCGGGCGGGAGGCGCCGTCGGTCTGGGCCACGGCTTGGGGCTTCGGGCCGTAGTCGATCTGCCACTGCTCCCATAGCAGGAAGCTCAGGAATATGAAAAAGACGAAAAGCACAAACCGTAGGTTATCCATTATTGTTTTCCAAGTTTTTCCGGGACCGGATCGATGCCGCCAGGATGCCAGGGGTGGCATCTCATGAGCCGCCGTATTGTAAGGTATGCTCCGCGCATCGCGCCAAAGCGTCCGATGGCGTCCATGGCATAGTTCGAGCAAGTGGGGAAGAAACGGCAGTGATGGCCGAGCCAGGGGCTGAGCAGGTATTGGTAGAGCCTGATCAGGGTGATGAGGAGCCGCTGCATCGTCGGGTCAGTATGAGCCAGTGTTTTTCCAGGGCGCGCAGCAGGACGGCGGAATTCACGCTGGTTGCCGGGGTGCGGGCCATGACGACATAATCGATGGTGCCGAGCTGTGCCTGGCGAAGACGGAACGATTCGCGAACCAGTCGCTTGATCCGGTTGCGATCGACCGCTTTTCGAATCTGCTTCCGGGAGAGCGCCAAGCCCAACCGTGGATGGGCCAGGCTGTTGGGGCGGGCCAGCACCGTGAGCCACGAATCCGAGGAGCGGCAGGCGTCTTCGAATACGAAACGGAACTCGACGGGGCTGGCCAATCGGTGGGATCTGGGAAACCCGTACCCTTGGCCGGGAACGGGCCGTTCCATCAGACCGAGAGCTTTCTGCGCCCTTTCGCGCGCCGGGCGCTGAGGACGGCGCGGCCGCCGCGGGTCTTCATGCGGGCGCGGAAGCCGTGGGTGCGCACGCGCTTGATCTTGCTTGGTTGATAGGTTCTTTTCATGATCGGTCCTGCTTGATGCCGAGCAGCGGCAAAAAGAAAAAGAGCGCAACTATAAGATGTGGTACGTTCGCCGTCAAGAATCTGGTAAGGGGCCATTTTCCGGTAGAATAACCCCCCCTTCCGGGGCGGCCCGCCCCTACCAGTTTCCCTAAGGATATCCCCGATGAGCGTGCTTTGGAGTCATTGCATCAGCAAGCTTGAAGGCGAACTTCCTCCGCAACAGTTCAACACCTGGATCAGGCCGTTGCAGGCGGTGGAGGACGGCGGGGAGTTGCGTCTTCTGGCGCCGAACCGGTTCGTTCTCGACTGGGTGAAGCAGCATTTCATCGGTAAGATCGAGGAGGTCGTGTCCGAGCAGAACCGCGACTCCGCCCCCAACGTCGTGCTGGAGATCGGTTCGCGCGCCGCCGAGGCGGCCCAGATGAGGTCGGCGAATCCCCCCCGCAAGACCGCTCCGGCACGCAAACAGGTGCCTAACAACCTGAACAGCGCCTTCATTTTCGGTAATTTCGTCGAAGGCAAGTCCAACCAGCTGGCGAAGGCTGCCTCGCTGCAGGTGGCGCAGAACGTGGGGCGCGCCTACAATCCGCTGTTCATTTACGGTGGCGTCGGTCTGGGTAAGACCCATTTGATGCACGCCATCGGCAACGAAATTCTCCGCGGAAATCCGGCGGCCAACATCGTTTATCTGCATTCCGAGCGCTTCGTTTCCGATATGGTGAAGGCGCTGCAGCATAATGCGATCAACGCCTTCAAGGAGTTTTACCGTACCGTCGATGCCCTGCTGATCGACGACATCCAGTTTTTCGCAGGCAAGGAACGCTCGCAGGAGGAGTTTTTCCACACATTCAACACCCTGCTGGAAAACAAGCATCAGGTGGTGCTTACCTGTGACCGCTACCCCAAAGAGATCAAGGGCCTGGAAGAGCGGCTCAAATCGCGGTTTGGCTGGGGATTGCCGGTGGCCATCGAACCGCCCGATCTGGAGACGCGGGTCGCCATTCTCATGAGCAAGGCCCAGCAGTCCGGCATCGACCTGTCGCCGGAAGTGGCATTTTTCATCGGCAAGCGTATTCGCTCCAATATCCGTGAGCTGGAGGGCGCGCTTCGTCGCGTCATCGCCAACGCGCAGTTCACCGGGCGGCCGATCACCCTGGAGTTTGCCAAGGAGGCCTTGCGCGACCTGATCGCGCTGCAGGACCGGATGATCAACGTGGAAAACATCCAGAAAACGGTCTCGGAGTATTTCAAGATCCGTCAGGCCGACCTGTTGTCGAACAAACGCACGCGTTCGCTCACCCGGCCACGCCAGATCGCCATGGCTTTGTCCAAGGAGCTGACCAGCCATAGCCTGCCGGAGATCGGTCAGATGTTCGGTGGGCGGGATCACACCACGGTGCTGCATGCCTGCCGGAAAGTACAGGAGCTCAAGGAGAGCGATGCCAGATTCATGGAGGATTTTTCCAATCTTCTGCGTATTCTCTCCAACTGACACCCCGTTTCTTTCGCCAAGGGCTCGAGCCATGAAATTCCGTATCTTGCGGGAAGATTTGTTATTGCCGCTGCAGCAGGTCATCGGTGTCATCGAGCGGCGCCAGACGCTGCCGATCCTTTCGAACGTGCTGATCGAGGTGGAGGCCGGACGGATGGAACTGGCCGGGACCGATCTGGAGGTTCAGCTGGTTGCAAATACCGACATGGAAGGTAAGGAATCCGGGCGTTTCACCGTGCCTGCGCGCAAACTTATGGACATCTGCAGGCTCCTGCCGGAGGGTGGGGAGCTAGCATTCGACGTGAAGTCGGAGCGAGTATCGCTGCAATGCGGCAAGAGCCGTTTCATTTTGGGTGCACTGCCGGCGGAGAACTATCCCAACTTCGAGCATGGCGATCCGGAGGCGGTGTTCGACTGCGAGGCGCAGTTGCTGCGGCGGGCCATCGAGAAGACGGCTTTCGCCATGGCTCAGCAGGACGTGCGCTATTATCTGAATGGTCTGCTCCTGGAAATCCGGCAGGGTCGGATACGGGCTGTGGCGTCCGATGGCCATCGGCTGGCGCTGTTCGAGGAGGCGGTGGACGGAATGCCGGACGTCGCCAGGCAGATCATCATTCCCCGAAAGGGGGTTCTGGAGCTGGGGCGTCTTCTGGCTCGCGTGGAAGGCTCGGCGAACGTGCGGATATCGGCGAATAACGTCAGGATCCTGTTCGGCACATTCAGTTTCGCCGTGAAGCTGGTCGAGGGTCGATATCCGGATTATGAGCGTGTGATTCCAAAGACGGCTTGCCGGGTCGTCGTGGTCGACCGCCATGAACTGCGCGGTGCACTGACGCGGGTCGCCGTGCTGTCCAACGAGAAGTTCAAGGGCGTCAGCCTGGAAATCGGAGAGGGGCTCATCCGTCTCAGGGCGCAGAATCCAGAGCATGAAGAGGCGGAAGACGAGGTGCCTGCCGACGTGTCCGGCGAGGCCTTCGCGGTGGGTTTCAATGCCTCCTATCTGCTCGATGCGATCAACGCGGTGGCTTCGGATGCGGTGCGCATGTCCTTTACCGATGCCAATGGCAGTTGCCTGATAGAAGATTTGTCGGATTCCAGGTACCGCTTCATTGTGATGCCGATGCGTCTCTGATGCCGGAATATCCGGCCTTGAGGAGCAAAGGAGTCGGAACCGCCGGCACCGTATGGCGCTGCTGAAGCTCGACATTGCCGATGTCCGCAATATCGAATCCGCCAGCCTGAGTCCCGGCGAGGGGCTCAATCTGCTGTTCGGAGCCAACGGCAGCGGCAAGACTTCGCTGCTTGAGGCGATTTATCTTCTCAGTCGGGGCAAATCCTTTCGCTCCCCGCAGTCCGGCCGGATCATCCGTTTCGATCGGCCGTGTCTTACGGTTTCCGGTAGTATCGGGCGGCCGGGAGCGGGTATTGCGGTGGGCGTTCGCCTCGGTCGCAGCGAGAAGGAAGTCCGTGTCGGGGGGCGGAGCTGTGATTCCAGTGCGCAATTGATCCGCCTTTTTCCTGCTGTCTTGATCCATCCTGCCAGCGTTGCACTGCTCGAGGGGCCGCCTCGATGGCGAAGGCAGATGCTCGATTGGGGGGTGTTCCACGTGGAACAGGGCTATCTCGATCTGCTGCGCCGCTTTTCGCGCACACTCGAGCAGCGCAATGCGGTGCTCCGGGGCGAGGCGCCTGGCTCGAGTCTGGCGGCATGGTCAGGAGAGCTGGCACGATGGGGTACAATGATCGCCGAACTGCGATCGTCCTACCTCGATCGGATTCGGATGCATTTCGTGGAAATGGTGTCCGCATTGCTCGGCCGGACGGATGTCGAACTGGTGGTTCGTCCGGGGTGGAGAGCGGGATGGTCCTATGCGGACGCCCTCGCCGCATCCCAGCCGACGGACCGGCGGTTGGGCTATACGGAGCCGGGCCCCCAAAAAGGGGATTTCGCGGTGCTGGTCGGGGGGCGGCCGGCCAGGGACTATTTGTCGCGGGGCCAGCTGAAGCTCCTGACCTATGCGCTTTTGCTGGCGCAAGCCGGCCTGCTGGAAGCGGATCAGCCGGGTCGGGTCTGCCTTCTGGTCGATGACATTGCTTCGGAACTGGATTCCCGCAACCAGGAGCGGCTGCTGAGCCTGGTCAAGTCGACCGGCTTGCAGTCCTTCGTTACTTTTTCCGGCGCCACTCAGGGGGTGGCGGCCGTGGTCGGCCGGACCGCCAGGGTGTTCCACGTGGAACAAGGTCGCATCCGCACTGGCTCATGAGAATGAGACGATCCCGGCGACCCGCTTTCCCGCTTTACGAAAGCGACCTTCACGCCATGCTCGTTTCCCCTCGCCCCGCCCGCTCCCAAGGGAGCGGGTGAGCAAGGTTGAGCGACTTTCACGATTAAATGACTCAATCGAATGACTACCAAGCCTAACGAATACGACAGCTCCCACATCAAGATTCTCAAAGGGCTCGACGCGGTGCGCAAGCGTCCGGGCATGTACATCGGCGACACCGATGACGGGACGGGGTTGCATCACATGGTCTTCGAGGTCGTGGACAACTCGATCGACGAAGCCATGGCCGGCTACTGCAAACGTATCTGCGTGACGGTCCACGAGGATGAATCGGTCACGGTCTCCGATGATGGTCGCGGCATTCCTGTCGATATCCATCCCGAAGAGGGGCGTTCGGCCGCCGAAGTGATCATGACCGTGCTCCATGCCGGGGGCAAGTTCGACGACAACGCATACAAGGTGTCGGGAGGGTTGCACGGCGTGGGCGTTTCCGTGGTCAACGCATTGTCCGAAAGGCTCTGGCTGGAGATCTGCCGGGGGGGGAGGCGTTACCGGCAGGAATATCGGGACGGGGAGCCTCTGGCGCCCTTGGCGGAGGTCGGGCCGGCCGATACGACGGGAACGACGGTGCGGTTCAAGCCCAGTCCCCAGATTTTTTCCAATATAGAGTTTCACTACGAGATCCTTGCCAAGCGCCTGAGAGAGCTGTCCTTCCTCAATTCCGGCGTGCGGATCGAGCTGGAGGATAAGCGCAGTGGAAAGAACGAGGTGTTCGAGTTCGAGGGCGGCATCCGGGCTTTCGTCGAGCACCTGAACAAGAACAAGACACCGCTGTTCGACAAGGTATTCCATCTCCAGGCTGAACGGGATGGCGTCGGCGTCGAGATCGCCATGCAGTGGAACGATTCTTATCAGGAAAACGTTTTCTGCTACACCAACAACATTCCCCAGCGCGACGGGGGGACGCATCTGGCCGGTTTCCGCGCCGCCCTCACACGTACCGTAAACCAGTACATCGAAGAACAGGGGCTGCTGAAGAAGCAGAAGGTCGCCACCGTCGGCGACGATGCCCGCGAAGGACTGACTGCGGTGTTGTCGGTGAAGGTGCCGGACCCCAAGTTCTCTTCCCAGACCAAAGAAAAACTGGTGTCATCGGAAGTGAAATCCGTGGTCGAATCGGTCATGGCGGAGAAGCTGAACGACTTCCTGCTGGAGAATCCGTCGATTGCCCGGACCATTGCCAACAAGGTCGTCGATGCGGCCCGCGCCCGGGAGGCGGCCCGGAAGGCCAGGGAAATGACACGCCGCAAGTCCGCGCTGGATATCGCGGGTCTGCCAGGCAAGCTGGCGGACTGCCAGGAGAAGGACCCGGCACTTTCTGAGCTGTTCATCGTCGAGGGCGATTCCGCCGGCGGTTCCGCCAAACAGGGACGTGACCGGCGCAGCCAGGCCATTCTTCCGCTCAAAGGCAAGATCCTGAACGTCGAACGGGCGCGGTTCGACAAGATGCTGTCGTCGGAAGAAGTCGGAACTCTCATCACCGCCTTGGGGTGCGGCATCGGCCGGGAGGAATACAACCCGGACAAGCTGCGCTACCACCGCATCATCATCATGACCGATGCCGACGTCGACGGTTCGCACATACGCACTCTCCTCCTGACCTTTTTCTACCGCCAGATGCCGGAGCTGGTCGACCGCGGCCATGTCTACATCGCACAGCCACCCCTTTACAAGGTCAAGAAAGGGCGCCAGGAGCACTATGTCAAGGACGACGCCGAACTCAACGAATACCTGCTGCAGCTCGCCATAGACAAGACCCGGCTGGTCGTCGACGACCAGTCCCCACCCATCCAGGGGCAAGGGCTGGAAAAGCTGTCGCACGAGTACCTGCACGTCAGGAAGCTGATCGGCCGACTTGCCCACCGCTATGATGAGGCCTTCCTCGAGGCACTGACGGTGTTGCCGCCTCTGTCCGCCGCAGAGCTCGAAGATGAAGCCCTGCGCCGCGAATGGTTCGCGGAGGTCGAGCGGATCCTGAATGCAGAAGGGCCGGCGCACTATGTCGTCGCGGTCCGGTCCGGGGACGCTCCGGGAGACTTCACGGTGCAGGTGGACCGCCGTCTGCACGGGGTCGAGCGGACTTTTGAAGTCGGAGCGGGATTCTTCGGTGGCAATGACTATGCCGTATTGAGTGCCTTCGGCCAGCGTGTGGCGGGTTTGTTCGGCGACACCAGCACAGTCTGTTTCAACGACGAACGCCGGCCGGTGCGGTCATTCAAGGAGTTGTTTGACTGGATGCTGACTGAGGCCAAGAAGGGACAGCACATTCAGCGCTACAAGGGATTGGGGGAGATGAATCCGGAACAGCTTTGGGAAACGACCCTGGATGCCAACACGCGTCGCCTGCTGCAGGTCCGCATCGAGGATGCCATCGCTGCCGACGAGGTGTTCACCACCCTGATGGGGGATCAGGTCGAGCCGCGGCGAGAGTTCATCGAGCGCAACGCGCTGCAGGTGGCGAATCTGGACGTGTAGTGCAGGCGTGCCCCGCCGCCCCTCGGGGGCGGGGCGGCTCTTCACTTGAGCCCGGTGGGGCCGGGGCCGACGTAGGCACTGAACTTGATTCCGTAATCCAGCCTGGCGAGAGAATTGAGCAAAGTCTCCGGTTGGGTCTGCCACAGGGGTTCTCTCGTCGCGCCGGCGCTCTTGCGTTCCATGTGCCCGAGCAGGGCATTGATATGGAGTTCCGGAGCACCGGCCAGTCTCAGGTAATGCTGAAAAGTCGCGCGGAAAGCCTCGGTTCGCCGCCCGCTCCGTTTCAGGCCATGTCGTTCCAGGTGTCTGCTCAGCCACATCCCCATATTCTGTCCTTTGCTGCCCAGCCGGGGGATGATCAGGCCCGGCCACAGCGTGTCGAGGCCGTCGAGTCCGTCGACGTAGGCCAAAAGACCCAGCTCGATCAGTTTGGGGTGCACCGGTACCCGGCGTTCGGATTTTCCCCGGGCGGTCGACGCCACGAACCGGAACGCCGGAATCCGCTCGCCGATCAGGGTGATGTCCTTGGGTTCGAGCTGGCAGATTTCGCCGATGCGTGCGCCGGTGTGCAGCTGAATCAGAGGAACCCAGTATTTATAGGGGGTGTCGAA
The DNA here is from genome assembly GCF_051295855.1 of Methylococcus sp. S1M. Lineage (NCBI taxonomy): Bacteria > Pseudomonadati > Pseudomonadota > Gammaproteobacteria > Methylococcales > Methylococcaceae > Methylococcus > Methylococcus sp. S1M. The sequence goes on from NZ_JBPDXO010000003.1 coordinate 364,720, forward strand.
ATCGGCAGCGGTCTCTTCGCCTTCGAAAAAAGCCCGCAACTGTTCCAGGGTCAACGGCTTGTCTGCCGGCTGCTGGCGCTGCTCCGCCGCCACCGTGCCCGTCGGCAATTTGCAGCCGCTGCAGGGATTCTCCATCAGGCCTGGGTGCCCCTGAGCGAGCGCCCAGTTGAACAAAGCGGAGAGGGAGCTGAGGTGGCCGTTGACCGTGGAAGCGGAGAGGCGCCGCCTTTCTGACAGTTCTTTCGCGAAGGCCGTGACGTCGGCGCTCAGGTATTCCGGGAGCGGCCTGTCGCCGGCGATCTCGATGAAACGCAGCAGATGGTTTTCCGCCTGCCGCAGCCTTTCGAACCGGACTTTCCCATGCTGGTCCCGGATGTATTCCCGGATCATGGGGAACATCGTAGGGGTGCCGCCGTGCCGCCGTCGCCGATGTCCATACCGCTCGACATGCCGAGTTTCTGCCTTTTGGGTCTGGGGCTCGCTTTGCTTTTCGATGTTCATCGTCGCGCGTGATCTCTTTCTGGACATGGATGGATGGCGGAGTTGAAGGGGGCGTGTCGCGTGGTGGCGGGAGGCGCGGCGACATAACTTGCCCTTGGCATCCCATTTTTGGAAACCCTAGCAAATCATCCGTCTTCGTTCTTGGACAATAACGTATTCGAATAGGACTATTCTTTACTCTGAAACATGGGATATGCCCGGACGTCGCCCGTTCTGGCGAAAAGCAGACATCCTCCGGCCGGGTCTGTCCCGACTTTCGGTCCGTTCGAGGCATGACGCAGCGCGGACAGGGGCTGCGGATGTTGTCCACCCAAGGAGGTTTCGGCCATGATCACTGAGCTGACGTTCGATTCCGATGCCATCGCCGAATGCGATCGTTTCGAAGTGTGGCGGGAGATGTTCTGTTCGAAGATGTGGGGGTTGGACATCGCGCATTCCGACTCCCGGCCATTTTTCGCCCGCTGCCGTTTCGTGAATCTCGGAGCCGTAGAGGTCATCCGCAGCGAGCTGAACGGGCTGGATTTCAGTCGCACCCCACGTAGGGTTCGTCAGCAGGAGTCGGACGACTTCGGGTTTCACCTCAGTCTGTCGGGGGGCGTCCGTGCGGTTCAGGCGGGATGCCATGCCGAAGTGCGCGGTGCGGGGGGGCTGCTTTTGGCCGGCGGCCAGCCCTATACCCTTTCCACTCCACAGATGCCGGGAAGCGCCCATTACCAGTGTTATTCGCTGCATTTGCCGAGGAAAGAACTGCTGCAGCGCGTCCCGGATGCCGAACGCCATTTGGCCGAAGTCTGCGCTGGCGGCGAGCCGTTGAATCTTCTGGTGCAGTATCTGGACCTCGTGGCGGGTCATGATGCGGCCTTGCGGTCACCCGACCTGCGCAGACTCGCCGGCGAGCACCTGCTGGATCTCGTTGCCCTGACGCTGGAGCCCGGGCGCGATCCGGAATCACAGTTCCAGCGGGGCGGGCTGCGCGCCGCACGGCGTGCGGCATTGGTGAGATATCTGGAGCAGCACTACCGGGACGAACGTCTTTCAGTGAAAACGGCCGCGGCCGCGTTGGGGATCTCCGAAAGCTACCTGCACCGTCTGATGGCGGAGAGCGGAGAGAGTTTCACCGAAATGGTCAACCGTTTGCGGCTGGAGCGGGCGAAACGCATGCTCGAAGACCCGGGATGCGATGGTCTGCGCATCGGCGACATCGCATTCGCCACGGGATTCAACGATTTCACCTATTTCAACCGGCTGTTCCGGCGGCGCTTCGGTGATACTCCCCGGACGTTCCGTGCCGATCGGCCGGAGCAGGGCGATACGATGCAGTGATCGCCCCCGCGCGCCCTTGCGAAGGCAGTCACTCCACATTCTGGACCTGTTCGCGCATCTGCTCGATCAGTACCTTGATGTCCACGGCCGCGCGGGTGGTCTCCAGATCGGCCGACTTGGACGCCAGCGTGTTGGCCTCGCGGTTCATTTCCTGGATCAGGAAATCCAGGCGGCGCCCCGCGGGTTCCCGTTGGGTGAGGATGTGCCGCATTTCAGTGGTATGCGCGGTCAGTCGATCCAGCTCTTCGGCGACGTCCATCTTCTGCGCGAGGTAGACCAGTTCCTGTTCGAGGCGGGCGGCATCGGGCTCGGCGGCCAGTTCGGCCAGCCGCGCCCTCAGCTTGTTCCGGATACCGGCGAGAATCGCCGGCAGGCGCTCCCGTACCGCGCCGACCGCGCGCTGGATGTCGGCACAGCGCAGGTCCAGCAACGCGGCGATCTGGGCACCCTCGCGCTCACGGAACGCCCGCGCCTCGGCCAGCGCCCGGTCGAGCACGGCGAGGAGCCCAGGTTCGAGCGTGGCGAGGTCCGGCTCGCTTTCCTGCATGACGCCCGGCCAGCGCAGCAGTTCGATGGCGCTCAGGCCGGCCCAGCAGCGGTCTTCCAGCGCTTCGACGTTTCGCAGCGCACCGAGCAGGCCGCGTACCAGCGCGGTGTCGATACATGTCGGGCCGGCTTCCGGCGCCGAGGGTTTCCACGTCAGGGTGCAGTCCACCCGCCCCCGCTTGAACGACTCGCCTATCCTGTTGCGCACCGCCAGTTCCAGGCCGCGCAGGGGATCCGGCAGGCGCAGGCCGACATCGAGATAGCGATGATTGACGGCACGCAGGTCCCAGCTCACCCGCCAGTTGCCCACCGTCCCTTGCGCGGTCCCGAAAGCCGTCATGCTGCGGATCATGATGTCTCCTCAAAGCTCCATTCAATGTCCGCGTACTATGCCCTGCATGAGGATCACGTGAAACCCCTCGCTGGCACCAGGCGTCAGAGTGCTGGCTTGAGTCGCAGCGTTTCCACGGGCGGGCCGGGTTCGAAAGGCAGGGGTTGGCCGGTGGCCCAGGCATCGTGCTGATCGCGGTAGTGCGGGGATAGAGGATGACCGGACTGGCCGGCCGGCATGTGCAGGATGCCGTCACCATGATGGCCGGGCGATACCACCAGCCGCTCGCTCGCTCCCTGATGGGGTGTCAGCACCCGGATGCATTGGCCGCCGCAGCCGACACCCTCCACTTGCGGCATGTCCAGCAGCGCGGATATCAACGGCAGGTTCTTGCTGAACGGATGCCGGACCTCCACCCGGTTGACCCGGCCCCAGGTCAGGTCTTGAAGTGCGGCGGTACCGAATTCCCTTTTCAGTTCGTCTATGCTCTGTTCCAGAATACCGCGCAGAAACGCGTCCCAGGAGCCACTGCGGTCCGGAACGGTGCCCGGCAGACGCGAGGAAATCAGTGCACGCAGCGGCGTCTCCGCTTCGCGCCAGGCATAGACGAAGCCGGGGTCGGTCTGGTTGCAGCGGCTCAGCAGGCGGGAGAATACCGTGCGGGCGAGATTGCGCCGGTAACGTACCAGCAGCGCGATGCCACGGCTGTCCGTCTCCATCCGTCCATCCCAGGCTTCCACCGCCCGCCGGCTTTCGGTGAGCACCGGATCGTTGGCGTTCGCCGTCAATGCCAGGACCAGGTCGCGGTAGAAATCGAAGAACTCACTGCGGGTATCGAGCTGCAAGCCGAACAACTCGGTTTCGGTCAGTGCCTGTGCCTGCTTCAGTCTTTCGCCGATACGGTAGGCGCGGTAACTGTTGGAATAGTTGTGGCCGATGACATAGGGATAATCGCGCCCGAGTGTACGGTTGTTGGCCGTGGCGAGGTATCCCCCGGGGGGATCGACCACCCGCGGCAGCCGTTCGGGCGGAACGAAACCGTCCCAGGCGGCGCCGTCGCTCCAACTCCGGCTCACCGAGCCGTCGAAGCCGCGCCGCAGCGGAAACCGGCCGGTGAGGGTCCAGGCGATGTGACCCGCCCGGTCGGCCAGCACCACGTTCTGCGGCGGGTTGCCGGCACGGTTCATGACCGCCATGGCCGAATCCAGATCGCGGGCGCCGTCCATCTCCAGCAGGCCGAGATCGACCCCCTGGGTCTCGAGCGCGGTCCAGCGCAACGCCACCGGCATGCCCAGCAGCGGCTCGGTCATGACCGGCCCCCAGCGGCTGGATTTGAGGACCAGGGTTTCGTCCACGCCGTCTTTCACGCGCAAGGTTTCGGTACGCGTGTCCAGTGTCGCCCAGCCTTCGGGTGTGCGGTAGCGATCCGGTTCGAAGGCGTGCATTTCCAGTTTCACGAGGTCGAGCACGTCCGCGTCGACGTTGGTGAAGCCCCAGGCGATCCGGCCGTTGCTGCCGGCCACCAGCAGCGGCAGGCCGGGCAGGGTCACGCCGCTCATCACGGCTTCGCCATAGCGCAGTTCGGCCCGGTACCAGATGTTGGGTACGCCCAGGTTCAGATGCATGTCGTTGGCGACGATCGCCCGTCCATCCCGGGTCCGGGTGCCGGCGACCGCCCAGTTGTTGGAGCCGGCGGGAAGGGTTTCGGCATCGACCGCGGCGCCCAGCGTGAGATGCCGGGTTTCGGCGAGCAGCTCTGCCAGCGCAGCCGCGGGTACCGGCCGTTCGGGGCGCCGCGAGCCGTTCCCGCCGGCGAGGACCGTGGTGTAGGCGTCGACGTCCGGCGTCAGGAAGGCGAGGACTTCCGGCGGCAAGGTCTCGGCCATTACACTGAGCATGCGTTCTTCGTCGGGATGGCCGTTGAGGGTCTGGAACATGCCGAGGCCGACCAGCAGGCTGTCTTCCGCCCGCCAGGGTTCCGGGGTATAGCCAAGGACCAGTATTTCCGGGGGCGGTACGGTCTGTTCGGCCATGCGGGCGTTGACGCCGGCGACGTAGGCCTCGAGCGCCAGCCGCTGGGATTCCGGAAGCGCTGCGACGATGGCCGCGGCGGCGCCCCCGAAGGCGTAGATCCGTTGCGCGCGGTCGTGCGCCCGGGCCCGTTCTCCGAAGATTTCGGCCAGCCGGCCCGCAGCTTTGCGCCGCATCAGATCCATCTGGAACAACCGGTCGCGCGCATGCAGATAGCCCAGCGCGCGCAGGGCGTCTTCCCGGTTCGCCGCCATCACCCGCGGGATGCCGAGCCGATCGAATTCGACGGTGGCGGGCCGGGTGAGCCCCGGCAGTACGCTCTCGCCGCCGGTGGCAGGGAGCGAGGCCGCCGCCTTTTCCAGGCGGGTGCCGGCATAGGTCGCGAGGGCGAGGATCCCGAAGCCGGCGATGTACAGGATATGCTTGAATTTCATGGTGAAAGCGGGTCGGCGCCGCAGCGGCAATTCGAGTATACTGACGCGCTTTTCATCGGATAAGCAAGCCCATATGAGACCCAGCGGACGCCGTCCCGATCAACTCCGTCGCATCGCCTTCACCTGCAACTACACCAAGCACGCCGAAGGCTCGGTGCTCGTCGAATTCGGCGATACCCGCGTCATCTGCACCGCGAGCGTGGAGGAGCGGGTTCCGCCTTTCCTCAAAGGCAAAGGCAGCGGCTGGATCACCGCCGAATACGGCATGCTGCCGCGTGCCACCCACGAGCGTACCGGCCGTGAGGCCGCCCGCGGCAAGCAGGGGGGGCGGACCATGGAGATCCAGCGCCTGATCGGCCGCTCCCTGCGCGCCGCGTTGAACCTGGAAGCCCTGGGCGAGCGCACCGTCACCCTCGACTGCGACGTCATCCAGGCCGACGGTGGCACCCGCACCGCATCGATCACCGGCGGCTACGTGGCTCTGGTGCTGGCCGTGCAGCGGCTGCTGAAGAGCCGCAAGATCAAGACCAATCCGGTGCACGGTCAGATCGCTTCGGTCTCCGTCGGCATCTGCCAGGGGGTTCCCGTCCTCGACCTGGACTACGCCGAGGACTGCGACGCCGAAACAGACATGAACGTGGTCATGAACGACGCCGGCGCCTTCATCGAAATCCAGGGCACGGCCGAAGGCCATGCGTTCCGCCGCGACGAGCTGGATGCCATGCTGCGGCTCGCCGAGGCCGGCATCGCCGATCTCCTGCTGCACCAGCAGGAGGCGTTGGATGGCTGTGGCATCAAAAGCTAGGCCGGTCATGCGGCGCAAACTGGTCCTCGCCAGTAACAACGCGGGCAAGGTGCGGGAACTCCAGGCGCTGATTTCGACGTCGGGCTTCGAGATCATCCCCCAGGGGGCGCTGGGGATCCCGGAGGCCGAGGAAACCGGCGCCAGCTTCGTCGAAAATGCGTTGATCAAGGCGTACCACGCGGCCAGACACAGCGGATTGCCCGCCATCGCCGACGATTCCGGACTGGAGGTCGATGCGCTGGGCGGTGAACCCGGGGTCCATTCGGCGCGCTATGCCGGCCCAGCGGCCTCCGACGATGACAACATCGACAGACTGCTGGCCGCTTTGGACGGCGTCGAGGCTGGGTGCCGCCGTGCGCGTTTCCGCTGCGTCATGGTGTTCGTCCGCGATGCGGAAGATACCGATCCCCTCGTTGCCGAAGGGTGCTGGGAAGGCTGGATCGGCGAGAACCGCCGGGGTAGCGGCGGCTTCGGTTACGATCCGGTGTTTATCGTGCCGGGAACGGGTCTTTCGGCCGCCGAACTCCCACCGGAGGACAAAAACCGCCTGAGCCATCGCGGCCAGGCTGCGGCTGTCCTCGCTAGCCGGCTCCGGGCTCTGACGGGCGGCTGATCCGCCCGGTTTCCTGCGGTTTGTCATCCCTCTGTGCCTCGACAGGAAAGGGAAAACACACCACAATTCAGGGCCGGGTCCAGCCGTCCCGGCGCCACCGGATCTCGCGCTGGCAGAAGGTGCCCATGACCAGTTCCGATACGCTCGAATTTCTCGAATCGTTCCTGGCCAAGGACTTTGAGGCCGAATACCATCGGCGTCGGCCCCGCAAGCGCGCCGAACCCCTGGTCATCACCCTGTCCCGCGATTTCGGCGCCGGCGGCGAAGCGCTGGCTGCGGATCTGGCCCATTTTCTGGACCTGCCGATCTACGACAGGGAGATTCTTGACCGGGTCGCCGACAAGACCCGGATCGACAAAAGCCATTTCGAGCATCATGATGAGGATAGCGCCGAGCGCATCAGCGACCTGCTCTACAACTTGATGTTCGGTACGGCGGCCACCCGTCACGACTACCGGCGGGCGCTGATCGAAGTGGTGACCGAGCTGGCGAGGAGCGATTGCATCATCGTCGGGCGCGGCGCCCACCTGATCCTGGCGGGTCGCAAGGTATTCCGTCTGCGCGTGGTCGGGTCGCGTGCGGTCTGTGGCGAACGCATCGCGGCCGAACTGGGCATCGGCCAGGCCGAGGCCGAGCGACTGGTGTTCGAGACCAACAACAAACGGCACAAGTCGGTCCAGACGCTGTTCAGCGATCTGTATGACGCGTGTTCCCTGGAACACGCCGTCAATTTCGATCTCGTGCTCAACACCGACCATCTGCCAGCCGGTAACGCTCTGCCGACCGTACTCGTGGCGGTACGGCAGTTCGGCTTCGAAGTCTTCGATCTCGGTCAGCGGGAAGCCTCGTGAGCCAGGCGGTGGGACAGACCGCATCCCGTCTGCTAACGGTCGAGATCGTCGACGTCTGCCGGGAGATATTTTCCGGGCGTTGTAGCCGGGTGGTCGCGCCGGCCGTGGACGGTGAGGTCGGCGTCCTGCCCCGTCATACGCCGTTCCTGACCCGGCTCCGGCCCGGCGAGATAAGGCTCAGGACCGAGGCAGGCGAAGACCAGTATTTCTACCTCTCGGGGGGCTACATGGAGGTGCAGCAGTGGGAGGTCAGCATCCTGGCCGACCAGGTGCTCCGCTCCCAAGAGATCGACCGGGAAGCGGCCCTGGCGGCCAAGCGCAACGCCGAGCGGATGCTCCGCGAGAACCGGATTCCCGGCGAGCGTGACCGCGCCTATCTGGAATTGCTCAAGGCCCTGGCCCAGTTGCGCCTGCTGGAACGGCTGAATGCACGAAAGAGGGACCGGAACCGGCTCTGATCCTGCGGTGACAAGCGGCGAACGCGATAGTTCGAGGAGACCATCATGACGATGAAGAAGCGTGTCTACGCCTTCTCCGAAGGCGACGGCAAGAACAAACGCCTGCTCGGCGGCAAGGGGGCCAACCTCTGCGAAATGACGCAGATCGGGCTCAACGTGCCGCCGGGTTTCGTTATTACCACGGAAGCCTGCCTCGAATACCTGGCAGACAAGAAGCTGCCGGCCGGCTTGATGGACGAAGTCCGGGAGCACATGGCCCGGCTCGAACAGGCTACCGGCAAGCGCTTCGGCGATCCCGCCAATCCGCTTTTGGTCTCGGTGCGTTCCGGTTCGGCCCTGTCCATGCCGGGCATGATGGATACCATTCTCAACCTCGGCCTCAACCACGATACACTCCAGGGGTTGATCCGGCAGACCGGCAATGAGCGCTTCGGTCACGATGCCTACCGGCGGTTCATCCAGTTGTTCGGCAAGGTTGCCCTCGGTGTTCCCGACGAGCTGTTCGACGCCGAATTCGAAGCCATCAAGCACCAGGCCGGGGTCGCCGCCGACATCGGCCTGAGCGCCATCCATCTCGCCGACATCGGCGAACGTTTCCTCGCCGTCGTGCGCCGCCATACCGGCAAACCCTTCCCCGAAGACGTCTACGAGCAGCTCGAGATCGCGATCCGGGCGGTATTCGACTCCTGGATGGGAAAACGCGCGGTGGATTACCGCCGCGAATTCCACATCACGCCCGACCAGGCCAACGGCACGGCGGTGAACGTGGTGACCATGGTGTTCGGCAACATGGGCGACGACTCCGCCACCGGTGTCGGCTTCACCCGCAATCCGGGTACCGGTGAGAACGAGATGTTCGGCGAGTATCTGGTCAACGCCCAGGGTGAGGATGTGGTAGCCGGAATCCGCACGCCCAAGCCCGTGCACGAGATGGCAACCGAAATGCCGGCGCTTTACGCCCAACTGGTGGAACTGCGCGACAAGCTCGAAGCCCATTACCACGAGGTGCAGGACTTCGAGTACACCATCGAGAAAGGGGTCTTGTACTGCCTGCAGACGCGCAACGGCAAGATGAACGCCCAGGCGATGGTGCGCACCTCGGTCGAGATGTGCCGGGAAGGGCTGATCACGCGGGATCAGGCACTCCTGCGGGTCAACCCCGCCCATCTGGAACAGTTGCTCCATCCCTGCCTCGACACCTCGCACAACCCCACGCCGCTGGCGCAGGGGCTGCCTGCCTCGCCCGGCGCCGCCAGCGGCCGTTGCGTGTTCGATGCGGATCAGGCCGAACTGTTGGGACGGGCCGGTGAAAAGGTCATCCTGGTGCGTGAGGAGACCAAGCCGGAAGACATCCACGGCTTCTTCGCGGCCCAGGGAATCCTCACCAGTCGCGGCGGCAAGACCTCGCATGCCGCCGTGGTCGCCCGCGGCATGGGCAAGGCCTGCGTGGCCGGTGCCGAAGGCATCAGGGTGGACAGCCGGGCGCGGCTGGCAACGGTGGGAGAGGTCACGTTGCACGAAGGTGACATCATCACCATCGACGGCAGCACCGGCCGCGTCTATCTCGGCGCGATCCCGACGATCGCGCCGACCTTCTCCGAACACCTCAGGACACTGCTGTCCTGGGCCGACGAAGCCGCGCATCTCAAGGTCAAGGCCAATGCCGACACGCCGGAAGCGGCGAAGGAGGCGCGCGAATTCGGTGCCGTGGGCATCGGGCTGTGCCGTACCGAACGCATGTTCAACGCCAGCGACCGGCTCCCGGTGGTGGTGGAGATGATCCTGGCGCCCGACGTGGAGGAACGCAAGGCTGCACTGGACAAGCTGTTGCCGATGCAGCGCTGCGACTTCCAGGCGATTTTCACCCTGATGGCTCCCTACCCCGTCACCGTCCGGCTGCTGGACCCGCCCATCCACGAATTCCTTCCAGACGAGCATTCCCTGGCGGACGAGATCGATGCGCTGCGGCAATTCCGGCGGGTCGCGAAAGGGCGGGCGGCGGCTTTGAGCGCGCTGGGTCAGGCAGTCGAGGCAGACGGCGTCGGCGAGGATGCCGTGGCTGCCGTCATCGCCCGCAAGGAACGGCTGCTGGCCAAGGTCCGAGAACTGCACGAGATCAACCCGATGCTGGGGCACCGTGGGGTGCGACTCGGGATCACCTTCCCCGAAATCTACGAGATGCAGATCCGCGCCGTGCTCGAGGCCGCGGCGGAGTGCGTCAAGGCCGGCGTGGCCGCCGCCCCGGAGATCATGGTGCCCCAGGTCGTCGACGGCGCGGAATTGGAGCGTGTCCGGGCGATGGTCGATCGCCTGCGGCAGGAAATCGAAGCCAGCCACGGCGTCCGGCTCGATTTCAAGTTCGGCAGCATGGTGGAAACCGTGCGCGCCTGTGTGAGCGCCGATGGGTTGGCGCGGACCGCGGAATTCTTCTCCTTCGGGACCAACGACCTGACCCAGGCGACCTGGTCGTTCTCGCGCGAGGATGCGGAAAACAAGTTCCTCCCTCAGTACATCGGCAGCGGCATCCTCAAGGACAATCCGTTCGAAGTGCTCGACGTCGTCGGTGTCGGTGCCATGATGCGGATGGCGGTGGAAAAGGGACGCAGCGTCCGTCCGGACCTCGAAATCGGCATCTGTGGGGAGCACGGCGGGCATCCCGGCTCCATCCGTTTCTGCGACGGCATCGGCCTCAGCTACGTCTCCTGTTCGGCGCCGCGGGTGCCTGTCGCCCGGCTGGCGGCGGCACACGCCGCCTTGCTGAACGGCGGCTGAGGGAGCGTCTGGCAGGAAGGGACTGCCGCGCCGAGCGCGGTCGCCGCGGTTTGCCATCGTTCCATCGCGTCCGTATACTTCGCCGACCCTGTAACGACTGGCCGAACTCGAGGAGCGCGCCGTGGAAAAGCCTTATATCCTGCACATGTTCACGCCGGAAAAGAATCTGAGCCCGTTCGATGCGAACATGGCGCTCGACGCCGGCTGGTTGTCCCTCGTGCCCTATACGAACCTGGAGCCGGGGGAAATCACCGCCCTGGTACAGGATGCGATCTTCTCGCGCAGCCCCGCCGGCGTGAAGCGCACCGCCGTCTTCATCGGCGGACGTGATGTCGGGACAGCCATGGCCATGCTGCGCACCGCCCGGAAGTCGATGGTTCCGCCGTTCGAGATTTCCGCTTTCGCCGATCCGAGCGGCGCCTTCACGACCGCCGCGGCGATGGTCGCAATGGCCGAGGGCGAGCTGCGGAAGCATTACCAGACCGGTCTCGAAGGCAAGTCGGTGCTGGCACTGGGCGGCACCGGTCCGGTCGGCCAGATCGCCGCCGTGCTGGCGGCCCGTGCCGGCGCCCAGGTCAAGATCATCGGACGCCAGCTCGAAAAGGCCCAGAAAGTGGCCGAGCTGTGCAATGCCGAATTCGGCGAAGGCCAGACCGCCATCGAGGGCGATGCCGATGCCAACAAGGGCGAACTGCTCAAGACCGCCGATGTGGTATTCGCGACCGCCGCCGCCGGCATCCAGGTGCTGAGCGCCGAGCTGCTGGCGGCATCACCCCGGCTCAAGGTGGCCGCCGACGTCAACGCCGTGCCGCCGTCCGGCATCGCCGGCTTGGATCCCCATCACAAAGGCACGCCGATCGAAGGTTCGCCGAGCGGGGCCATCGGCATCGGCGCCCTGGCCATCGGCAATGTCAAATACCAGGCCCAGCACCGGCTGCTGCTGCGGATGCGCAACACCGACAAGCCGGTCTATCTGGCATTCAACGAGGCTTTCGAGATTGCCCGCGAAGTCGTCCGCGGTGGCTGAGGTCCAGCCCTAAGCCGCGCCGGTCGGAATTTTCGCAGGGCGCGGCCCGACGCCTTCTTTACTTACCGATTTTTTCCGAGACCCACCCAGAATGGAAAAACGCGCCGTCCTCCACATGTTCGACCCCATGCCGCATGTGAGCCCCTTCGATATCAACATGGCGGTCGACGCCGGTTTCGAGGTCATCGTGCCCTACAGCAACGTCAAGGCGGAAGAGGTACATGGCCTGGTGCAGGATGCGATTTTCTCGCGCGGTCCGGCGGGCGTGAAACGCACCGGAATCTTCATCGGCGGGCGCGATCTGGCGGTCGCGCTCACCATGCTGGAAACCGCCAAAGGCGCGATGGTGCCGCCGTTCGAAGTGTCGGTGCTGGCCGATCCCAGCGGCGGATTCACCACCGCGGCGGCGCTGGTGGCGCTGGTGGAAAAGCAGCTCAAGCTGAAGCATGGCGCAGAGCTGGCGGGCCAGCGTGCGGTGGTGTTCGGCGGCACGGGGCCGGTGGGCATCGCCACCGGCGTCATCGCGTCGCTGGCCGGGGCGGACGTGACCCTCGTCGACCCGTTCAACGTCGAAACCGCACTGGCCAAGGCCGACGAATACAACCGGCGCTGCGGTGCCCGCCTGCACGGTACCTTCGCCGGTTCGGAAGCCGACAAGGCGCGCCTCTTGTCGAATGCCGACGTGGTGTTCTGCACCGCCAAGGCCGGTGTCGAAGTGCTCAACGCGTCGGTACTGGCCGATGCCAAACGCCTCAAAGTCGCCGGTGACGTCAACGCGGTGCCACCGCTCGGCATCGAGGGGATCAAGCTGAAGCACAACGGCGAACCGCTGGTGCATGCGGTCAACAGTCCCGGTGCCGTCGGGGTGGGAGCCCTTGCCGTCGGCAACGTGAAATACCAGTTGCAGAATCACCTGCTGGCGCTGCTGTTGAAATCGGAAAGTCCGGTCTTCTTCGACTTCCGGGCCGCGTTCGAGCGGGCACGCGAAATCGTCTGATCGGTGTTTCCTCTATGGGCGGACGAAAAGACCCTGCCCTCGTGGCCGGGTTTTTCGTCGAGGGAATGATCAGAGGCCGTCACTCGGACCGGGCAATCGGGGGGCGGCTTCGATGGCGGCGGATTCGACTGCTCCTGGCAGGATGGTCTGTCTGGCGCCGACCCGGCGGCCCACCACTATCCCCCCCAACATGCAGGCCAGGAAAACCCACACGCCGGCATCCGCCGTGACGAGGGAAACCACGGCAGGTCCGGGACAATAACCGGACAGCCCCCAGCCCACGCCGAAGATCGCGGCACCTCCCACGAGGCGGCCGTCGATGTGTTTCCGGACCGGAAGATCGAAGCGATCTCCCAGGACAGGGCGCTCCCGTCGCAGAATCCGCGGAAACGAGACGAAGGTCAGGCCCACTGCTCCTCCCATCACCAGCATCAGCGACGGGTCCCAGTTTCCGCCGACGTCCAGGAAGGCCAGGATTTTTCCTGGGCGGGTCATGCCGGCCAGCCCCAGCCCCGTTGCGAAGATCACGCCCCAAAGGAAAGCACTGAAAATGGGCATCCCGGCTCAACCTCCGCTGAGGCGGTTGAAAAGGAGCACGGTTGCCATGCCAGTGCCCATGAAGGTCAGCACGGCGATCACGGAGCGCATGGACCGGCGGCCGAGCCCGCAGACGCCGTGCCCGCTGGTGCAGCCGTTGCTGATCTGTGCCCCCAGGCCGACCAGAAAGCCGCCGATACCCAGCGCCCACAGCGGCCTCGGAGCCGTGTCGAAAGCCTCCGGGTAGACGCCGAGCAGCAGCACGCCGGCGACCACCAGCCCCAGCACGAAGGCACATCGCCAAGCCCAGTCTACCGAGGCGGGCCATAGCATTCCCGCCAGTATGTTGCTGACCCCTGCCAGCCGGCCATTGAAATAGAGAAGGCCACAGGCGGCCGCGCCGATCAAGGCGCCGCCGCCGAGGGCCGACAGCAGGGCTTGAGAGTTCATGAGGATCCCATCCGAGTTCGTACACCAATGAGCGGCACTATAAGGCGTGCAGTGTACATTCGGCAAAGAGCATTTTCTCATTTCGTTATATTCAAATGTTTTCATAATCTCCGTGCCGATTTTGAGTTTCCCCTCCGTCGTCAAGTGCGCTATCTTGGACCGTGAAAACCGTCGGTCGACAGAGGACCTAAAGTCATGAACAAGGCTTTGTGGTATGTCGTCTTGCCCGCATTGCTGGTCACCGTCCTGGCGCAGCGCTTCGGCCATCTTACGGTCAACTTCCCGCTCAAATCCGTGTTCGGCGGAGCAACGCCCGCCGAGGCGGCTTTGCACCGAAGGATCGCGCTGCCTTCGGGGTTCAGCCTCACGGTTTACGCGGCGGACTTGCCGGGGGCCCGGATGCTGCGCTTTACCCGGACCGGCGACCTGCTGGTCAGCCAGCCGCATGCCGGCGCCATCGTCCTGCTGGAAAAGGACGCCGACGGTGATGGCCGCCCCGACGGCCGGCGGCAACTGCTGACGGGACTCAGTCGGCCGCACGGCCTCGATCTCCGCGACGGGTGGCTCTACGTGGCGGAAACCTATGGTGTCGTTCGCGTCCGTTACGACGCGGCCCAGCGGCAGATTTCCGGGGCGCCTGAGATGGTGGTGAGCGGGATTCCCGGCGGAGGCAATCACTGGAGCCGGACTCTCAAGTTCGGCCCGGACGGTGGGATGTACGTTTCGGTGGGTTCGAGTTGCAACGTTTGTATCGAAGATGACCCGCTTCGCGCCACACTGCTGCGTTTCGAGCCGGATGGCACGAAGCGGGAAATCTACGCCACGGGTCTGCGCAATACCGTCGGTTTCGACTGGCGCCCCGGCAGCCGCGAGCTTTATGGCACCGACAATGGTCGTGACCTGCTGGGCGATGATTTCCCACCGTGTGAACTCAACCGCATCGAAAAAGGCGGCTTTTACGGCTGGCCTTACGCCAACGGCAACCGCGTCCCGGATCCCGATTACGGACGAGGACACGAGGCCGACATTCGACGCAGCTTGCCGCCCGTCCATGAATTCCGTGCTCACGTCGCCCCGCTCGGTATGGTTTTCCTCAAAGGCGGGGGATTGCCGCAGGACTACCGCGGCGCCGCCCTGGTCGCCCTGCACGGCTCCTGGAACCGGTCGAAAAAACAGGGCTACGAGGTCGTGTCACTGCATTTCGGTGCTGACGGCCGGATAGCCGAGCGTCCCTTCATGACCGGATTCAATATCGACGAAGACGTCATCGGCCGGCCGGTGGATGTCGCCGAAGGGCCCGACGGTGCCATCTATGTGTCTGACGACTATGCGGGTGCCATCTACCGCGTCCTTTACCGCCCGCCTGTCACCGCTTCCCACGACTGACTGCATAAGCTCGGAAACCTTTGGCACTCCTTTGGAGAAGGAGGAGTATCGTGCAAGTGCAGCACATTGGGCACGGCGTCCGGGGGTGACCGGGTAGCCAGTTCGGGGCGTCTTGGGGAGATGACACCCAACGATGACCAACGAAGACTCGAAATCCGGTGCCTTGGGGACGAGCACAGGTTGGCGGCCCAGTCCAGTGCGGCCCAACCATCGCCACCCCCAGAGCGATCCGGGGCTGGTGGCCGAAATCCGTAGGCTGCGCACGCTGCATCCCAACCCAGGCAAAGACCGCCCTACTGGCATGCCTGGCGGTTGATACCATCGATTGCGTCCGCAATGGCATGCGCCGCTACCTCATCACCTTCATCGATCCAGCCAGCGCCTCGGCCGCCCTCCTCTCCAATCCCTCCTCCAACATCATCCCGAGTGTCAAAGGTGGGGGAGGCATACGCTGCTTGACTCAAGGAGCCGTTCCCTGCTTTAATTGGCAGCTCTTTGGCCAGGTAGCTCAGTTGGTAGAGCAGGGGACTGAAAATCCCCGTGTCGGCGGTTCGATTCCGTCCCTGGCCACCAAAATTCAGCGCCCAACTGTTCTCAGTTGGGCGTTTTCGTTTTCAGGTTCCGCGAAACAACGCGGGGCGGCGACCCGTTCTGCGTGTGCTGCCCTTCGTCGCCAGGTCGCGAAGGGCCCACCCGGTTCGACTCTCTTTCGCCCTCTTTTCTCTCGAAATCCGCGCCAACTTCTTTGCGGAAGCGCACGCAAATGGCCTTGTGGCCCAGTGACTTGCACGTGCGTCACTGCCATCGGTTGTCCATCGTGCTTGGATGAGCAAGGCATCAAGCCTGCACGGGGCGCTGTGGAAGGTAGCTCCCTGGGCAAGTGCAATCGAGGGGGGGGGGACGCTGCGTAGGGCCGCGTGCCCCCCATCCTGCAGCGTGACCTGATTGGGTCAAGGCCGGGTTGTCATGCAGGCAGTTTGGCTGCAAGCAGTTCGACCTTCTCGATATTGGGTGGAGAACTGAGCAAGGTCGCTGCGTTGGCCATCAAGGCCGCGGCGATCTGGCCGTTCAGATGTGCCTGGCGACCAGCCTCATCGGCAAAGGCATCGAACACACCAAACGTCGAAGGGCCAAACTTCAATGCGAACCAGGCCGTGGTGCCGGACTCGGCGTTGGCGAGCGGCAGTGCGCTGGCCAGGAAGTCGGCAAGCGCAGCCTCCTGGCCGGGTTTGGCTTCGAGGCGAACAAACAGGGCGAGCTTGGTCATGCTGTATTCCTTTGGGTAAATGGAAAGGTGGGTGAAGGGATCGACGAGACTGCAGTCTAAGTCTTCATGACAGACATCTCTATAGGCAAGAATGACAACATTGATATCATTGTTGCCATGAAACTCCACATCCTTGTTTGTGATGGCGTGTTTGATCTGGGGCTTGCGGCGCTCACCGACACAGTGGGCTTGGCCAATGCGATGTCGGGCTCGCTGCCACAGGCTCCCGCGCACACAGAGCTCACGCTGGTGGGCGTGCGGCGTCGCATCCGAACTGCGCAAGGCTTGACGGTCCCCGTGGTCACTGCGCGTGGTGTGCCGGAACCAGACGTCGTGCTCGTGCCCGCGTTTGGTGACAAGATGCCTGACACGCTCTCGGCTCGGCTCACACGCCCCGACGTGCCCGATGCGGTCGCCGTGCTGCAGCAGTGGTCCGCCGCTGGCGCGCACCTTGGTGCCGCCTGCTCCGGTAGTTTCTTGCTTGCAGAGAGCGGCCTGCTTGATGGGCATCGTGCGACGACGTCATGGTGGCTGGGGCCGATGTTTCGGCAGCGCTATCCGAACGTCACGCTGGACGAGTCACGCATGATCGTGAACTCGACACGCTTCACCACCGCGGGTGCCGCTTTGGCCCACGTCGACCTGGCCTTGCGCATCATCCGCGGGCGCAGTCCGGCGCTGGCGGCCCTGGTGGCACGCTATCTGCTGGTCGAGGCACGCAGTTCGCAAGCCGAGTTCGTGATTCCCGACCACCTTGCGCATGCCGACCCGATAGTGGAGCGCTTCGAGTGCTGGGCCAGAAGTCGGCTCGCGAAGGGGTTCTCGCTGGCCGAGGCGGCGAGCGCCGCGGGCACAAGCGAGCGCACCTTGGCGCGGCGGCTGCAAAGCGTTTTGGGTAAGACACCGCTGTCGTATTTCCAGGACCTGCGCGTGGAACATGCCGTCCATCTCTTGCGCACCGGAAACGCGAGCGTCGACCAAGTCGCCGCGCAGGTCGGGTACTCGGATGGGGCGACCCTGCGGGCCCTGTTGCGCCGCAAGCTGGGCCGGGGTGTCAGGGAGTTGCGACGCGGTGGATGACCAGAGGCGTTTGGTGTATGTACAGCTGGAGACCGCCGGGAAACTGACGCAGGCCAAACGGCGCATTTGGACCTGACAAAACTACTGCCCGCAACGGCACGCAAGCTCCAGTTTGACCCCGGACACCGTTTTGCTGGCAACGCCGTGGTTGAGCAAGGCATCAAGCCTGCACGGGGCTCAATGCTGCAGCACAGGGCATCGAGTACAGCCCCGGGCGCCCCTGCACGACCTGGACGAGGGCCCGGTATGCAACGAGTGGCCCTTCGGCTTCCGGCTTGCCCTTGTCGCGCGTCTTGACCTTGAACACGTCGATGGGCTTGGCGCTGTCGAGCCCGGCACGCCGCATGACCTGTTCGGCGGTGCGGGGCTCCCCCTTGAACGACCACAGGGCCTCGAACACTGCTGCCTGAGCCTCGGTCAGCCGGATCGGGCCGTGCGGCCCCTCGGGCAGCGTGACCCAGCGGAAATCCGCCGAGAAAGGCCCCTTCACCGGCGTCGTTGGATCGCTGGCCTGCGGGCCTGGTGGCTCACCCGACATGCCGATGAACGAGATGCCGCCGCCGTAGAAGGCGAACCGATCCTCCAGAGCCAACCACTCCACGCCCGGGCCGAAGGGCGCCCCGCGCGTCTCGCGCGGCTTCGGCGTGATGACGCGGATCGGCCCGCCTGCGACCCGCACCCGGTCCAGCAGGGCCGGCTCGCGCCACAGACGAACGATGTCACATGCCAGCAGCACCGGCGAACGCCGCGAATCACCTAGCCGCCACACGCCGTCGCCGAGGTCGTCGATGCCGTCGCGGCTCTCGATCGAAAGCGCCAGGCGCAGCTTCTGGCGCAGCCAGTCCTCGTTCAGCCGTAGCGCTGTGCCGTCCTGCGGCAAGACCGGCACCGGCCCGCAGTCCGGGCAGCGGCACAAGCGTCCGCCGTGCCCGTCGCCAAACACCGGCGCCCGATGCAGCGCGCAATGCGGGCACAGCACGCAGGATTGATCGGTCACCGCCGCCTGGATCGCGCGGCCCAGGTGCGGCAGCAGCGCCACCTCGCGCGGCGACAGGGTGGCGCGCAGCACCGGTGTGCCCGCGGCGAACAGCCGGCAGAGGAACTGCCAACCCTCGTGCGCCGACATCTCACGCGCCCTCGGGCGTCGTCGCACCCACCGGGCCCGCAGACAAGGGCGCCTCCTGCACGCTCAAGGTCTGGCCGGGGCGCAGGATGCCGATGCGCACCAGGTAGCGCTCCAGCTGCGCTTGCAGCCTGGGGTCGAACTGATGCAGGTTGAGCCGCCCGCGGCTCGTGACCTCGATGGGCACCACGCGGGCGCGGGTGCGTCCCGGCTCCGGCGGGTAGTACAGGTTGATCTGGGCGGCCAGCACCGTCCAGCGGCCTTCCAGTGGCGCGGGCAGTTGCTCGCGCAGCAGCTCGTGCACCGAGCGGTGGCGGCTGGCCTGCATGGCGGTGCACTCGATCTTGAGCTCGCCGTCCGGGCTCAGCAGCGCCAGCGACTTCAGCTGCACCAGCGAGAAGCCGTCCTCGAACACTTCGGGCACGTCGAAGCCCATGCGCAGCGCCGACAGATCCAGCGCCGGGGCCTTGATGCGCTCGGGCGTGGCCTGCACCCCGAGCACATGCTCGGCGAAGGCCTGCACCAGCATCTGCTGCACCTTGTGGCCGCCGCGCACCAGGGTGCGCACCACGCCCGTGGCCTCGGCGTACTCCAGCACCATGTGGATGTTGGGATTGCCCACGCGCTGCTTCAACACCACGCCCTCGAACTCCAGCCGCAGCATGGCCAAGTCCTTGACGTGCACCGTCAGCAGGTGGATGCCGGGGCTCGGGGTCACCAGATAGGCCACACACCCCTCGCCGCACTGCCGCTCGCGCTGGTAGTAGGCCGAAATCGCCTGGCGCAAGCCGCCCAGGGCCGCGTCCGTCGCGATCGGACGGCGCCGCACCCCCAGGTCGAACTGCTGCGCCTGGGCGCTGTGGTGCGCCCAGAAATCGAGATCGCTGGCGCGCTCGAACAGCGCCCGGTGCCGCACGTATAGCCAAAACGACCGATGCAGGTCGCTCTGACAAAAGGTGAGTCCCGTCAACACCGCCGGATCGGCCAGCGCGGCCTCGAACATCGCCTGACCGCCCGCGGCATCGCCGAGTGCGACGCTGGCCATCAGCTCGGCCGTCAGCCGGTCACGCGCCGCTGTGTCGCCCCAGGCCTTGATGGCTTCGATCACATCCCGGTTGGGCGGCCCGTCCGGCTGCGGCTCGGGCGCAGGCGGCACCGCCAGCCCGTGGCTGGCCAGGAACTGGTGCAGGGTCTCGTCCGGCGGCAGCGCCAGCAGCACGTCGACATAGGTCTTCTTCATCGCGTCTCGGTCCTTTCCCTGAGGTGGCGTCGGAGGTCTGCGGACCGAGGGTTCGGGCGCGCGGGCCGGCGACAGTTGACTGAACGTGTATCACGCAAAAGTAAGGCAGCGTGATACAGGGCGATTGTGTCCCTGCGTGGTCCGCTTGTCAAACCACATGGCACATCTGGCGGTCTTTGGTATCACAGGGCTATACTGTCAGACCGCATTCCAACCCTTTCCGTGATTCGAGACAGGACATCGCCATGGCTTCCACATTCGGATCTCGCCTGCGGCGATTTCGCGAGGCGAAGAAACTGACCTTGCAGCAGGTGGCCGATGCGGTCGGCTGCACCAAGGCCTACATCTGGGAACTGGAGATGAAAGAGGGGCAGCGCCCCTCGGCCGAGCGCGTGCAGGCGCTGGCCAAGGTGCTGGGCGTGACCATGGAGGACATCATGGGCGAGCCCCTGCCCGCAGCGCCCGAGGCCAGCCCCGAGGACGTGGCCTTCTTCCGCGCCTACGCCGGCATGCGTGAGGACGAAAAAGCGCGTGTGCGCCAGGCCCTCAAACTCATCTTCCCGGACAAGGACCTGCCGGAGCCCAAGGGATGACCACGGCGCAGCCGCTCACCGGGTCGATCGCCGCCAGCAAGCTGCATCACTGGCTGCGGGCCTGGTATGCGGGAACAGTGCCGGAGGCGGTCGATCTCGATGTCGTGCGGCAGATGCTGCCCGCCACCCCCTTCGGAGCAGGGGTGCGCGAAATCCGTCCGCCGGTGGCGTTCGACGACGCGGCCTTCGAAGGGATGCTGGCGCGCGATCCCACGGATCCCGCCGTCTGGGGCATCGCCTACAACGGTAGGGTCAGCCCCGAGCGCCAGCGCTTCACCATCGCGCACGAGCTTGGGCATTTCGTGCTGCACCGCGACCGGCAGCCGCGCTTTGGCTGCGATAAGGAGAGCGTCTACTCCGGCCACGAGCCCATGCGCCAGATCGAGCGCGAGGCCGACGACTTCGCCGCCAACTTGCTGATGCCCGGCGACCTGCTGCGCCAATGGACGGCCAACCGGCGCATCGATCTGCACGTCCTCAGCGCGATTGCCCAGCGCTTCCAAGTCTCGTTCGAGGCGCTGTGCATCCGCTTCATCAAGTACACCGACGAGCGCGCCATCCTGGTCTACTGGGACAACGGCTACGCGAAGTACGAGTGGCGCAGCAGCAGCGCCGTGAAGACCCGGGCGCGCATCCGGCGCACCGACGATCCGCAAGAGCCCCTGCCCGGCACGCTCGCCGCCGACGCGAGCGTCGTGCAGGCGTGGGAGGGGGTGGAAATGTCCGCCGCGATCTGGCGTGCGGAAGAAGCGCCCTACATGAAGCTGCGCGAATTCAAGCACAGCTACGGCGCGAAGGATCGCGTCTTGACCCTGCTCCTGCTCGAAAGTGCGGAGCCGCGGGGGTGGGATCGGTCTTGGCAGCACGACGAAGCCCCCGACATCTACGACCAATATCCTGGGAACGGCAAGAATCTGGGCTTAACGCTCGGAAGCTTGTCCGTTCGCGATCGACAAAATAGTGCAGATTGAAGGAGATTGCAGTGCAAATAACCGAAACACCGATTGCTGGCGAAAGGTCTGACCAGCTCCGTAAGAGCAGCAAGGTGCGCGCGCCGCGCAACCGCACATTGACCATAGGCAACGATGAAAAGGCTGCTCTTTTAGATCAGACGATTTCCTTTACTCGTCCGGTTAGTGTGGCAGAGATAGAGGGGCGAGTCATCCATCAAGACATCTTCGAGTGCGCTGGCTATTTGCCAGACTCATTTATTGATCTGCTTATTGTCGACCCCCCTTACAATCTAAACAAGATTTTCGGCGGTACCAAATTCTCTAGGGCGAGTCCTAAAGATTATGAAGAGTGGCTAAATGCATGGCTAAGCAAGATCGTCCGTTGTCTTAAGCCTACTGCATCAATCTACGTCTGCTGCGACTGGCAATCGTCTGCTTCTGTTCAGGCTGTATTGCAGAGACACTTCATCGTAAGGAATAGAATCACGTGGGAGAGAGAAAAAGGACGAGGGGCAAGCGCGAATTGGAAAAACTGCTCCGAGGACATTTGGTTCTGCACAATGTCAAAGGAATACTTTTTCAACGTCGAGGCCGTAAAGCTCAAAAAGAAGGTCATTGCTCCCTACAGAGATAAGTCGGGCGCTCCTAAGGATTGGGAGGAAACTGATTCCGGCAAATTTCGCCTAACACACCCTTCTAATCTTTGGACTGATATCTCAATTCCATTTTGGTCGATGCCGGAGAATACAGACCACCCCACGCAGAAGCCAGAGAAACTACTTGCGAAGCTAATCTTGGCGAGCTCGCGTGAGGGCGATTTCGTTTTTGATCCATTTCTAGGATCTGGCTCAACATGCGTGACCGCCAAGAAGCTCGGACGTCGGTTTAGCGGGGTAGAGATAGAGGCTGATTACTGTTGTATGGCCGTCAAGCGGCTGGCTCGCGCAGATACTGATCGAAGCATCCAGGGATACCGCGGAGGTTACTTTTGGGAGCGGAACAGCCTCAGCGAGCAGGAGTTCGAGCAAAAATAGCGCTTCTTTCGAAATAAGCAGAGAACTCTTCTATGAATAATGCCCTACTAAAGCAGTTGATCGAATTTATATCAAAGCACGATGGAATCGGTGACAAAGCCAAACTTGCTGCCATTGTGAATAAAGAATTTTCGCTGACGCAGGATCGATCTGTCTACTATCGGCCTGAGTTCGCCATCCGTTTCAGCTCTGCCAAGAACGAGAGCTTCAGCAATACCGTCCTATCACTCTCGAATCTACAGAAGGTAGATGATAGGCCTTTTCTTGTATGCCTAGTGACTCCGAGAAAAAATCAACTTCTGCTTGCAAACTCCACATTCCTGAGGAAGATTAGTCACAGTTCGCAAGAGCTGCGCGAAAACAATATTCGCGGAAGCTTCAACGGCTCCGACATCATGCGTGACTTTGAGGGGATTTCCAATTTTCCGGCTAATTTTGAACGACTCTATAACATTCACGAGGGGATAGGGTTTGATGGCAACCTGCTTCGCCTCGTTGACGCAACAAACAACATAAGCCCAACAGGGAAAAAGTACATGGTATCGGCTGCCGCTCGGACAATCATATTAGAGGCGCCGATAAGAGCATTAGAATTTACGGCCTCCCCCGAGTTTCTGGAACTCAAACGCGACCTTGATGAAAAGGTTGATCGCTTTCGTAATGAAATTCTGCTCGCTGCATTGATCGAGAATGTCAATGTTCGCGGCCGCATCATCGAATATCTAATCGCTGGCGAAGACGATAGGTTGCGTCAAGATCTTGTCGCCGCTCTGCGGGACCGTGGGAAGGGCCTGCCACAATTTAAGACTGAAAACGCACTAGGGGACTACGCGCGTGTATTCGAGCAGTTCTCAACAGAAACCGATGTCAAGACCAAGATTATGATCTTGGACTCGAATCCAAAAGCTTACAACTTAGATAAGATGCTAGAGTTCTTGGCGACACCAAAGTCTGTATTCATGCTTTACTTCGTCGGTGTCGATCCGCACAGAATTGTCAACACAGTGCTTGTTTCGATGTTTCAGAAGAGACTGCTTAGCTCGACTATCCTGCTGAAGCACTGGGCCGGAAGAAACTCTCGCGGGGTTTCGCAGTTTGAGGGTAAAACAATTGGAAGTCTGATTCTCTCGCCCGACAATGATATTGATATGGGGATGGCGTCGACCTTTTTGGAAAAGATCATCGAGCTGTAGCCCGTGATTGGGCCTTCCAATAAACCCGCTGTTGCGCTTGGTGCTTGACACCGTCAGGTTCCGATCTGCGCAGGTTGACATTCGTCGCAGCCCTTCCTAACCCTCGCAAACCCGTTACGCGAAGGCCCTTCGATTCCTAGCATGACGAGCGTTTTTCATCGAAACGCTTGCCATGCACCAACCCAAACCCACCTCCACCATTCCTGCCGCCAGCCGCCCCCGGCACGCGCACCAGGAAGTCGTCGATCTGCTGGCCCTGGGCCTTCTGCGGCTGCGCGCTCGTGGCGCAGTCCCTGCCCTCGGCACCAGAGAGCAAGTTGACCTTGGCTTCGTCGGCCAGGAGCGCGTGAATGCGAACCCCTATGACCACGAAGGAGTTCGCCCATGACGGCACACGCAACCCCCGCCGACGCCAAGACCCTCGCCGCCCGCATCGCCCAGCTGCCGGACCTGCCGATGGACAGCCTCTGGGCGCTGTGGGACGAGCACTTTGACGAGCGCCCCAACCACCACCATCGCACCTGGATCGAGAGCCGCCTGGCCTATGCGATGCAGGCGCGTGTCTTCGGCGGCTTGAGGCCCTCCACGCGCCGCCGACTCGAAACCATTGGCGAGACCGGCCTCCTGCCGCATCCGCTGCAGCGGCAGGCTAACCACTTGCTGCCGGGCACGGTGCTCACCCGCATGTACGACGACGTCGAGCACCGCGTGCTGGTGCGCGGGCCCTTCGACTACGAATACCAAGGGCAGCGCTTCAAGAGCCTGTCGGCGGTGGCGCGCCATATCACCGGCACTCAGTGGTCCGGGCCGGCGTTCTTCGGACTGAAGTCCGGCGACAAGGGGAAGGAGCCGGCATGAGACCAAACCGAACCCCGCTCACGCCGGCCACGCCGCTCACGGTGAAGAAGCGCTGCGCCGTCTACACCCGCAAGTCCACCGACGAAGGGCTGGAGCAGGAGTACAACAGCCTAGAGGCGCAGCGCGATGCGGGCCTGGCCTACATCGCCAGCCAGCACCATGAAGGCTGGATCGCCGTGGACGACGGCTACGACGACGGCGGCTACTCCGGCGGCAACCTGGGACGCCCGGCGCTCAAGCGGCTGCTGGCCGACATCGAGGCCGGCCGCATCGATATCGTGGTCGTCTACAAGATCGACCGCCTCACCCGCAGCCTGCCGGACTTCGCCAAGCTGGTGGAGGTGTTCGACCGCAACGGCGTCTCCTTCGTCTCGGTGACGCAGCAGTTCAACACCACGACCTCGATGGGACGGCTCACGCTCAACATCCTGCTGTCGTTTGCCCAGTTCGAGCGCGAGGTCACGGGCGAGCGCATCCGCGACAAGATCGCCGCCAGCAAGGCCAAGGGGATGTGGATGGGCGGCATGCCGCCGCTGGGCTACGACGTGGTCGAGCGCAAGCTCGTCGTCAACGAACGCGAGGCGGCTTTGGTGCGCGACATCTTCCGGCGCTACGCCGAGCACGGCTCGGCGGCGCGGCTGGTGCGGGAGATGGCCGTCGAGGGCCACACCACCAAGGCCTGGGTGACCCAAGGCGGTCACCGGCGCACCGGGCGCCCCATCGACCAGCAGTTCCTGTTCGCGCTGCTGCGCAACCGCATCTACCTGGGTGAGATCCGCAACTGTGGCGTGTGGTACCCCGGCCAGCACGAGGCCATCGTCCCGCAGGAACTGTGGGAGGCAGCCCATGCCTTCATCGAACGGCGCAAGCAGGCTCCGCGCGAGCACCGCGCCAAGCATCCGGCCCTGCTCGCCGGCTTGCTGTTCGCCCCGGACGGGCAGCGCATGCTGCACACCTTCGTCAAGAAGAAGAGCGGGCGCATGTACCGCTACTACGTGCCCTATCTGCACAAGCGGCGCAATGCCGGCGCCACGCTCGCACCGGACGCCCCCGACGTCGGGCATCTGCCTGCGGCCGAGATCGAGAATGCGGTGCTCGCCCAGATCCACCAGGCGCTCGCCGCGCCGGAGGTGCTGATCGGCACCTGGCGGTCCTGCCAGCGCCACCCGGCAGGCGCCGCACTCGATGAGGCCCAGGTGGTCGTGGCCCTGCGGCGCATCGGTGCGGTGTGGGCGCAACTGTTTCCGGCCGAGCAGCAACGCATCACCCGTTTGCTCATCGAGCGGGTGCAACTGCATGCCCATGGCCTGGACATCCTCTGGCGCGAGGACGGCTGGCTCGGCCTGGGCGCCGAGGTGGCTGGCCATCCGCTCGTCGAGGAGATGCGCGACATCGCGCAGGAGGCCTGCGCATGACGACCGAACGCCCCACCGGCGCGTCCAACCCACGGCTCAAGTGCGTGCGCATCGAGGTCGGCGCGGATGCGCGCAGCTACGTCAGCGGTGATCGGCGCGTGACCCTGGTGCCCTTGACCATCAAGCGCCGGCAGAACCGCAAGCTGCTGATCCCGCCGCCGCGCGAGTCGATGCCGCAGTCGGGCGGCCTGGACGAGCCGATGATCAAGATGCTGGGCAAGGCCTTTTACTGGCAGCGCTTGCTCGACGAAGGGCGCTACGCCACCGCCACCGATCTCGCGCGCGCCCTGCGGCACGAACCCGGCTGGGTGGCCGAGGTGCTGCGGCTGACGCTGTGCTGGCGCCCGACATCGTCGAGGCCATCCTCGAAGGCCGCCAGCCGCGGCCGTTGAACCTGCAGACCCTGCGGGGGCGGCACGAGCTGCTGCCGCGGGATTGGAACGAGCAGCGCCGCGCGTTGGGCTTTCCAACGCAGCCCACGGATTGACGCGGCACGCCTTCCCTGCCACGGCGGGCCGCGTGCCCGCCGTTCTTTTTGAGCGCCCGGTCGAATGGCGAACCCGAAGTTCCTCGCCGGTTCGCCATTCGGTCCCTCCAAGGTTCGCCATCGCACGCCTGAAATGACGCCACCGATTCCTCAACCGCGTCATAGGAGGCTTGCATGCCGACAACGGCCTACCCACTCGCCCGATCGCCCGTTCCGACGATCGATGCCCTTAATCCCGGCGATCGCCGGGTCCTCAACAGCCCCAAAACGCTGCAGCGCTGGCGCAGCGAAGGGCGCGGCCCGCGCTACCTGAAGCTGTCCAAGCGCGTGAGCTACCCGCTGGAAGCGGTGATCGAGTTCGAGCACGCGGCGCTGCACGACTCGACCTCCGAGCGCAGCCTGCGGTGAGGAGGTCAGCCATGAACGACCTCACCCTCTTTCCCGCCGATCTCGCAGCCATGAGTATGGCCCAGCTGGTGGCGATGCCAATCACCGACTTCGTCACTGCCGAGCGCCACGTCGACGAAGCCGTCGCTTACCTCAAACATCTGCGCGCCAAGCTTGATGCCGCCAAGCGCTTCAAGCGCTGGGTCACGCACGAGGTGCTGCCGGCCATCCGCAAGACGGGCCGCTACACCGCGCGCCACGCCTCGCCGGCCCTGCCTGCGCCCACCCAAGACCGGGTGGCCTCGATCCTGCTCATTGGCGAAGCCGTGGCCAAGGTGCCGGGAGTCAAGCCCGGCATCGCGATGGCGGCCACGCTCACCTGCATCCAGGAGAACACGGGGCTGGCGATCGAGACGCTGCGCCGTGCGCTGCCCACCGCCAACGAGCCGACGTGCTCGCTCAACGCCACCCAACTGGGCCAGTTGCTGGGTCTGTCGGCCAAGGCCACCAACCAGCGCCTGGCCCAGCACGGCCTGCAGTGGCGCAACGAGCGCGACGAGTGGGAACTGACCGAGGCCGGCAAGGCCTGGGCCGAAGCGATGCCGTATGCCCGCAACGGGCACAGCGGCTACCAGATTCTCTGGAGCCCTCTGGTGGCCGAGCGGCTGAAGGAGGTGGCGTGATGACAACCCGTCACCCTCTGACTTTTTTCTCTTGGCAAGCAAATGGCCGGGCTGTGCTCGGCGCGCTGTGGCATGGCATGGCGGGCAGGCCGCGACAAGGCCCAAGCGAACTGCGCGACCTGCTGGAAGCCTGGCGCGATGCCCGCCGCACGGCCTGGCAGACCGCCGTCAAGGTCATCACGACCGGCATCCTGGCCGCGCTGCTGGTGGGCGCTGCCATCAAGTTGAAGCTCATGGGAGGCGGCCAATGATCGAGACCCTGCTCGGTGGTCTCCTGGGCAGGGCCTTCCGTCTGGTCCCCGAGGTTTTTGAAGTGATCGGACCGCAAGGGCGAGCGGGGTCACGAACTCGCCATGCAGGACAAGGCGCTGGAGTTCGAGAAGCGGCGTGGCGCCCAGCGTATGGCCGAGATCGGCGCGGGTGCGGACGCCACGTGGAACACCGGGGGCCATCGAGGACTTGCGGGAGTCGGTCGCCGCCCAGGGCCAGCGGTCCCGCGTGCGCTGGGCCGATGCGCTGTCGGTCAGCGTCCGCCCCATGATCACCTGCTGGTTCAGGGCGCTGTATTGCGCCGCCAAGACCGCTACCTCAGTGGGTGCGATCAGTGGCGGCGCCGACTGAGGTGCCGCGGTCCTTCACACTTGGACCGCGGCCGAAGGCTACCTGGCTGCCGACCCCAAGACGGCGCAGAACGCGACGCCGCGCCACCGCCCGGCGCTTGCACCGAGCCCGGAGGGGCGGCTCGTTGCAATCGTGGACTTCATCTTCAACCTTGGTCGGGGCGCCTCCAGACATCGACGCTGCGGCGGCGGGAAAGTGCTTCCGGAACTTGTCAACAGGCGATTCGCTGAAAGCGATCTGATCCAGAGCCCGGACTCAGGCGCTCTGAAGCGCACGGTGTAGCGACGCTGAAACCTCCCGGACGTGAGATTGGCCGCCGATGTACTTCGAGACCTTGATGTAGCCGTTGCTCTCCATCAGGTTGAGAACGAAGTCGATGAAGGCCACGGGCTTGTTCACCCTTGCAGCTAGTTCGCGATTCTGTCGAACGTTCTCGTTCACCAGCAGGGCGGCGATCTGATTCACAGTGCCTTGGTAGTCATCGACGTACGCTTCGGCGAACTTCAGGAAACCGAGGTCGGTCAGTACGACATGCAACGCTCCGATGACCTCTCTGACCCTGATGAAGTCGTGCCGCTTGAGAATCTCCAGCGAATCGAGCAGCTCTTGCTGCGGGACGTCTCGCAGAATCGGTTCGGCTTTCAGCCGGTCCCATTCCACCAGTCCTGCGCCCTCGTCGATCTGTCTCCGAGCGATTACACGGATGACCAGATCATCGACACGCGACAGCCCTGCGATCAGCGGCGCAGGACCGGCGAAGCGCGCTGGCGGTGCACCGAGCGCCGGCTTGTCGGTCACATCGAAGATGACCGACAAGATTCGCTGCAGGCTCTCGCCGTAGTCGTCGAGGTTGTCGATCTTTTGCCAGACCGTGGATCGCAGCGCCTCCGGAACATCGCAGTCGTCGATGACGACGGGGATCAGCTTGGTCCCGCGGCTGATCCGGTTGACCACGGATGCATTCAGCTCTTCCCGGACCCAGGGCTTCCGAACGCTCGTCGCGGACAAGACGATCACGACTGCACGGGCTTCCCTGAGTCCTTCCTCGAAGATCTTGTCCACGAGGCTGTCGCCCGGCTTCATCTCCCACTGATCCAGCCACGCGTCCACGCCGTTCTCACGCAGGCGCCTTGCGAAGTCGACCACGAAGCGAGCCTTGTCCTCGCTCGCGTGGCTGACAAAGACCTTGGGCGCCGTCATTCTCCAGCCTCGAACTCGGCGTTCTTGAACTTCAGCACGTTGCAGTTCTCCTTCACCGCGCGCTGCAGGCCGTCGTCGAACCCGGTGGCCGACTCAGCCTGGATCTCGATGGCGATCTTCACCTTCACGCCGGGGCTCATGGTGAACTGCTGGACGACCTCGTCGACCAGATCGGCGAACTGCTTCTTCGCCAGGAACGGGTCGAGGTCGATGCTGCCGTAGAACTGCTTCTTGACCGCCTGCCCCGCAGTGGCGCCGCCCGAGGCATAGCCACCCTTGGCCGAATCCTCCGCGCGGGGCGCGTCGCCACCGGCGGGAACGGTCGTCGTGGCTGCACCTTCGCCAGCCTCGGCAACCTTGTTCCGAGAAGCTTCTTCCGCGTAGGCCGCCGAGGTAACCGGCTCGATCAGCAGCAGCGATGCATCCAGAATCGGCGAGTAGCGCTTGCCGTAGCTGAATCCGACATAACGGCCATCCTCCTTGCCCTGCGCGAAGCCGAAGAAGTCGCGGCTCTCCGCGCCCGCAGCCAGCGTCATCTGAAAGACGGTGTCGTCCTTCAGGCGCGGTAGATAGAGCTGCTGGCAGCTCTGCTGCCAAACGGTGAGGGCGCTCACCTCCTTGATGTCATCCTTCCAGAACCAGTCGCGCAACACCTTGGCCAGGTGGATCGGTGCCCACTCAGTGATGAGCAGCTCGTTCTCCTTGAGCACGCGCTCGATTTCCTGCGACCAGTTCTGCGCGCCTGGGTTGAGCTGGAAGTGTTCCCACCGCAGCTCGGACAGACCTTTGCCGGGGCGCGCCTCTTGCATCGGGGCCAGCAGCCACTTGTAGGTCTCGCGGATCATGCGGCGCACGGTCTCCTCGGCCTGCGTAAGGCTCTCGCTCGCCTGCCTGGCCATCAGGTTGTCGAGGACGATACGGTTGTCCTTGTAGTCAGCCACGATGCTGCGCCATGCCAGGAACGAGCGCACGTGGTCCTTGAGCCGGCTCACGCTGTCGTAGTCGGCGGCCAGGAAGATCAGCCGGTTCTGCCTGAAGCGGGGCTGGTCGCCGCGCTTCTTCAGGATCTCGGTGGCGCGGTCTAGCCCTAAGCTCTGGCCGCTCTTGCTGAAGGCGGCGTCGGGCGGCAGCACCACCAGGCGTAGCGCCCAGTCGTCGGGCACGTCGCCACTGTCCGTGAAGACGTGGATGCCGCCGAACACCCCGCTACTGAGGCCGCGCTGGACGCGCTCGCGGACGGTCGGGAACACGTCTTCCCGATCCTGGAAGCGGCGCTTCCGGTCCTCCATCTCGCGCCGCAGGTTGGGCCGCGTATCGAGCCAGAACCGGTTGTTGGCATGGTTGAGGTAGTGCAACCGGTCGGTGAGGCGGCGTAGGGCATCCTTGAACAAGCCGATCTGCTGGCCCGGTTGGATGACGCCGAGGATCACACGCTCCAGCTCGATGCCCCGCACCAGCTGGTTCGTCGTGCTGGGCGCGCTGCCCAGGAACACCGCCCGTGCCGAACGGCGGCAAGCCTGCACGCTGCCGAAGCGTGTGTCCTTGTTCTCGATCTCGGTGGTCTCGGCGCGCTCGCCGTCCACGTCGCGTTCGATCACCGGGTCCCAGCCCTGGGGCAGGTAGTAGACGGCCTCGTTGCGCACATCGGCGTCGTACAGCGGCAGACTGCCCGGCATGATGAGCGGGTCGTTGTTGCCGTCCTTCCACAGGCGGTGGATGACCTTGGCCATCATTTTCAGCACGCCGCGGGTACGCTGGAAGTTGTCCAGAGTCGACCAGTCCTCATACAAGCGGTCGAACACCTCGGGGTGGATCGGGTAGGCATGCACCAGCCGCTCGAAGTAACGGCTCTCCTGCGTCTCGGCGGGCAAGTCGTCGCGGTGGGCGATGTAAAAGTCGGCAAAGGTGCGGCACACCGTTTCCGCAGCCAGCTTGTCGTCGATCGAAGCGAACAGCCGCCGCCGCACGATCTCGAAGGCCTCTTCGGCGGCCACCGGTTTCCACAGTGCCTGCACGCGGCCGAAGGTGCGCGCCAGCGCCTCCAACGCCTGCGCACCACGCTGGCTACCCACCTCACTGTCTGATTCGGGCAGTGAAGCCAGCAACGCGGCTGTGGACACCGCTTTTACCGCCTCGGTTAAAGCATGAACGAAAGTCAGGTTGGAATCGAACGAGCCACCAGCCAGGCTTTTGTTGTCCTGGAACTGGCGCACGTAGGCCACCAGCTCGTCGATCAGGATCACGCAGGGTGCATAGCGGCTCAGCAGCGTCTCCAGCACCGCCTTGCCGGGCGACGTGCCCGAGGCATCCGCGTCGGCCACCAGGGCGTAGCCCTCCGCGCCACCCAGTTGCCACGCCAGATCGCCCCACAGCGTGCGAACTGTCAGGCCATTGCGCTGCGCGGGCTGGTTGGGCGAAGACTTGATGCCGTCCAGCACCGCAATGCGGGCGCGCGGCAGCTCGGTGATCTGCGCCGCATTCAGGATGTCGCCCAAGCCCTGCAGATCGCTGGCCGGCACCTCGCCCTTGGCCATGTGGTACACGGCCAGCATGGTGTGCGTCTTGCCGCCGCCGAACGCCGTCTGCAGCTGAATCACCGGGTCGCCGCCCTTGCCTGCCAGGCGCCTGACCACGGAGTCGAGCAACAGGCGCATGCCCTCGGTGATGAAGGTGCGCTGGAAGAACAGCGCCGGGTTCTGGTATTCGGCCGTGGCGGTGCCCGCGTGCACGCGCGACAGGTCCGCCGCGAACTCGGCCTGCTGGAACGTGCCCTTGAGCACGTCTTCGTGTGGGATGGCGATCTCGCGCCAGGGTTTCAGACTCATGCTTCTTGCTCCGTGCGAGCGGCATAAATCGTCAAAACCAGCTCGCTGTCATCGTTCATCTGGTATTCGGGGCGCTTACCCGAGAGAGCTTCGCTGCGCGCGAGGATGATCGACACACCTTCCCCACGCTTGTCCATGAGGTGGCTGCGATACAGCGCCAGTTCGTCATCCCCCACCGGGCAGCGCGCCAAGAGGCTGGTCAGGGCTTCATTGCGGGCGGCCTGCCGGAATGGCAGGCTCTCTGGGGTCATGGTGTTGGGCAGCATGCCCGGCGAATACAGCTCCAGCCGATCGGCAAACAACCGCAGTCGTACCTTGGCTCCTGCCATCGAATAGTCGCGGTGCGCCACCGCGTTGACCACCGCCTCGAACACGGCGGTCATGTCGTACTGGGGCATGTCCACCCGTCCGCCGTCGGCACGCTTGAACGCGGCCACCTGCATGTTCTTGCGCACGAAGGCGCAGGCCATACGAACCTGTTCATCCAGCGGCCCGGTGATGTCCTGAGCATCGCGCTGATAGACCAGTTCTCCCTCGGGAACGACGGTGGTGCCCGCATAGGCGACGGCCTGAATCAAGGCACCGGGCAGATAGCGGTGCGGTTCGCGGCTGGCCATCAGCAGGCCCGCCACGGTCGGCCGCCAAATATCCTGCTCGTCTTGGGCTGCCATGGCCAGCTTGCCGAGCAGTACTTCCGGTGCATCAGCGCTTTGGGCCGGCGCGAAACGCCGCCACAGCACCTCGTCCAGATCGGTGAGCGTGGCGCGCGACACGGGGGTCTCGTCGAAGCGGATCAGCCGCGACTGGCTGCGCTGCTGGAACAGACGCGCCAGATGATCCGGGGGCATGGGGCGTTTCGAGGAACCCACGCGATGGAAGTACCCTCCCTGGCTCTGGTGCACGAACAGACTGCGCGCCACTTCCACCCGCAGCACCGGCTGCTCCGCCCCCGCCGAATCGGGCAGCGTCATGCGCTCGATGACCGGCGCCAAAGGCGGTTTCACCGAATCCTCGCAGGCCTGCCGCACCCGCGCTTCCACCGCATCCAGATGCTCCAGCGGAATGCCCAGCACCTCGCGGGCGCGGTCTTCCACGCCGAGCAGCAGCACCCCGCCGGCGCTGTTGGCAAAGGCGGCCAGTTCGTCCGCCAGATCCTCCTGCGCAGGGCCGCGCAGCTTGCCACCGGCGAACTTGACCTCCTCCAGTTCCAGGAAGCTGTCCTCGCCCAGGCGAATCTTCTCGATCAGTTCCGCACGTGTGCCCAGCATCTCAAACCTCCCTGCCCAGGCGCTTCCAGCGGCGGGTGAAGGCCTCGCGCCCGCCTTCCATCACCCGGCAGACCTCCTCGCGCACGGCCTTCTCCTGCAACGCACCACTTTGCATCACATAACACTGACCACGACCAAACTCCATCACGTGCACCAGCTCCGCATCGCCATTGACCACCACGTTGGGGTTGTGGGTGACGACGATGAGCTGCCGGCGCAGCTTGTTCTCGCGGATCTGGCGCACGATGAGGTCGTAGATCAGGTGGTTGTCCAGATCGTCCTCGGGCTGGTCGAGCACGATGGGCTCCTCGCCGAAGGCCAGCAGAAAGGCCAGGAGCGCCGCCGAGCGCTGCCCCTGGGAACCCTCGCTGATGGCGTACCATCCGCCATCGCGCTGGTATTCGATCTTGAGATCGTCTTCCGGGTACCACGTCAGCACGTGGTCGGCGAATTCCGGCTTCTCGGCCTTGCGCTCCAGGTAGTTGCGGAACTTTCCACCCAACGTGCCGGGGCGCTCGATGAGCGCGTTGCGCATGGCCTCCAGCGCTGCGAGCTTGTCTCGATCCGCAGCGGCGGCCACGTCATGGGCCAAACCCGATTGGGCCTGGCCGTCATCGACCTTCAGGATGTCATCGGCAAAGCGCTCGTTGGTGGCTTCGATCAGCTCGCGCAGGCTGCGCTCGATGACGAAGGCATCGAAGCCGAACGGCACGACGTTCATGCGCACGTGAGGGTTGTGCGCCAGCTTTTCCTCCAAGAAAGTTTGCCGCTGCCAGGTGATGGCCAGCCGACGTTCTCGGACCAGGGTTTGCTGATCCTCGATTTGCTTCACCAGCGTGGTGCGATCGGCCTGCAACTGCCTCAGCGTTTTGGCCTGCGCCTCCAGCTGCTGGCGCTCCTGGGTCAGGCGGGCGAAGGCCTGCGGGTCGGCCACGCCCTGCTCTGTCAGCTTGGCCTGCAATTGCTGATAGGCCGCGCGCGCCGCCTCGGCCCGCGCGCGCCACTTGGCCAGCCGCGCATTCCCGTCCAACCGGGCGATGCCCTGCTCCAGTGCGGTGGCTTCCTGTTCCAGCCGCTTCCGGGTCTGCGCGAGCAGGGCATCGGCCTCAGCCCGCCACGCGAGCAGATCCGTCTCGGCCTCGCCGAAGTGCTGCGGTAGCCAGTCGTCGAGCAGCAGGTTTTCCGCGGTTTGGCGCAGCGTGCTCACCGCCTCGCGCAACTGCGCCAGCGTCTCGTCCACCGCCCGCGCCTGGTGTTGGGCGCGTGCATAGGTCTGCTGCACGGCGGCGTGGTCGCCCTGCGCCAGGGTCTTGAGCTTGTTTTCCAGCTCCTGCAAGCGGCGCTCGACCTCGGGCAGCGTCGCCAGCTTGCCGTCGATCTCGCGCAGGCGCGCCCGCTGGGCGAAGAAGGCGCGTTTGGCCTCCTCGAAAGCCTGCCGCAGCGGCTCCACCCCGGCCGCCTCGTCGATGATGGAAAGCAGCGCCTGCCGGCCATTGCCCGCCATGGCCGCGATCTGCCCTTGCGAAAACAGGCGGACCGGGAAGCGGCTGGCGTTGACGCTCTGGCTTGTCGAAGGCTGCCACTGGCCATCGCGACATTCCTCGACCGCCGCGCCCTGTCCGTTGGCCTGCCAGTTCAGGCGCAGCCGCTGATCCTCGTGCTGCCACTCGACGCGAAGAGCCGTTTCGGCCTTCAACGCGCCCTTATCGTCACGCCCCTTGGCCACCGTGGCGAAGTCCTCGAAGCGCTCGCGCGGCTCGCTGTCCTTGGGCAGCGCCTGAATCTCGCCCTCGCGCCGGGTGGCGAGCCTGAGCGCATGCACCACGGTGGACTTGCCTGTGCCGCGCCCGCCGACGATGGCATTGAAGTAAGGCGAAAGCGCCAGCCTCGCGGGCCGGCCGTTGCCCATCACCCGTGCGCGCTCGATTTCGATGCTGCGGATCACGTGCGCCGGGGTCTTGAACGGGTCGAACGCCCCTTCGTCGCTGCGGCGGATCGACACGCCGTTGCCGTCGAGCAGCGCCAGCCGCAAGCCCTCCAGCGTCGGCGCGGCCATCTTCACCCAGGTGTAGCGGCTGCCCGGCACCGCCTGTCCCTGAAAGCTGTGGCAGTCGCTGCCCAGCACCCGCGCCAGCGGCCGGGCGAGTTTTTCGACGGCCTGCGGATAGGGCTTGGCCAGATCACACCACTCGAGCGCGAGCAGCCCTTCGACCTCCAATGCCTGCTTGACCATATTGGCCGACAACGCGCATTCCCGCGTGCCCGGATTGACGCGCAGCAGGCCCTTGTCGGCATCGGCATGCGCCGGAATGGGAATGGCGCCCGCAGCCAGCACCGCCGCGATGACTTCGGCCACCGACCTGCTGGTCTCTCCGTCCGAGTCACCCTTGGTGCCGCCGTAGCCCACTGCGCCCAGAAGACTGTCGATGTCGCTGGTCGTGGCAGCCGGATCGAAGATCGCCAGCACATGAACGCCGCCGCTGGCGGAAATCTCCACGCCGGGAAACAGGGTCAGCGGGCGGAAGCGTTCGGGCGGATTGCCGGCCTCGACCTGCGCCTGCATCGCGGCGTAAGCGTCTTTGAGCCGATCCACCCACGCGCCGCTGTTGTGGTCGGTCACCGCCACGCAGTCGATGCCGGCGGCCATGTAGCGCAACAGCCATTCCTCAGGCGCGAGCGGCAGGTTTTGCGTATGCCAGGGCGTGTCGCGCGAGGCGGGCGTGTGGGTGTGGAAATCGAACGTCCACCAGCGCGAGCCCGGGTAATCCCATGGGGTCTTGGTCACGGGTGAAGTCATGGCGCCTCCCTCAGAGTTCCAGTTGCATCTGCGCGCCGACCACGCCGGCCTCGTTGGCCGCCTGCTCGATGCCGCTCCAGGCGGTGACGAGCTCGTTGTAGGCGCGGGCATCCTCCGCCCAGCCCTTGCGTTCGCACAGGGTGTAGAGCCGGTAGGCGAGCGCGCGGATGGGCTCGGCGCGCGCGGGCATGCGAGCCAGCAGCCGCCCGGCTTCGGTTTCACCCGCTTGGTTGAGCGCGCGGATGAGCTGGTGCAGCGCTTCCCAGATGGGCGTGCGGGTGTCGCTCTCGGGCGACCAGTCGGCGGGGTACTCGGGCCACTTCAAAAGGCGCACGCTGCCCTTGGCGGATTCCGCCACGCCCGCGGCCACCAGCGCATCCACCGCCGTGCCCTTGGCGCGCGCCAGCACGTCGGCTTCGCCATACTTGCCGCTGGCCCAGCCCTGCTGCTCGAACCAGTGCAGGCAGAACTGGGTGTCGTGGTCGAAGTCGTCTTCGGCGAGGAAGCGGTTGATGAGCGCAAGCGCCGTCTTCACCGTCATCGGCGTGCCGTCGGCCTCCAGCACCGCGGCGTATTGCGAGAAGATCGCCATGCCCGGGCCGATGATGGCCTGCGAGAGGTCCACCGGCGCCACCCGACCGTAGCCCCTCTCCCTCGGGGAGAGGGGTTGGGGTGAGGGGTCGGCGCCGATCATGTCGGCGATGGCCTCCGGCAGCGTGGCGTTGAGCTCGCGCAGGAACTCCCGGCGGCTGGCGGTGGGGGCGTCCGCCGCACGCTGGCGGCAGACCAGCACGATGCTGGAGGCGAGCGCGTTGGTGCCCGCGCCGATCATGCGGTTGCCGAGTTCCGTGCGCATCGGCCAGGTGCCGGTGAGCGCAAAGCCGGCATCGAGCACCGCCTGCAAGAAGGTCTCCCAGCCGGTGCTAGACGTCCCCGCGGCGTCGGTGGTCTCGCTTTGCTTGAAGGCGTAGTAGATGGTCACCGGAAAGGCCGGGTGCGCCTGCTCGGCGAGGTTCTTGAGCGCCCGACGCATGCCGTCCAGAAAGAAGGCTTCGGCGGCCTCCCTGCTGCCATGGCGGTAGGGGGTGGCGACCAGCTCTTCGGCCTTGGGCACGGCCAGCGTAGCGTAGAGACCGGGGAAGATCGGCTTCAGGCTCTTGCGCAGCCAGACGTAGAAGAAATCTGACAGGTCGGCATAGCCGATGTTGTCGTAGTACGGCGGGTCAGTGGAAACAAGTTTGTTCTTACTGATCGTTTGAGATTGAGCGTCTGACTGAATAGCTGCACCGGAAGCAATGGCCGGAAATGAGAAAATTGCTTTCGCTCCCCAGTCAACGTTATTAAGCCAATTTCCACTGGATTCAGAGAAAGGGTTTCCCTCGGCAAAATCCCAGGTCATCGGCAGCGCTTGCCTTGCGAATGTATTGCGCAGCGCCTCCATCTTGGGACTGTTATCCCATGAGCAAATTGTTGAACCACGATCGACTGATCGACTGAGTGCAAACCCCAGATACACCCCCACTGCTTGCGCGTATGCCGCCGCACCGCTGCCACCGCTATCCAGCCCGACGCCATCATCGGCCATGCCTGCGGTCAACGCATCCTGCCGGCACTTCTCGATGGCCTCCTGCACCAGATCGGAAAAGGTGGTCAGCGCCACCAGTTGGCGGGGGGTGAAAAGGTCGCCGTAGGTATCCAGACCATAGTTGGAGACATTGACGCGGCACTTGCCGTGCAGCTTGACATCTGGCTTCCACTTGGGCTGCGCCTCACGCGAGATGGCCTCTTGCTCCGGCAGAGGCGGGAGATAGACGCGACCGCGCGCGCCTTCGGCCACGATGGCCATCAGCCGCGTTCCCATGCGGCCCGCCTGTCCCTCGGTGCGGATGTACTTGTAGTCGATCGGCGAATGGGACAGAAGACAATAGAAGCCGCCGCGCTTGCCAGCTGCGGTGCCGCTTCTCGCACCTTCCGGCGGCATCCCCACCTTTACCGTGAAGCGGTAGCTGTCACCTTCAATCACCGGCTCCACATACGCTTCCTTGCCCGCCTTGCTGGAGAGCACGAAGGTCGAGGCCAGCGGCACCTCCACATGGCTGAATGCCGGGTTCGGGCTCTTCACCGTGCGTGCCCACAACCAGGCGATCACGGTGAGCTGTTGCCCCACCAGCGGCTTCAGGTCCGGACGCTCGGCCGCCATCTCGGCGGTGACGGTGATCTTCGGGTACAGGTGCCCGATGCGCTTCTCGGCCTCTGCGCGCATCCAGGCGCCGTAGCGGCGCACGTCTTCGGCCAGGCCGCGCGCGCCGCGCCAGTCCTCGTGCAGCTTGGCCTGCTTCTCGTTCGAAGGCAGCGGCCCCACCGGCGCGCGGCCGGCAAAGCGCGGCGGGATCTCGATCATCGCCTTGTTGATCGTCACCGCCACGGGGTTGAGGTCAGACGCCCAGGCTTCCAGCCCCAGGCGCTGCGCCTCCAGCGGCAGCGCGCCCCCGCCTGCGAAGGGGTCGTGAAAGGCCGGGAACTTCTCGGGGTTGAAGAGCTCGGCGGCGCGCGGGTGGTGTTTGTTCAGCTCGCAGGTCTCGCGCCAGCTTTTCCAGATTTCGGCGCGGGCGCGCTCGAGCACGGCTTCGTTGTTGGTGTTTTCCCACTGCACCAGCGCTTCGATGAGCTTGAACAGGCGCTCGCGTTCGAGCCGGGCTTTGTCCTTGTTGACGCCGCGGCCGAGCGATCGCTCGTAGCCGGGGTCGTTGACCATCTGGGCGAAGATCACCGCCCGCGCCGCCGCCAGCGGCCGCCTCGCCCACCACAGGTGTAGCGTGGAGGGGTGGCCGTGGCGGATGGATTTCTCGCGCGCGCTGGCTTCGTTGATGGCGTCCAAGGGGAGCGCCACTTCGATGAGTTTTTTCGGGGCTTTGATGGTGGTCATGGGAGGGTGCCGAGAAGTCGGGCGAAGGTCTGCGCCGTGCGCTGCGCGTCGGTTTCAGCCAGCGCGCCGAGCACCCCGCGGATGAGCCGGGCATCCAGGGTGAACAGCTTGCAGCGCACCACCGAAGGGGCGGGCAGGCCGGCGGCGGCCAGGTCTTCGATGGCGCAGTCCAGCGGCCAGGACGGGTTCTTGGCCGAGGTGATCATGGCCAGCACCACGTGCCCGGCGGGGGTGTTGAAGGCGCTGGCATCGGAGAGCACCAGCGCCGGGCGGTTCTTGCTGGCGGCGCGGTCGGTGAAGGGGAAGGGCACGCGCACGATTTGGCCGCGCTCATAGGTCACGGTAGGCCTCCTCGTCGGCCGGGCTCGTCCACTCGGACAGGGTGCCCTCGACGGCCTTCAGGTATTCGATGTCGAGCGGCTGCACACGGCGCACGCGGGCGCTGCCGTCGGGTTCGATCTCCCAGGCGATGAGGTCGCCGGGACCGACGTGGAGCGCGGCGCGGATGTCCGCCGGGATGGTGGTCTGGCCCTTGGCGGTGATTTTGGCCACGGCGGTCATGCTGTATCTCCTTTCATGTAAGGAATGGAAGGATATCTTACATCAATGCGGAAATTCAGCGCGCGCGAGCAACGCATCCAGATCGAGGTTGATGCTGGTCACGGCCCAGTCGGGCTCGCTCGTGAAGGGCCGGCGCACGTAGAACGGGCCTTCATGCTGCTCGCCGTCGACCAGCACGATGGCCAGGATGAACTTGTCGGACTGGTTCAGCGCGTAGAGGATCTCGTTGCGCGTGACGGTGATCGTGGTCTGGCCGCGGGCGCGCCCTTTGACCTCGATGTGGCGGGACGGCGGCAGCTTGCCGTCCCGCGCAGGGGGCAGGCTGGTGATGTCCCAGCCGCATTTCTCGGCCGAGACGTCGATGACGTCGTGGCCGAGGGCGCGCTCGGCGTCCATCACCGCCTGCATGGCGATCCTCTCGATGCGGCTTCGCGCCTCGGCGTCGGCGCTCCATCCCGGCTGCCCCTTGCGTTGCAGCAGCAGGCCCGCCGGAATGACGAGCGCGCCGCCGAGGATCACCGGCGTGGCGGAGATGACGTGGCGCATGGCCGTGAGCTCCTTCTCGCGCGTCTCGCGGCGGGCGGTCAGGTCGTCGATGGTGCGGCGCACGTTCGTAAGCTGAAGGCGCACGTCCTTGCCGGCGGCGATGTCGTCCTGCAGCTTGATGTAGCGGTCGGACCAGAAGTTGATCTCCTTGACCAGGCGCTCGTGCACGGCGGCGAGCGTCTTGTCGACCATCTTCTCACGGCGGGCGCGCACCTCGTCAAAGTGCTCAGGCACCAGATGGGTAGAGGCATGGGCCAGCGCCAGCTGTTCGAGATTCGCCCTCACCCCCTGCCCCTCTCCCAAGGGGAGAGGGGTGTTTAGCCAAGGGGCGGCCAGCACGTCCTCGATCAGCGCCATGTCGGCAGGGGCGAGCGGCTCCAGGTCCAGGTGCGGCGCCCAGCCGGCATTTTCTGCCTTCAGCCCCCCCTCACCCTGACCCTCTCCCCCCTCGGGGGGAGAGGGAAAGAGGGAGACGAACTGCATGCGGCGCGACACCACACGCGCCGGGTCGGCGCCTTCCTTCACCGAGTGGTCGATGATGAAGCACACCCGCGGCGTCAGGCCCATGTCGCTTGGGTCTACAAGAACGGCGCCTTGCTTGAGCTTGTTGCGATGGGCTTCAAGCACCAGGTCGGTCACTGACTGCATCAGCGGGTGGCCGGGGTGCAGCAGGCTGGCCATAGGGCTGCCTACGCGATCCGTCAGGCGGACGAACTGCTTTTCGAAGCAGATGCGCTCGTAGCGGCGCAGTACCGGGTCGGCATTGCGGCGGTCGCGGCCCGTGATTCTCCGGTCGCGCTCGCGGATGATGGCCGGGACGTGGGTGATCTCGTAGCGCCCGGACTCGCGGGGCTTGAGCTCGCCGCCCAGCTGCTGGAAGGCCTGGGTGAAGAACGAGCGGATGAAGAAGGGCTGGAGCTTTCTGGCCTCGGCCTTCTCCATCTCCTCCTTGACGGCGAACAGGCGCTTCTCGTCCATCACCTCTTCGCACAAGGCGTTGCGCTTGATGATGTCTTCGAGGTGGCCGGTGTCCAATGCGCCTTCGACCTTGCGCAGCAGGCGGGCGCGGACCTCGGGGTCGGCGCCGTAGCGGATGGCCTCGATCAGCAGATCCTTGAGGCTCTCGTCTTCGAACACCTCGCCCAGTATGTCGAACACGCGGCCGCCCAGGGCCTGGCGTTCGATTTCCAGCTTCTCGAACAGACGCTGGAAGACGTCGCCCTCGCGCGTCTCAGACGCGACCATGTTCCACAGGTGGCAGACTTCGGTCTGGCCGATGCGGTGGATGCGGCCGAAGCGCTGTTCCAGGCGGTTGGGGTTCCAGGGCAGGTCGTAGTTCACCATCAGGTTGGCGTTCTGCAGGTTCACGCCTTCGCCGGCCGCGTCGGTGGCGACGAGCACGCGCACCGCGGGGTCGTTGCGGAAGAGCTCCTGCACCTTGCGGCGTTCTTCGCGCTTCACGCCGCCGTGGATCATAACCACGGCATCGATGCTGCCGATCAGGCCGCGGATCTTGGTGGCCAGGTAGTTGAGCGTGTCGCGGTGCTCGGTGAAGATGATCAGCTTGCGCTGCCGGCCCGCCGCGTCATGCATCTCGGGCCGGCCGTCCATGACCGGCCCCGCTGTGCGGCGCCCTACGGGCGTGCAGATCGGCAATCCTGCCGATCTGTCGGGCGTGTCCTGCAAGAGGCGCGACAGCTCCTCCCACTTGCGGTCCTGGCCGGAGTGGACGACCTGGCGGGCCTGCTCTTCCAGGGCTTCGAGGATGAGGATCTCGGCCTCGAGCTCCTGGATCGTCTGCGCGGCGGTGGCCTGGTCGACGACGGCTTCCTCGAAGTTCTCGTAGTCGTCGGGCGACAGGGCGTCGGCCGATTCCCAGATGTCTTCGGGCACGCCGTTGATGCCGGTGCCTGCCAACGTCTCGGCCAGGGCCTTGCCGC
Organism: Methylococcus sp. S1M; assembly: GCF_051295855.1. Taxonomy (NCBI): domain Bacteria; kingdom Pseudomonadati; phylum Pseudomonadota; class Gammaproteobacteria; order Methylococcales; family Methylococcaceae; genus Methylococcus; species Methylococcus sp. S1M. Next base: position 406,779 of record NZ_JBPDXO010000003.1, read on the forward strand.
GCTGGCCCAGCTTTTCCTCCTCCACTCGGCGCTTGAGCTTGTGGCGGCGGCGCTTGAGCGACTGGTAGATGGCCTCGGGGCTGGAGGCCAGCCGGCGCTGCAGCGAGGTCAGCGCGAAGCCGACCGTGCCCTTGCGGCCGCCGTCGGCCAGCTGGTCGGCCTTGTTGAACTGTTCCTTGACGTAGTCCGTCACGGCGGCGTAGAGCGCGGCCTCCCGATCGGACAGCTTGTAGTTGACGGTGTAGGCCCGGCGCTCGGGGAACAGCGGGGTGCCGTCGAACTTGAGCAGGTCCTCCTTGACCATGCGGCGCATCAGATCGGTGACGTCGACCTTGTGCGCGCCATCGCGGAACTTGCCGTAGAAGCGGTCGGCATCCAGCAGCGACAGGAACAGCTGGAAGTCTTCTTCCTTGCCGTTGTGCGGCGTGGCCGTCATCAACAGGAAGTGCCGCGTGATCGAGCCCAAGAGCTCGCCAAGCTGGAAGCGCTTCGTTTTCTTGACTTCGTTGCCGTAATAGCTGGCCGAGAGCTTGTGCGCTTCGTCCACGACCACCAGGTCCCAGTGCGTGAGAAGCAGCTTCTCCTGCAGGTCTTCGGCGCGAGCCAGTTGGTCGACGCGGGCGACCAGCAGGTCGATGTCGTCGAACGGGTTGCCGCTGCGGGACTGCTCGACCTGCTCGCGCGAGAACAGCGAGAACGACAGGCCGAACTTCTCGAACATCTCGTCCTGCCACTGCTCGACCAGGCTGCCGGGGGCGACGATCAGCACGCGCTTGGCGTCCGCCCGTATCAAGAGCTCGCGGATGTAGAGGCCGGCCATGATCGTCTTGCCGGCGCCGGGGTCGTCGGCCAGCACGAAGCGCAGCGGCTGGCGCGGCAGCATCGACTCATAGACGGCCGTGATCTGGTGTGGCAGGGGCTCCACGTTCGACGTGTGCACCGCCATCATCGGATCGAACAGGTGGGCCAGGTTGATGCGGTAGGCTTCAAGAGCGAGCTTGAACTCCTCGCCCGGCGCATCGAAGGCCCAGGGGCGCCCTGACTCAGCCAGCGACAGCTTGGCCTCGTCGGTGCGGAACAACATCCGCTCCAGCAGCTTGCCGTCAGCGGTCTTGTAGTAGACGGTCAGGGCGTCAGGCCCCACCGGCTCGGTCGTGACGATGCGTACCACCTGCCCGGGCTCCAGACCCGAGATGGCCGCGTTCTTCTGGATCTGTTCGAGCTTCAGCACGGTGCCGCCCCTTTTGAATATATTAATAAAAATGACCTTCCAAAAAAAAATAGTCTTCCAACGGTGACGTAGAATCCCGCTCACAACTGGAGGGGAAGACGATGGAGATCCGAAGCAGGGATACATGGCCGATGCGCAGGTGACCGTCATGGGACCGGGAATGACCGGCTCGGGCTAGACTTCGGTTTCCTGTTCGATGACTGGCAGTATCATCGACCCACCGCTGCGAGCCATGACCTAGGGCCGCACGGTGTCCCCCACTGAATCCAACTCAGGACATCAAAGCCCATGAATTCCGTTCCAAAACGCATCCTCATCGTCGGCGGCGTGGCCGGTGGCGCCACCTGCGCGGCTCGGGCACGCCGGCTTTGCGAAACCTGCGAGATCGTCGTGTTCGAACGGGGACCGCATGTCTCGTTCGCCAATTGCGGCCTGCCTTATTTCGTCGGCGACGTCATCCCGTCAGAGGCCAATCTGCTGGTGGCGAGTCCCGATCTGTTCGCGCGCCGCTTCAACATCGAGGTGCATACCGAAACCGAGGTCATCGGCCTGGATCGGCATGCCAGACGGATCGAAGTCCGCGATCTCAGAACGGGCGCGGTACGACCGGAGCCCTATGACGCGCTCGTCCTGGCGACCGGCGCCCAGCCGGTCCGTCCGCCCCTGCCGGGGATCGACCTGCCCGGGATCCATGTACTGCGCACCATCCCGGACAGCCGCGGGATCAAGGCGGCGGTGGCCCATGCGAAGCGGGTGGTGCTGGTGGGCGGAGGATTCATCGGCCTGGAAATGGCCGAGAACCTGGTCGGTTTGGGACTTGAAGTCACGCTTCTGGAGCTCGCCGACCAGGTGTTGCCGCCGCTCGATCCGGAAATGGCCACGTATGCCGCCGAGAGGCTGAAAACCCATGGGGTCAGCCTGAGACTGGGCGAAGGCGTCGAGGCCTTCGATAAGCACCCGGAGCATGGTTTGAACCTGCGCACCTCGAAGGGTGGAACCATCGCTGCCGATCTGGTCATCCTGGGGATCGGCGTGCGCCCGGAATCGGGGCTCGCGGCCGCAGCCGGCCTGGAACTGGGCGCCTTCGGCGGCATTCGCGTCGATGAATACATGCGCACCAGCGATGCCGCCATCTGGGCCGTGGGCGACGTGGTCGAAGTGAAAAACCGGGTGACCGGGGAGTGGCAACTCGTCCCGCTGGCGGGGCCCGCCAACCGGCAGGGGCGGGTCGCGGCCACCGCCATTCTCCACCATTTCGAATGCAGCGACGGTACGCCGCCTCCCCTGAAGTTCGAGGGCGTGCTCGGAACCGCGGTGTGCGAAGTGTTCGGTCTCACCATCGCCTGTACCGGCGCGAACGAGAAAGTGCTGCGGCGGGCCGGTATGGATTACGACAAGGTCTACCTGCATCCCGGTCATCATGCGAGTTATTTTCCGGGTGCCAAGCCGATCCACATCAAACTGCTGTTCTCCAGAACGGACGGCCGGATCCTGGGCGCCCAGGCGGTCGGCGAGCTCGATGTGGCGCGGCGCATCGATGTCATCGCCACGGCCATGATGCAGGGAGCGACCGTATTCGATTTGGAGGATTTGGAACTTTGCTACGCGCCCCAGTTCGGCGCCGCCAAGGATCCGGTCAACCTGGCCGGCATGATCGCGGCCAATCATCTACGGGGAGATCTGTCGCTCGCCGCTTGGGAGGCATTGACAGAAACCACGGCCCTCCTGGTGGACGTCCGCAGCGAGGCCGAGTTTGCCGCTGGCCACATTCCCCATGCCCGGAACCTCCCGCTCGAAACCTTGCGCGACCGGCTCTCCGAATTGCCTCGGGACCGGGAAATCTGGCTGGTCTGCGGCGTGGGACAACGCGCCTACTATGCCTATCGCCTGCTGTATCGGGCGGGTTTCAACGTGAAAGTACTGTCCGGCGGCATGCAAACCTACCGGGCCTGGATGCGCGCCCGTGACTGATCTCGTTTGTCGAGCGGGAGCTAAGCGATGGAAAACGGGGCTGCTGAAGTTCCCGAATGGGCAGGGGCGAACATGTCATTGGAAAAGCCCGGAGTGTCCCTTGCCACCGGGATGGTCCCGACCGTTGGACAGGTTGGCGATCTTCCTCGAGATCGGTGTCACCGGGATAACGTCCCGTCCTTTTTTAGGTTTTGAGAACCCCTGACGCCGCCAAAATCGGCCGAGAGACGTGCCCGGCGCATTGATTTTACAGGTCCGCAAGAGCCAAAGTTTTGGGTGGGACGTTGCCCCGGACTCCATTGCGTTGGACTCTCTCCTCGAGCCCGAATGGGAAGTCGAGGTCGAATGGCCGCAATCGCCGAACAAAGACCCGCGCCGAGAATCGGCGAATCGACAGGTTTTCGGCCTAAACGGCCATGTGCGCCGGGCTCGTGACTTCGTTGTCCTTCCAAGGGCAACGAGGCCGGATACCCTGCCGACACGCGCGCAGAAAAGCCCAGCGACCTGAATGCCCTCATCGGGCCGGTTTTTCGGCAACGACATAGATGACGTTCGCCTCGATCCCGTTCAGGCGGGATTCGGCGATAAAGCGGAGATTGGCTTCCCTCACTCTGGCAAGGCTCTCGGCATCCAGTTGATCGATGGTGCCGCGGTAGCCCGAGCCCAGCAAGGTGATCCACCAGTCCTCGGGCGAAGCGATGGGATGGATTCCGGCTTCTTCCGCAATCTGGTAGGTTTCGATCCCCCCCTCTCTCAGCATCGCCGCCAACGACGCCGGGTCACTGATTCTGTCCCAGGGGTTGAAGGACTTATGGAGCTCGGGCGCCTCGATCCGGATGGCTTTCCAGAACACCGAATTGGCTGGTTCGAAGAAGTTCGGCCCCCAGGTCGTGAGGGCGAGCTTTCCGCCCGGCCGTACCCGCCGCCAGAGTTCCTTGACCGCGCCAGGCATGTCCGGCGCGAAGAAGATGCCGAATACGCACACCACCGCGTCGAAGACCTCGGCCGGGAATGCCAGGGACATCATATCCCCCATCTGGAATTCGGCCTGCGCGAGGCCGCGCTGCCTGGCCTTGGTCCGCGCAAGTTCCAGGAGGTTTTCCGCCAGATCGACGCCTATCACCCGCCCCTTCGCCCCAACGGCTGCCGCAGCCGGGAGCGCAGAAGCGCCGCTCCCGCAGCAGACATCGAGCACGGTTTGTCCTGGCCGGAGATTCAGTCTGTCGATGGTCGCCTGCCCGAATCGGTCCCAGAATGTGTTGGCGGGATGGTCGAACAGGTCGGCGGCGGCATTGTACGCAGCGGCAGCGCGCGCCCTGGCCGCTTCCAGGTCCTGCCTATGCATGGTGGCTCCTCTTGTCGGAAGGGAACGCCAACCGGCTTGACCTTCCCAGGTACCGCGAAAAACCGGGTATTGTTGATTTATTCATCGAACTCGGCGTTCTTGGATTTCGACACGTCGCAGTCTTCCTTCACCGCGCCTTTACGCCGGGGCGCGGGGCATGCGGAAGACGAGCATCCGACCATCCCTTGCGGCCACGGACCACGGGTTCATCGTCCCGCGGAGCGGCGCCCGCAGCCGGGCACGCACACCGGCCGGCTGCGGCTCTGCCGAGGCTTTCCGCCGCGACTCCGGCGGTCTGCGCTTTTTCAGCGCTTGCGGATATAGAGATCGGTGATCGTGCCTTCGATCATTTCCGCGGCGAAGGCGAAGGTTTCCGACAAGGTCGGGTGGGCATGGACGGTGAGGCCGATGTCTTCCGCATCGGCGCCCATTTCCATGGCCAGCACGGCTTCGGCGATGAGCTCGCCGGCATGGGGGCCGACGATGCCGGCACCGATCACCCGTTTGGTGGTCTTGTCGCAGAGCAGCTTGGTGGCGCCCTCCTTGCGGCCGATGCCCAGGGCGCGACCGCTCGCGGCCCACGGGAACACGGCTTTTTCGTATTCGATGCCCTGGGCTTTGGCCTGGGCTTCGGTGACACCCATCCAGGCCACTTCCGGATCGGTATAGGCCACCGATGGGATGGTCAATGCCTGGAAGGCGGACGGTTTGCCGGCGATGACTTCGGCGGCGACCTTGGCCTCGTGGGTGGCCTTGTGGGCCAGCATGGGGTTGCCGACGATGTCGCCGATGGCGTAGATATGAGGGACGTTGGTGCGCTGGTGCTCGTCGACGGGGATGAAGCCTTTGGCATCGACGTGGACACCGGCATTTTCCGCCCCGATCAGGGCGCCATTCGGGGCGCGCCCCACCGCGACCAGCACGCGGTCGAACAGATCGGACTCGGGCGCGCCCTCCCCTTCGAAGAACACCTTGAGGCCGGCGGCTTCGGGTTCGATCCGGCTGACGCGGGTCTTGAGATAGATGTTCTCGTACTGCTTCTTGATGTGCTGGTGCAGCGGGCGCACCAGATCGGCATCGCAGCCCGGGATCAGCTGGTCCATCAGTTCCACCACGGTGATACCGGCACCCAGGGCGTGATACACCGTGGCCATTTCCAGGCCGATGATGCCGCCGCCAACGATCAGGAGGCGCTTGGGGACTTCCTGCAGCGCCAGGGCGTCGGTCGAATCCATCAGGCGCGGATCGTCGTGAGGGAAGTCTGGAATCTTCACCGCCCGGGAGCCTGCGGCGATGATGGCATGGTCGAAGCCGACCGTGACCGGCCCGTCGGTCGTTTCCACCTGCATGCCGTGCTCGCCGGTGAAGCGGCCGGTGCCCTGGACCACGGTCACCTTGCGCTGCCTGGCGAGGGTCTCGAGCCCTCCGGTCAAAGTCTTGACCACCTTGTCCTTGAAGCCACGGATCTGGTCCAGATCGATCTCGGGCGCGCCGAACCGGAGGCCGAACTCGCCGGCTTCCCGTGCCTCGTGAATGATCTGGGCGACGTGCAGCAAAGCCTTGGAGGGGATGCAGCCGACATTGAGACAGACGCCCCCCAGGGTCGGGTAGCGTTCGACCAGGACCACCTGCCTGCCCAGATCCGCCGCGCGGAAAGCCGCGGTGTAGCCGCCAGGCCCACCGCCCAGCACCAGGACATCGGCGTGTATCGTCTTGGGTTCAGCCATCGGGGATATCCTTCCTCAGTTAGAGCAGGACCCGCCGCATGTCGGCGAGCAGGCTGCTGACATGGGTGACGAAGCGGACGCCGTCGGCGCCGTCGATCACCCGGTGATCGTAGGACAGCGACAAGGGCAGCATCAGCCGCGGGACGAACTGGCCGTCTTGGAATACCGGTCGCAACTGCGCCTTGGAGACACCCAGGATGGCGACCTCGGGGGCGTTGATGATCGGGGTGAAGGCGATACCGCCGATGCCTCCCAGGCTGGAGACGGTGAAGGTGCCGCCCTGCAGATCGGCGGTGCGCAGCTTCTTGCCGCGGGCTTTGTCGCCGATGGCGGCGAGTTCGGCGGCGATGTCCCAGATACCTTTGGTGTCGGCGTCGCGGATCACCGGCACCACCAGGCCGTCCGGCGTGTCCACCGCAAAACCCACGTGGTAGTAGCGCTTCAGGATCAGCTCCTCGCCATTGGGAGCGACTGACGCGTTGAAGCGCGGGAAGTCCTTCAGCGCAGCGACCGCAGCCTTGATGATGAATGGCAGGAGGGTCAGTTTGACGCCGCGCTTGGCGGATTCGGCCTTGAGCGCATTTCGGAAGGCTTCCAGCTCGGTGATGTCGGCCTCGTCATGCTGGGTGACGTGGGGGACGGTGAGCCAGGTGCGGTGGAGGTTGGCGGAAGAGAGCTTCTGGATTCGCGACAGCGGCTGGCGTTCGATCGGGCCGAACTGGGCGAAATCGATCTCTGGCATCGCCGGCACGGCGAAACCGCCGCCGCCCGTCCGTTCTGCTGTCGCGACGGCTTGTTTCACGAAAGACTGGACGTCCGTTTTCAGGATGCGGCCTTTCGGGCCGGTGCCGCGGACTTTCGCCACGTCCACGCCGAGTTCGCGGGCGAAGCGACGTACGGCGGGGCTGGCGTGGGCCGGTCCCGAGCCTTCCTCGGCGACCGGCATCGGCGCAGGAGGTGTGGGCGCCGACGCAGGGACTGCCTGGGTGTCGCCCGCAGCCGGGGCGGCTGCGGCCGGTGGCGGGGAAACAGGCTCGGCCGGCGCCGGTTCTACCGGGGCGGAAGCCGCCCCAGAGGCGTCCGTGCCCTCGTCCTCCCGCAGCTGCAGAATGGGCGTCCCCATGCTGACTTTGCTGCCGACGCGCACATGCAGTTCGGTGACGGTGCCGGAATAGGGCGAAGGAATCTCCATCGCCGCCTTGTCGCTCTCCAGGGTGATCAGCGAGTCGTTCGCCGCGACCTTGTCGCCAGGCTTGACCAGTACCTCGATGATCTCGACGTCCTTGAAGTCGCCGATATCGGGGACGACGACGGTTTGTTCTTGGGCCATGTTGTTCTTGTCCTCCTCAGCACCCGATGGGGTTGGCCTTGTCCGGATCGATGTTCCAGCGGGTCATCGCCTCGGACACCTTGGTTTTCTCGATGCCGCCTTCATCGGCCAGTGACTTCAAGGCCGCGAACGCGATGTAGTGGCTGTCCACCTCGAAGAACCGGCGCAGCGCCGACCGACGGTCGCTGCGGCCGAAGCCGTCCGTACCCAGCACGGTGTAGCGTCGGGGTACGAACTCCCGGATCAGGTCCGGATAGGCTTTGACGTAGTCCGTGGCGGCGACGACGGGGCCGGCGGTGGGGGCCAGGCATCGTTCGACGTAGCTGGTCTTCCGCGGCTGTTCCGGATGCAGCAGGTTCCAGCGCGAAACCTCGAGGCCGTCGCGGCGCAACTGGTTGAAGCTGGTGGCGCTCCAGATGCCGGCCTTGATGCCGTAATCGGCTTCCAGCAACTCCGCGGCCTTGATGACTTCGCGCAGAATGGTCCCGCTGCCGAGGAGCTGCACTGCCTCGTCCTTGCCGGCATCACGGAACTTGTACAAACCTTTGATGATGCCTTCCTCGGCCCCTTTCGGCAGGGCAGGATGGGTGTAGTTCTCGTTCATCACCGTGATGTAGTAGAAGACGTTTTCGCCTTCCTGATACATCCGGCGCAGACCGTCGTGGACGATGATCGCCAGCTCGTAGGCGAAGGTCGGATCATAGGTGATGCAGTTGGGGATGGCGCCCATGATCAGGTGGCTGTGGCCGTCCTGGTGTTGCAGACCTTCGCCGGCCAGCGTGGTCCGTCCGGCGGTGCCGCCCATGAGGAAGCCGCGTGCCTGCATGTCGCCCGCCGCCCACATCAGGTCACCGACGCGCTGGAAGCCGAACATCGAATAGTAGATGTAGAACGGGATCATCTGCACGTTGTGGTTGCTGAACGCCGTACCGGCGGCGATCCAGTCGCACATCGCGCCGGCTTCGCAGATGCCTTCCTCCAGGATCTGGCCGGATTTGTCCTCCCGGTAGAACATCACGGTGTCGGCGTCCTGCGGTTCGTAGAGCTGGCCGACGGAGGAATAGATGCCGTATTGCCGGAACAGGCCCTCCATGCCGAAGGTGCGGGCCTCGTCGGGCACGATCGGCACCACGTAGCGGCCCAGCGCCTTGTCCCGCAGCAGGGACGACAGCAGGCGGACGAACACCATGGTGGTGGACATTTCTCGGTCCTCCGAGCTTTTCAGCATCGTCTCGAAGATGCTCAGCTCGGGTATCTGGAGGTGGGGTGCCTCCTTCCGCCGTTGCGGTAGGTAACCGCCCAAGGCCTTGCGGCGCTCCTGCAGATAGATCATCTCGGGGCTGTCTTCGGCCGGTTTATAGTACGGCGCCTCATGCACCTTGTCGTCCGGGATCGGAATGTTGAAACGGTCGCGGAAGGCCTTGAGCGCCTCGGCGTCCAGCTTCTTCTGCTGATGGGCGATCATCTGGCCTTCACCGGCCCGGCCCATGCCATAGCCCTTGATGGTCTTGGCCAGGATCACCGTCGGCTGTCCCTTGTGCGCCACCGCGGCCGCGTAGGCGGCATACACCTTGTGCGGGTCGTGACCGCCCCGGTTCAGATGCCAGATGTCCTCGTCGGACATGTTGGCGACCATTTCCAGCAGTTCGGGATACTTGCCGAAGAAATGCTTGCGGACATAGGCGCCGTCTTTGGCCTTGTACGTCTGGTACTCGCCGTCCACCACCTCTTCCATCCGCTGCCGCAGGAGGCCCTTGGTATCGCGCGCCAGCAGCGCATCCCAGTGGGAGCCCCAGATCACTTTGATGACGTTCCAGCCGGCGCCGCGGAATTCGGCCTCCAGGTCCTGGATGATCTTGCCGTCGCCGCGCACCGGTCCGTCCAGGCGCTGCAGGTTGCAGTTGACCACGAAGATCAGGTTGTCCAGTTTTTCCCGGCCGGCAAGGCCGATGGCGCCCATCGATTCCGGCTCATCCATCTCGCCGTCCCCGCAGAAGCACCAGACCTTGCGGCCTTCGGTATTCAGGAGGATCTTGCGATCGGCCAGGTATTTCATGAACCGCGCCTGGTAAATCGCCATGAGCGGGCCGAGGCCCATGGAGACGGTCGGGAACTGCCAGAAATCCGGCATCAGCCAGGGGTGCGGATAGGATGACAGCCCCCCGCCGCCCACTTCGGCGCGGAACCGGTCCAGATGCTCCTCGGTCAGCCGTCCTTCCAGAAATGCCCTGGCATAGATGCCGGGCGCCGAATGGCCCTGGAAAAACACCAGGTCGCCGCCATGGTCCCGGTCGGGAGCGTGGAAGAAATGGTTGAAACCGACGTCGTAGAGCGTGGCCGAGGAAGCGAAGCTGGAAATGTGTCCGCCGTACTCGGTGGATTTCTGGTTTGCCCGCACCACCATCGCCATGGCGTTCCAACGCAGATAGCAGCGGATGCGGTGCTCGATGCCGGCGTCACCGGGGCTGCGAGCCTCCGCATGAGGCGGAATGGTGTTGATGTACGCCGTGTTGGCCTTGTAAGGCAGATTCGCGCCGGACCGGCGCGCCTTGTCGACGAGCTTTTCGATCAGGAAATGCGCGCGCTCGACGCCTTCTGTTTCGATGACGGCCGCAAGCGCGTCCAGCCACTCCCTGGTTTCCTCCGGATCGGTATCCGTGTTGGCCGCGGACTGGGAGTTGAGGGAGGGATTGCTTGCGATCATGGCGGTACTCGGCCCTTCGGTTGATTAAAGCGTTAACCGAATATGATGCCGCCGTTCTAACCCTAGGACAATGGGATCGTGTAGAACGGACGACTCAGGCGTCGTCGCAGTGCGGCCGCCGTTTCCGCGGAGCGTGAAAAAGGCTGCACAGTTCACGGGCCGCACGTGCGACATCCGCGGCACCGAACACGGCCTCGACGGCCGCCACCAGGTCCGCTCCGGCGCCGATGACCTGACCGGCGTTGGCGGTATCTATGCCGCCGATGGCTACGATGGGGATCTGCAGACGGGCTCCCGCCTCCCGCAGCGTTTCCAGCCGTGCGCGCGACGCGCAGGGTTTGGTGGCGGACGGGAAAAGCGCGCCGAAGGCCACATAATTCGCGCCCTCGGCTTCCGCTCGGAGTGCCCTTTCCAACGAGTCGTAACAGGAAATGCCGACGATCGCCCGGTCGCCGAGGACGTGACGTGCGGCGGCCACCGAACCGTCGTTCTTGCCCAGATGGACCCCGTCCGCGCCGATCTCCGCTGCCAGCCGGGGGCTGTCGTTGACGATCAGGGGGATCCCGGCGGTGCGACAGAGTTCCTGCAACCGGATTCCGTCACTCAGGCGATCGCTCGCCGGTCCCGACTTGGGTCGGTATTGCACCACCGCGGCGCCTCCGAGGATGGCGGACTCCGCGGCGGCAAGCAGCGCATCGCCCTGCAGCCGGTCGGGGGTGATCGCATAAAGCCCTTTCGAGGGAAAGGGCAGGTACATCGAGTTTTTCATTCGAGTGGGTCGTCAGTGGCGTCCCGGTATTCTCGACCGTTGAAATCCCGTAGGCATCTGCTCGTTGACACGGCATTCATGATAGGCTTTCGAACGTTACCCATCCTTGTGCCGACGACGATCGTGGAAAAACCTTCAATACCGGCGGTAGCGGCGCTGATTTCCTGTCTGACCGCCTGCGGTACGGGGCCGGTGACGCCGGACTCGTCGGTCCAGCCCATGGCGTTTCACAATGCCCGTCTGACTTATGCCTTGATGACCGACGACGAGGAGATCCTGCAGCGGGACTTCCATATGAAAACCCGCCCAACGGGGGTGGAGCGCGCCGTCGCCGGCATCGGCCTGCTGACCGCGAGCGGCATGGAGGCGGTCACCTGGCCCGTATTCGCTGGTTTCCGTGCCTATCTGGAAGCCCATCAGGAACCCAGCACGCCGCAATACCTGCCCGGCGTGCGGCACGAGCCGTAAAACGGCGGTGACAGCCGGTGAGCAGCATGAAAAAAGGCGGAGCGCTCTCGCTCCGCCTTCCCTTGCCGGCGGGCATGGCCGCCGACCAAATGCAACGAGATTACTTCGTCTCGTTGTTGATGGCCGTCATGCGGTTCACGACGTCGGTCAGCTTCTCGATGGCGGCGGCATTGTTGCCGGCTTCGAGTTCCGTCGCGGCTTCCTTGGCGGCTCCCATGGCCTTCTGCAGGGACATGCCCGCACCGGCGCCGGTGATTTCCTTCGCCTTCTGACGGTAGAGCTTTGCACTGGCGATGGCGGCATCCTTCTGGCCGCTCTTGGCCTGTTCCAGCGCCTCCTGGGACGCCTTGAGTGCCTCTTCGGTGGCTTTCTTCACGCCAGCGGCGTCTTCTGCGGCGAAAGCGCCGAAGCTCAGCGAGCCGGCGACCATCAAAGCGGCGAACTTGGACAGGACGTTCTGAGTTTTCATATCGACTGAGTCTCCTCGGGTATCGTAGTTATCGTTGTGTGGAGTCTGGAGCCGAGTGACTGCTGTCGTATCCCTCTGCCCGTCGACCCACCGGTACCAGCCCGGCTACAACGCGGCGCTAACGGAAGTCGACACCTGACGGCCCCGCCTTCCGTAATCGGGTCGTAATACTAACCAAATTCCGCGACCAAGACCATGTTTGGAGCTCGGGTCGTCGCAAAATTCCCCCCTTCCCCCGTCTTGCATGTCGCAGAGCGGCGCCGCAGGCGCGTTTGCTCCCGCGCTGCAAGCCACGATGTTGTATAGTCGGAAGCTCGCGAACGCTGATGGGCCGACGGCTTCCGCTCTCGGCCGGGCCTTGGGCGAACCCGCCTCGAACTTTTTCAAAACCATCCAGCCGAACCGGCTCGAGCAACCACACCGGATTTTCATGACACCTCGACTTTCCCGCCGAACCGAACGCCTTACCAGTTCCCTCATCCGTGACATCCTGCAGATCACTCAGCGGCCCGGGGTCATCTCTTTCGCCGGCGGCTTGCCGGCGGAAGAGATGATGCCGGAACTGGATTTCGGCGCCTGTGCCGCAGACTCCCGCCAGTACGGTCCCAGTGAAGGCGAGCCGGTGTTGCGGGATTTGATTGCCCGAGGGCTCTCGGGCCTCGGGCTTCGCTGTCAGACCGAACAGGTCCTGGTGACGACGGGCTCCCAGCAGGGTATCGACCTGGTCGGCAAGCTTTTCATCGACGAAGGAACGCCGGTGTTGCTGGAATCGCCGACGTACCTCGCCGCGCTCCAATGTTTCCGGGTCTATGGCGCGGAGTTTCACGGCCTGCCCTTGCAGGTCGGGGGCATCGATCCGGACGCACTGAAAGCGGCCATCGTCCGCCACAGACCCGCTTTCGTGTATCTCATCCCCAGCTTCCAGAACCCGTCGGGATGCTGTTACAGCGATGCGGCACGCCGCGCCGTCGCGGCGGTGCTCGATGAGACCGGTACCCCTTTGGTGGAGGACGACCCCTACCGGGATTTGGTCTATACGTCATGCGACCGGACGCCGGTCTGTGCTTATCTCGAAAGGGCGCCCTGGGTCTATCTGGGCAGCTTTTCCAAAATAACGGCGCCGGGACTGCGCGTCGGCTACCTCGCATCGTCTCCCGGTCTGTTCCCGTGGCTCGTCCGCCTCAAGCAATCGAGCGACCTTCACACCGGCCGCACCGGTCAGGCCTGGCTGGCGCGCTTCCTCTCTTCCGGCGATTTCGGGAAGCATCTGGCGCACATGAACGGCGTCTATGCCGGGCGGCGGGATACGATGCAGGCTGCCCTGGAGCGGCATTTCAGCGGCCTGGCGGAATGGTCGGCACCGGCCGGTGGACTGTTTTTCTGGTTGCGGCTGGTAGGGAACATCGACACTCTGGCTGCACTCAAGGTGGCATTGGGCCGCGATGTGGCATTCATGCCGGGAGAACCGTTCTTCCCGGTCGCGGATCAGCGCTATCCGGCTTTGCGGTTGAACTTCAGTCATGCTACGCCGGAAAAGATCGAGAGGGGCATCGGCCTCCTGTCGGAGGTGCTGAGCGAATGCGCCGCTCCTGCCGCCGGTTGAAGTGCAGTCGACGACTCTGGGCGGTTTGGACCCAGAACGTCGCATGCGCGGTCACCTTGACACACGCGCTATGAGTATCTAACATGGATGGGTTTTTTTGTTGGCGGGCGCGCTCATAACAACTCGATGAATAATCACGCTATCTCCGATCCAGGGGCCGCCGATCTTCGCGATTCCCGCGAGGTTTTCGCCGGTATCCGCCGTCTCGTCGACGGCGAGGCGGCTGCGGTCGATAGCCTGATCTTGCGCGAGCTGCATTCCGATGTGGTACTCATCAATCAGATCGGGCAATACATCGTCGGCAGCGGCGGCAAACGCCTGCGCCCCATGCTCCATCTGCTTTCGGCCAAGGCATTGGGTTATCCGGGCGACCACCATATCACCCTGGCAGCGGTCATCGAGTTCATCCACACCGCGACGCTGCTGCACGATGACGTCGTCGATGAATCCGCGCTGCGCCGGGGGCAGGACTCTGCCAATGCGCTCTGGGGTAATTCCGCGAGCGTGTTGGTAGGGGATTATCTGTACTCGCGTTCATTCGAGCTGATGGTGCGGGTCCAGGATATGCGAGTGATGGACATCCTGTCCCGCACCACCACGGCCATCGCCGAGGGCGAGGTGCTGCAGCTGCTCAATTGCAACAATCCGGCGACCGACGAGGGGCGCTACCTGGACGTCATCTCTCGCAAGACGGCGATATTGTTCAGCGCTGCCGCCCAGCTTGCCGCGGTGCTCGCCGGCTCGTCGCACGCAGTCGAAGAATCCCTGAAAAATTACGGGACATATCTCGGAATCGCCTTCCAGCTCAAGGACGACGTGTTGGACTACAAGGCCGATCCTGAAGAGTGGGGCAAGAACCTCGGTGACGACCTCGCCGAAGGCAAGCCGACACTGCCATTGATCTATGCGCTGTCCCAGTCCTCCGGCGCGGAGGCCGAGCTCTTGCGGCAAGCGATAGAGCAGGGCGAGCGGGAACACTTCAAAAAAGTGTACGCAGTGATTGAGTCGACCGACGCAATCTCGTATACTGAGCGGCGTGCCAGGGATGCTGCGAACAAAGCCATTGAGCAGGTTACCCATCTTCCCGAGAGTGGTTACAAGGATGCCTTGATCGCTCTTGCACGGTTCGCGGTCGATCGCGGCTATTGAAAAATCTGTCCAGCCGGATTTCGGGGTGTAGCTCAGCCTGGTAGAGCACTGCTTTCGGGAGGCAGTGGCCGGAGGTTCGAATCCTCTCACCCCGACCAGAATTTACCTTCGAACTCATAGCGTTGCCATTCGGTTTCACTTGCTGTTGCGGCAGCGTGAAACCAATGCCTGGGATCAGGCTCCCATCCAGTACCTTGTGACGTCGCGTCGGTGACGGGGCTGTCTCGATCCGCCCGGTTTTCCGCGATTTTGGTTTTCTTGATTCGCCAGCCGTAATGCTGGCCGGCGGTCCATTTTCCTTCCCATTGGGACAAGAGCCAAGGGCCTTGCATCCGTCGAAGCGTGC